>ONMP01000124.1 GCA_900318935.1 uncultured Actinomycetes bacterium
ATGCCCAGCCCAGATCCGCCGTAGCGGTTCGTGGAAGTCTCGTCCTCTTGTGAGAAGGCTTCGAATATCTTTGGAATGTACTCTGCATCCATACCCACGCCTGTGTCGGTCATGGCGAAGCGCAGCGTGCAGACGTCATCCTGCCTGCTGGCCTCTCTCACCATGAGCGTCACGTCACCCGGCGCTTCGGTAAACTTCACCGAGTTGCCCAAGATGTTGATGAGCACCTGCTTGAGCTTCATGTCATCGCCTACGTAGTAGTCGCCTACGTCCCCCACGATATTGCACTTGTAGTGGAGGCCCTTGTCCGCGCACTGTCCGCCGATGATGATGTTGACTTGGTTGAGAAGCTCCCTCATCGAAAACTCCTCGTTCTTGAGCGTCATGCGTCCAGACTCGATGCGGCTCATGTCGAGGATGTCGTTAATAAGCCCGAGGAGGTGATTGGCACTGGCGCCAATCTTTTCCAATTGTTCGCGGGTGCGAGGTGGGAGGTCGGGGTTTCGCAGGGCGATGCTGTCGAGGCCGATGATCGCGTTCATGGGCGTGCGTATCTCATGACTCATGTTCGAGAGGAAGCTGGTCTTGGCCCGGCTGCTCTCCTCAGCTAGCGCGCGCTCTACCTCGGTCTGACGCTCGCGCTTCTGTACGTAATGATACATGTCAAAGAGTATGAGTAGCGCAATGACGGTCATGATCACTTGCGCGACGATGCAGGTAAAGAGGGTGTCGTCCATCCGCTCGTTCTGGTCGACCAGCAGTTGTGCGAAGGAGTCTATCTCGTCCGAGCGGACGGCATCATACTCCTCTTGAGCGGACATGATTGTTTGCGTGGACTCGTCTATCGCACGCTTGGTTGTCTGACGCATCCAGACACTAGAGGTAAAGATGATGAGGCCAAAGAGCACTGCCCAAGCGATGATGGAGCGACCCATGCGATGATGGGTATCGTGTACGAGCGCATGGCGGAAGAAGAGGAAGCCCAATATGCCCCATATGGCTAGGATGAGGTAGGACTCTGTGGCGAGGGTATTCACAGCGATGAGGTTGGGAACGAGGAACTCCAGCGCAAAGAGCAGCGACACCACAAGACCGGCCAATCCAAAGGCGACTGCTCCTCGGTCACCGTCCTTTCGGGCTGTCTGCCAAGTGGATGCCGAGGCGAAGGCATACGCGATGGTGGCTCCCACCGTCGTTACATCGACGATCCAGCTGATGGCCGTGCGTCCGAGGAAGGGCAGAGTCACCGAGACAAGCATGATGCAGAGGATTGCGTTGCGCGGAACGCCGCTCTCGTCGGTTTCGCCAACCCATTCAGGTAGCATGCCATCAAGAGACAGCGCATAAATCAGGCGGCTGAGCGCAACGTAGTTGCCAATCAGTCCGGTGAAGATGCCGCAGAGAGCTGCGAGTCCAAGGATGGCCGTGCCGAAGCTGCCCAAGGCAGCGTGCGCCGCAAAGAACGTGGGCTGAGAGGCGAGGCCATCGAAGTCGCCTAGCCTCGACACGTAGTCCACCCACGAGGTGCAGCCCTCGGGGAGGGCAGTGGCGGCTAGGAGTACGAGGAAGGTGTAGGCGAGACCAGCTGCCACGATCGCGGCGACGAGAACGGCAAAGACACGCTTGAGTGGAAAGCGAGCCTCCGGTGCGGAATGCGAGATGGACTCAAAGCCTACGAAGGCCCAAGGCGTCAGGGCAAAGATCGTAAATACGTCCCCGCTGGGGTTTCTATCGGGGACGAAGGCGGGGGCAAGGCCTGCGGCGCCTAAGGCTGGGTTGTTCATGCCGGCAACGAAGCAGACCGTGACCGCGCCAAAGAGGATTACTGCCATCGCCACCTGTACGCGCTCGGCGGCCTTTCTGTGCAGACATATGAGTGCGCCTATCAGGATAGAGGCGACGGCGAGGAGTATCTCGCCCATGTAGACATGGAATCCTGCGACCTCATAGTGAAAGCCAAACTGAAACATGCTTCCCGTAAGGGTCCTGGCTATGAGTGGCAGGGCTGACGCGTTCGCCCAGAGGATGGCGACGTAGGTGATAATCAAAAACCACGCACTCAAGAAGCCCTGGTCGAACCCCAGGGCTTCTCTCGCGTAGGCATAGCTTCCGCCAGCCTCGGGGTAGCGGTTCATGAGGTAGTGGTAGTTCTTGGCTAGTAAAATCATGGCCAAGGTACCAAGTGCCATGCCGAGGGCAGTACCCACTGGTCCTGCGATGGGCAGGAACGTGGTGCCGGGCATCACAAACGAGCCCCATCCCACGCTGCAGCCAAACGCGAGCGCCCAAGCTCCGATGGCCGTCAAGTAGGGAGGCGCGATGCGCTTGTCGCTCATGGGCGGATCAGCCTTTCGTCTGGAGACTCTTGGGGCGGGGCGTCAGTCCTATGACTGCTCGTAGCGCCTGATTCCCTCGACAGTCCGGGCATAGAGGTCGGAAATCTGGTCGATGATGCGACTGACCTCATCGTCTCCCATCGTGCGGCTGCTGCCAGGTCGAAACTCTTCGGCAATCTGAGAGGCGAGCGACGCGAGGGTCGTGAGTCCGAGGTTGCCGCAGATGCCCTTCGCGGCATGCGCGCTTTCAAAGAGCTGCTTGGCATCCATGGTCGCCCTAGCTTCGATGAGACTGTCTATCACGTCGCTTGTTGCGAACTTGCGGATGTGCTTGTCGAGCAGTCTGTCGATACGTAGGACGCGAAGCGCCTGTTCGTAGCTTGCGTCGATGTCTGAGTAGAGTTCTTTTAGCGTCATAAGTCCCCGTTCCTTTCTCTGGCGATCTCGCGTCGTATAAGTTCCTCGAATTCCTCGGGTGGTAAGGGGCGTGAAAAGAAGTAGCCCTGCACCAAGTTGCAGCCACCGTCACGCAGCAGCTCGAGCTGTCCCTCGGACTCCACGCCCTCAGCGACAACCTTCACTTCGAGGTAATCGGCAATGTCCAGTATAAGCGTTACGAGTCGGCGGTCGGTTGCGTTCGACTCGATGTTGCGCACGAACTTCATGTCCATCTTGAGCACGTCTATGGGCATCTCCGAGAGCATGTTGAGGGAGGAGTAGCCTGACCCGAAATCGTCCATCTCTATCTCGAAGCCCAACTCTCTCAGGCGTGCGATGACATCGAGGACGTGCGCGGCGTTGTCGGTGTAGGCTGACTCGGTGACTTCAAGCTTTATGCATTGGTAGTCGAGTTCGTTCTCCGCGATGAGGCTCTGGAGCCTGACCAGCAGCGTGGGGTCAAAGAGGTCCGTGCGAGAGAGGTTCACCGAAATGGGTAGTGTGAAGCCATAGGTTTCACGCCATGCAGCCACCTGTCTCGCTGCCTCCTGCCAGACGAAGCTGTCCACGAAGCCGATGAGACCGTTTCCTTCGAGCAGGGGTATGAAGTCACCAGGTGAGACCATGCCCAGCTCGGGATGCTGCCAGCGTATGAGTGCCTCAGCGCTGGCGAGTCTGGGTGGATCGCACTGGACGTCGTATTTGGGCTGGTAATACACCCTGAGCTGACGTTCGTCCCTGGCTGTGCGCAAGTCGTTGAGCAGACGTTGGTTGAGGAGCTCACGCTGGCGCATCTCCTCACTATATATCTCAAACGGATTCCTGAAGTTGCCTCGTACCATGTTGCATGCGGTACGGGCCCGGTCAAACATGGCGACGGGGTCTACACCGTCGGACCAAGGCATAACGCCCATGCGCAGGTGAATGTCCACACGTTCAGACAGCTTGTCTACCTTACCCTGGATGCGGTCAAGTATTGCGCGATAATCCCCCTGGTACTCGCAATAGATGTTGAATCGATCAGCTTCCAGACGGCTCGCGATGCCAAAGATCTCGGAGAGAATGGCGCGTATCTCGTCACCGATGCAGCACAGCACTTTGTCGCCGAACTCGCGTCCATTGAGCGCATTGATAGAGTGGAACTGCTCGATGTTGAGCACGATGGCGTCCATGTGTCGCTCTTGATGGTACTTATAGAGCCGAGAAGCGTATTCGTAGAAGAAGTTGCGCGTATAGAGCATGGTGAGGCGATCGTGTTCGGCAGCCGAAATGAGCTGCCGTCCTTCGCTCAACTCAATGATGCGTCCTACGCGGGCAAGAATCACCTCATGCGTATCGAAAGGTTTGGTGATGAAGTCGGCAGCACCGAGCTGCAGTGCCTGCAGTTCCGCCTTGTGGTCGGCGGTGAGGACGATGATGGGTATCTGCCTGAGTTGTTCGTCGGCACGCACGTGCTCCAAGACCTCGATACCGCCCATCACAGGCATTATGAGGTCAAGCAATACGATGGAAAGGTCGTCCAAGTGCTCGCGCATGGCGTCAAGGGCCTCTTGACCGTTGCTGGCATAGATGACATCGTAGTCGTCTTCCAAAATCATGCCGAGGATGTCGAGGTTGATCTCTTGATCATCAACGACAAGAACTAGCTGCTGGCGCTGTATCTGCTTCGACTGAATCATGAGGGGATGTTTCCTTCCTCCGCAGTATCTGGTCGTATGAGCTTCATGAGCGTCTCATAGAGCATATCCACGTCTGTAGGTTTGGAGAGATGCGCGTCCATGCCGGCAGCCTGAGACTGCTCGACATCGCTTCGGAAGGCGTTGGCTGTGAGTGCGATGATGGGAACGGTTGCTGCGTCAGGATGGTCGAGGGCGCGAATCTGGCGCGTCGCCTCGAGCCCGTCCATCACGGGCATGCGTAGGTCCATGAGGATGGCGTCGTAGTGCCGAGAGGGGGAGTGGGCGACCATGTCAACGGCGATCTGTCCGTTCTCGGCGCGCTCTGTGATGGCGCCCTCAAGCTCGAGCAGGTCTGCAACGATTTCGGCGTTTTCGTCTATGTCCTCCACGATGAGTATGCGCTTTCCTTCGAGACTACTTACACCGCGTAATACCTCGTCTACCGGCTGCTCATCTTCCTTGATCTGAGTGTGCAGCGGCACCTCGATCACAAAGGTCGAGCCGACACCTTTGGTGCTGTGAGCCTCGATGCGCCCGCCCATTTGCTCGATGGTACGATTGGCGACCGATAGGCTCAGGCCACCTCCGCCATAGCGGGTAGTGGATCCTGACTCTTCTTGGGAAAACGCCTCGAATACCCTGGGAAGGAAGTCCTCGCTCATGCCGATGCCGGTGTCTGTCACCGCGAAGTGCACGCGGCTCACGTCGTTGTCGGTCGCCGTGCACGACACGGCGAAGGTGACGGTGCCGCCTTGGTCAGTAAACTTCGCGGCGTTGTGCAGCACGCTGAGCAAGACCCTCCTCAGCTGCATGTCGTCTCCGAGGCAGGTGTCGGGAACGTCGTTGTCAACCTGTACGAGGTAGGTCAGTCCTCGCTCGTCGCACAGCGCCTGTTCGATGGCATTGACCTGCTCGATGGACGCTCTGAGCGAGAACTCCCCGCACTTGTCGGATGGAGACACGCTATCTTCGGCGCTCGCATCGAGGAGGTTGTTGATGAGGGAGAGCAGGTGGCGGGCACTCAGCCCGATTTTTTCGAGCTGGTCGCGTGTCTGAACCGTGAGGTCGGGGCTCTTTAGCGCTACCTCGTCGAGACCGATGATCACGTTCATGGGTGTGAGCATCTCGTGGCTCATGGTGGAGAGAAAGGACGCCTTGGCTTCGTTGCTCTGCTCAGCTGCTAGCAGCTCTGTCTTGAGCTGCTCGTTCTCGATGACCCTGTCGACTGCGCGGCTGAGCAGTCGGTACATGATGAAGACGAAAATGCTCCCGCCAAAGAGTATGCCCGCCATGACGAGGTCGGGGTTGCCAAATATCCCTACGACGACGTAGCCGACGAGGAAGAGCGCGAGCAATATGATGGGAAGGTAGAGGATGTGTCTCTCAGTGCTCCAGTCGTTCTGAGCCTGCATGTTGCGGGCAAAGCGGACAAAGGCCAAGACGTTATACGCCATGAGGACACTGCCGAGACAAATCATGGCATTTATTGCCATGTCTAGCATATGAACCCCCTCATGCGCACTTTCCTCCCATAGTCAAAAAGTCAAAAGTAATTGTAATGCATTTTGGTTTTGATTGTGCTCTAGGCTTGCGTTCTGTCTGGATGAGCGAAAAAGTGCCGTTGTTGGCACGTATGTAGCCCCGCATCCTTAACTTCCGTGAGAGGTTAGATTTGGGCTGCAAACGGTAGATTTCTCTGCTAAAATGCCGTCCGTCCACATTGCGCTGGCGGGCCATGCCCGCAGGAAGGATTACCTGATGGCAAAGAGCTACAAAAAGACGACGAACCTGCCGCGCACCAAGTTCGCGATGCGTGCCAACCTTGCCCAGAATGAGCCGAAGCGGCTCGCCGCTTGGGAGGAGGCGGGTGTCTACGAGCTTGCGCTCAAAAAGAACGAGGGCCACGAGAAGTTCGTGCTGCATGACGGGCCTCCCTACGCAAATGGCCCCATTCACTTGGGTCATGCGCAGAACAAGATCTCCAAGGACATCATCAACCGATACTGGATCATGCAGGGTCGCGAGGTTCCCTACGTGCCCGGCTGGGACTGCCATGGCCTTCCCATCGAGCACAAGGTCGAGGACATGGTGGGCCAAGACAAGTTCCGCGAGCTCCCCACGGCCACCATCCGCCGACTCTGTCGCGAGATGGCCGTCGAGCAGGTGGATACGCAGCGTCAAGGCTTCAAGCGTCTCGGTGTGCTTGGCGAGTGGGATAACCCGTATCTTACCTATACTAATGACTATGACGCTACCGATGTAGAAATCTTTAAGGCTATCTGGGACTCGGGCGCCATCTATCGCGGGCGCAAGCCAGTACATTGGTGCAGCCACTGCCATACGGCCCTTGCCGAAGCAGAGATTGAGTACGGCGACGAGGTGAGTCCGGCTATCTTCGTCCGCTTCGAGATGACTACCGTGCCCGCTGGCCTTGAGGCGTGGGAGGGCAAGCTCGACGTCGCCATCTGGACCACTACGCCTTGGACGCTCCCCGCAGACGATGCCGTCATTTTGCATCCCGAGGCAACCTACGTTGCCGTAGAGCACGACGGCCGTGTTGCCATCTTTGCCGAGGCGTTGTGGCAGAAGTGTGCTGCCAAGT
This sequence comes from uncultured Actinomycetes bacterium, assembly GCA_900318935.1. Taxonomy (GTDB): domain Bacteria; phylum Actinomycetota; class Coriobacteriia; order Coriobacteriales; family Atopobiaceae; genus RUG440. The sequence continues at coordinate 7,056 of ONMP01000124.1, forward strand.
TCGGTTGGGAAGATGCGACGCTCGCCTCCGATGCCGATGGGAATCCGTGGCTCCGCACCCGGCCATGGCGTGGACGACTATCTCGCCGGCATGAAGTTTGGCGTGCCCGTGGTCATGCCGGTCGACGACGACGGCGTGTTCTTCAGTGGCGAGGGCATGGGCACAGGCGGTCCCTTCAGTGGCATGGAGGTCAACGAGGCCAACCCGCAGATCATTAAGTGGCTTGACGAGCGCGGAGCCCTCATCCTCCATGAGGATATGAACCACAGCTATCCGCATTGCTGGCGCTGCAAGAACCCCGTCATCTTCCGTGCGACGAGTCAATGGTTCGTCTCGATGGACAAGACCGGCCTTAGGCATACAGCCCGTGAGGCACTCGACCACGTGGACTTCTACCCGTCGCATGCGGTCAAGCGCATCGGTTCCATGGTTGAGGGGAGGCCAGACTGGTGCATCAGCCGCCAGCGCAACTGGGGCGTGCCCATTCCGGCGTTCACCTGCCAGGGCTGTGGCGAGTCGGTGATGAACGACCAGACGCTCGATGCCGTCATAGAGCTCTTCCGTGAGCAGGGCTCTGACCACTGGTTCACCGACGATCCCGCGAGCTACTTGGGTGATGCCTGCACCTGTCCCAAATGCGGAAGTCACAACCTCAAGGCCGATCGCGACATCCTGGACGTCTGGTGGGACTCTGGCGTTTCACACACGGCCGTCTGTCGCCACCGCGACAACCTCGAGTTTCCGGCGGACATGTACCTCGAGGGCTCTGACCAGCATCGTGGCTGGTTCATGAGCTCGCTCATGACGAGCATCGGCGCCTATGGCGTTGCGCCGTACAAGGCGGTCGTCTCGCAGGGCTTTACGCTCGACGGTCAGGGCCGCAAGATGAGCAAGTCGCTCGGCAACGTCATCGACCCCAACGAGGTGTGCGCAACGCGTGGCGCAGATGTTCTGCGCTTGTGGGTCGCCTCCGTGGATACCTCCGTCGACGTGCCCTGTGATGACCAGATTCTCAACCACGTGGGTGAGGCGTATCGCCGCTTCCGCAACACCTTCCGCTTCCTGTTGGGCGAGATCGAGGACCAGTTTGATCCTGCGACCGATGGTGTGCCCGTCGAGGACTTGCTTCCCTACGACAAGCTCATGCTCGCACGGCTGTGCGAGGTGCATGATGAGGTGAGCGAGGCATACTCGGGGTACCGCTTCAATCAGGTTTACCGTACACTCTATGACTTCGTAATCACTGAGCTCTCTAACGGCTACCTCAATGCGACGAAGGATCGCGTGTATTGTGAGGCTCCGCAGAGCTTCGCACGCCGCAGCGCACAGACGGTGTGGGCACACATCCTCTCCATGCTTCTGCGCGACCTCCAGCCCATCCTCGCATATACGACAGACGAGGTCATGGCTTTCTTGCCTGCGAGCATGCGCGATGGCGAGCGCTTCGCCGCGCTGCTCTCGTGGTGGGAGGCGCCGATGTCGGCAGAGGATCGCGCACCGTACCTACCCGTCTACCAAGCGGTCGTAGATTCGCGCGCGGCATTCACCAAGTCGTACGAGGAGGCAATCGGGTCTGGTGCCATTACCGAAAAGACGACCCAGGCCGCCTGCGCTGAGCTCACGGTTCCCACCGAGATGCTCATGCTGCTCACGAGCAAACTGGGCTGTGACCTCGCGGAGCCGTTCGTCTGCGCGCGGGTGTCTCTGGTCGGGGGTGACGAACTGATGTGCACGGCTGTGCCGGCAGAGGGCGCAAAATGCGAACGCTGCTGGAACTGGCGCGACCTTGGTCCCGACCACCTGTGCCCGAGGTGCCAGGAGGCCGTTAACGCATTCGAGGACTAGTTGACTTGGCCTTCCCACCTGTCGTGGGAAGGCCAATCGAGGGGGTACGATGGAGACACGACTCTCCGCTATAGGTGGCAAGGGACTTCACCTCTTTTTGTTCTGGGTCATAGTGATTTTGGTGGTCTTGGTGGACCAATCCACCAAGGCAGCGGCCATAGAGGTGATCGAGAATGGCAGTGCGGTGCTCATACCCGGCATCATTGATCTAGTCCACGTGGAAAACACAGGTGCCGCGTTCTCTATAGGTGAGGGTGGAGGCATTGTGTTCGTTGCCGTGGCCATTGTCTTTCTTCTGGGTGCCTGCTACTTCGTCTGGCACGAAGAGGACCTGCCTTTGGGGGTTGTGACATCAGTAGGACTTGTTGCGGGTGGAGGTCTTGGAAACATGATTGACCGCCTGATGAACGGCTCGGTCACCGACTTCCTCTCTACGGCTTTCATGAAGTTCCCCGTGTTTAATGTTGCGGATATGTGTGTTACCGTGGGTGTGGCATGCGCCGTGGTGGGCTATTGGGTGTGGGACTCTCGCAAAGAGAGGTCTGCCATGGACAACAAGAGCAATGCGAGTCATGCCTAGGGTTGCGGAGGGTCTCGTCGGTCCTGAAGCGGACGGTCAGCGTCTTGACTCGTTCTTGGCCACGCTGCCTGGGTGCCCGAGCAGGTCCCAATGTGCGCGGCTCGTGAGCGATGGGGAGGTCACGATCAACGGCACACTCGCTACGAGTAAGTCGGAGCGTGTCATGCTCGGCGATCGTGTGGTAGCAAACCTCGATGATGCGCGTGAGGCTGGTCCCTTGCCGCCAAATACCGCGATACATCTCGACATACGCTACGAAGACGAGTACTTGTTGGTAATCTCCAAACAGACGGGGCTTGTCTGTCATCCGAGTCCCGGCCATACAGACGATACGCTCGCGAATGCCCTGGTAGCGCATTGTGGCTATGACCATCTCGGGATGCTCCAGGGAGAGGACCGACCCGGTATCGTGCATCGCCTCGACCGAGATACCACGGGCCTCATGCTTGCGGCCAAGGACGATGACACGCAGCAGGCATTGCAGGACCAGATACGACTGCGGACCCTCGATCGACGCTATATCACCCTTGTGCAGGGCTTTGTCGCCCCTGATGAGGGGACGATCACGACTGGCATTACGCGCTCGTCCCGAGATCGGACGCGTATGATGGTGAGCGACGATCCAGGCGCGCGAGGGGCCATCACGACGTTTCGCACGCTCGAGCGATTCGAGGCGGGACCGCGTGACGACGGCTATTCCCTCCTTGAGTGTCACCTCTTCACAGGCCGTACACACCAGATTCGCGTTCACATGCGACACATAGCCCATCCGGTGGTAGGGGATCCCGTGTATGGATTGCGCTCGAAGCGCGGAAGGGAAGAAACCCGAAATCTCGGGCTCGAGAGGCAGTTCCTGCACTCGTGGCGTATCGCATTCGTGCATCCAGTGACGCATGAGCACATCGAGCTCTTCGACGAGCTGCCGGCAGATCTCACGGATGCGCTCGCTACCATAGAGAGCGGATCGATGGGTCGAACTCCTGCCGGCCTGGAAGTCCTCGACCGATAAAGCTCTGTGCCGCTGAAGCCTATTGGGCTATACTTGTCCCGTCAAAGAAAGGCAGGACTGGTGGAACTCAACAGCATGCCCTATCGTCATTCTCAATTTTCTCATAGGCTTGTTCTTTGCGGTGGCGTATCTCTATCAGTTTGTGTACGTGGTAGTGGTGCTCTTCCGGGGGATGGTGAACCTGCCGCCCGCAAAGAAGAATCACAACTTTGCGTTCGTGATTGCCGCGCACAATGAGGAACCCGTAATCGGCAACCTCGTTCGGTCCATCAAGGAGCAGCGATATGACGGTGAGATTGCTTGCTTCGTGGTTGCTGACAACTGCACCGATTCGACGGCGCAACTTGCAAGCGAAGCCGGTGCTGTCGCCTGGGAGCGCAACGACCTCGTGCGCAAGGGCAAGAGCTGGGCGCTAGACTATGCATTCTCGCGCATATTGGACGAGTACGGCGATCGCTACGAGGCATTCATCATCATGGACGCCGATAACATCATCTCTCCGAACTATGTGGAGGTTATGAACCAGGCGTTTGATGCCGGATATCTCGTCTGCACGAGCTATCGCAACTCAAAGAACTTTGACTCCAGTTGGATTAGCTCGGGTTATGCCACGTGGTTTTTGCGTGAGGCGCGTTTCCTCAACAACCCGCGCATGATGCTCGGTACAAGCTGTGCTATCTCCGGTTCCGGTTGGTATGTGGCTGCCTCCATCGTGCGCGGCATGCATGGGTGGCGGTTCCACACGCTAACGGAGGATATCCAGTTCTCCACGTTCTGTTGTGCCAACGGCATTCAGATTGGCTTTGCTCCGGCAGAGTTCTTTGACGAGCAGCCCGTAACCTTCAAGGCGTCATGGATACAGCGCATGCGATGGAGTAAGGGCTTCTATCAGGTATTCTTCTCATATCACAAGAACCTGCTCAATGGCATCGTCCACGATCATCGATTTGCCTCCTACGACATGCTCATGACCATCGCACCTGCCATGCTGCTCACCCTACTCTCAGTCCTCGTCAACGGCGGCTATCTCGTGATGGGATGGCTTAGCCACGGCTTCTTTGCCACGCAGAGCGAGATGCTCATGTGCGTGGGGTCGCTGATCATGACTATCGGCACCATGTACCTCTCGTTCTTTCTCATCGGCCTCATCACGACGATCAGCGAGCGCAAGCACATTCATGCACGCAGTCGTTGGCGGGTGATAACGAATCTCTTTACCTTCCCGTTTTTCATGTTGACCTACGTGCCGATTACGGTTGCGGCTCTCTTCATGAAGGTCGAATGGGTACCCACGAAGCACGACATAGCCGTTACTTTCGATGACGTGATTGCGGAGGGCTAGTAGTCAATCCGTCCCTGACCTGCTACAATTTGTCCAAGTTTTTTCGGCGAAAGGAGCAGGTGTCTATGGCAACGTTCTTTGAGGGGGAATCCCACACCTTTAGCGAATATCTTCTCGTACCCGGCTATTCCTCGTCGCAGAACGTTCCGAGCAACGTCTCGCTCAAGACGCCGCTCGTGCGCTTCCGCCGAGGGGAGGAGTCGGCCATCACGCTCAACGTTCCTATGACCTCCGCCATCATGCAGTCGGTCTCTGGACCGCGATTGGCCATGGCCCTTGCGCAGCAGGGCGGCATCTCGTTCATCTATGGCTCGCAGTCAGCGCAGGACGAGGCGGCCATGGTTCGCGAGGTCAAGGCATCCAAGGCAGGCTTCGTGGTGTCGGTTGCCAACCTCACGCCCGACATGACCCTTGCCGACGTGAAGGCCCTCAAGGAGGAGACGGGGTTCAGCACCATGCCCGTTACCGAGGACGGAACGAGTCATGGCAAGCTCCTCGGTATCGTGACGAGCCGCGACTGGCGCCCGAGCCGAGATTCGAACGACAAGCTCGTTGCCGACTTCATGACTCCGCTCGACAAGCTTGTGGTCGCTGCGGAGGAAACGTCCCTACATGACTGCAACGACATCATCTGGGAACACAAGCTCAACGCCCTGCCTATCGTTGACGCTAATGGCTGCCTGGTTTCCATCGTCTTTCGCAAGGACTACGACTCGCACAAAGAGAATCCGCTCGAGCTGCTCGACGAGCACAAGCGCTATCTCGTCGGAGCGGGCATCAATACTCGCGATTTCGCCGACCGCGTGCCACTTCTCGTGGAAGCGGGAGCCGACGTTCTGTGCATTGATTCGTCTGAGGGCTACTCCGAGTGGCAGAAGCTCACGATAGACTGGATTCGCGAGCACTATGGCGAGTCGGTGAAGGTCGGAGCTGGCAATGTGGTGGACGCGGAGGGCTTCCGCTATCTGGCTGAATGCGGTGCCGACTTCGTGAAGGTAGGCATTGGCGGTGGCTCCATTTGCATCACGCGCGAGCAGAAGGGCATCGGTCGAGGGCAGGCGTCAGCCGTCATCGACGTATGTGCCGAGCGAGACCGCTACTTCGAGGAAACGGGCATCTACGTGCCGGTTTGTTCCGACGGCGGCATCGTGTACGACTATCACATGACGTTAGCACTTGCCATGGGTGCCGACTTCCTCATGTTGGGCCGCTATTTCGCACGATTTGACGAGAGTCCCACGCGTAGGCTCAACGTCAATGGCAACTACGTCAAGGAGTATTGGGGCGAGGGCTCGGCTCGCGCACGCAACTGGCAGCGATATGACCTGGGTGGAAAGAAGGGCCTCACGTTTGTAGAGGGAGTGGACTCCTACGTGCCCTACGCGGGCTCGCTCAAGGATGGCGTTGAGGCCTCGCTCACCAAGGTGCGACACACGATGTGCAACTGTGGTGCGCTTGATCTCGCTGAGCTGCGCGAAAAGGCGAAACTAACGCTTGTCTCCGCCACTTCGCTCGTAGAGGGCGGCGCTCACGATGTCATTCTCAAGGACAGCACCGAGGCGAACTTCCGCTAGTATTCTAGCCTAAAGCTTCTGAAACAATGTGCGCTTGCCGCTAGCCGGTTCTTGGCATGTGGCGGCAGGCGTGCGTAGCGACGAAGGCCCCGTGGGGCTCTCCCTGTTGCGACTGCTCGCGAACCAAGCAGTACGAACGGGAGACACGGGGCCTTTACGTCATGCGGCGTGAGCCGCAGTTATGCCATCTGCTGGGCTTGGACGCAGGTGATGGCGACGACGCCTACGATGTCGTCGGCGGAGCAGCCGCGCGAGAGGTCATTGACCGGCTTGGCGATGCCCTGCAGAACGGGACCGTAAGCCTCGGCGCCCGCGAAGCGCTGCACGAGCTTGTAGCCGATGTTTCCTGCCGCGAGGTCGGGGAAGACCAGGATGTTTGCATTGCCGGGCACCTTGGAATCGGGAGCCTTGAGTAGGCCGACGCTGGCCTCGAGGGCGGCATCAAGCTGCAGGTCGCCGTCTAGTGCGAGGTCGGGTGCCTTCTCCTTGGCGAGACGCGTGGCCTCTTGGACCTTCTCTGCCGTGTCGCCGCCAGCAGATCCCATCGTGGAGTAAGAGAGCATGGCCACAACGGGCTCGTCACTCATGAGGCTCTTCCACGTCGCGGCGGACGAGATGGCAATCTCGGAGAGCTGGTCAGCGTCGGGGGCGATGTTGAGGCCGCAGTCGGCAAACAGCACCGTGCCGCCCTCGCCGTACTTCGTGGGTGTGCACATGATGAAGAAGGAGCTCACGAGCTTGGTGCCAGGTGCGGTCTTCAGGATCTGGAGGGCTGGACGCAGCGTGTTTGCCGTGGAGTGGCAAGCACCGCTCACGAGGCCGTCTGCGTCGCCAAGCTTCACCATCATGGTGCCGAAGTAGGTGGCATCGTCCATCTGCTCACGCGCCTGCTCGAGCGTGACGCCCTTCTTTTTGCGCAGCTCGTAGAATGCCTGAGCGTACTCCTCGTGCTTCTCCGCAGTCTTCGGGTCAATCACGGTAGCACCCTCTACCTTGATGGTCGAGGTGTCGCCGAGAATCACGAGGTTGGCGATGCCTTGAGCCACGATCTTTTCCGCCGCCTCGATGGTGCGGGGATCCTCACCCTCGGGCAGGACGATGGTCTTTTTGTCCGCCTTGGCAGCTGCTTTCATCTTGGTCAAAAAATCACTCATGAACGTACTCTCCTTTGGATATGGCGCCTACAACGAGCATGCTGTCATTATAGGCCAGGTGGCATCGAGTTGCGCCGACGCGAGCGAGATACGGGACGAACAAAGGGGTATGCGCCATGGGAAGGAGCAACAGGTTACTTACCATGCATAAACTTGCTATGCAAAGACTTAGATTTCCGTATACTCCTTCACTCAAGGGGGAATAGTAAGACCGACAAACAATTCGTTTCATCAAGGAGGGATGCATATGCGTCCAGACAAGTTCTCAGTGACCGCAGCCGAGGCGCTGCAGACCACTATGGGTATCGCTGCTGATGCCCAAGCACCTGCTATGGCCCCCATTCACCTGCTTGCCGCCCTGCTCGACTCCGGTGAGCGAAACATCTCCGCCATCATCGAGCGCATCGGGGCGGATTCCGCTTCCATCCGTGCTCAGGTGCAGGATGTCATCGATCGCGCACCCAAGGTGACGGGTGACACGGCGGGGACAAGCATGACACAAGACCTCATGCGTGCCATCAACGACGCAGAGAAGTTTGCCGACAAGCTTGGCGATGCCTATACCACAACCGAGCACCTGCTCTATGGACTCGCGAGTGTTCGCTCGGAGGCGTCCACCATTCTCAAGAACGCGGGTGTCACGCCCAAGCGTGTTCAGGAGGTCTACGAGGAGTTGCGCGGTGACGAGCGCGTGAGCAGTCAGGATGCGAAGCCGCAGTTCAAGGCACTCGAGCAGTATGGCCGCAACGTTACCGATCTTGCGCGCCAAGGCAAGCTTGACCCCGTGATTGGGCGCGTGGAGGAGATTCGTCGTACCATACAGGTGCTTTCCCGCAGGACAAAGAACAACCCCGTGCTCATCGGTGAGCCCGGCGTGGGAAAGACTGCCATTGTGGAAGGCCTCGCAGAGCGTATCGTCGCAGGAGACGTGCCATCGACCCTGCGCGACAAGGACATCGTGGAACTCGACATGAGTGCGCTCGTTGCGGGTGCCAAGTATCGCGGCGAGTTCGAGGATCGTCTCAAGAGCGTGCTCAAAGAAGTGCAGAAGGCCGGCGGGCAAGTTGTGCTCTTCATCGACGAGCTGCATACCATCGTCGGTGCGGGTGCCACTGAGGGCTCCATGGATGCAGGGAACATCCTGAAGCCTGCCCTCGCGCGCGGTGAGCTGCACGCCATCGGTGCCACGACGCTCGATGAGTATCGTAAATACATCGAGAAAGACCAGGCGCTCGCGCGTCGCTTCCAGACGGTCTTTGTGGCAGAGCCTACGGTGGAGGATACCGTCTCCATCCTGCGCGGCCTCAAGGAGAAGTACGAGCAGCACCATCGTGTGCGCATCACCGATGCGGCACTTGTCGCTGCAACGGACCTTTCCGACCGTTACATCTCCGAGCGATTCCTGCCCGATAAGGCCATCGACCTCGTGGACGAGGCTGCGAGCCGTCTGCGAATGGAACTCGACTCCATGCCGTCCGAGATTGACGCTGTCGACCGCAAGCTCACGCAGATGCAGATCGAGGAGCAGGCCCTGATGAAGGAGGATGACTCCGCCTCTCGGGAGCGTCTGGAGAATCTGCGCAAGGAGATTGCCGCTACGCAGGAGAAGCTCGTGGGGATGAAGGCTGACTGGGAGAACGAGCGAGGTGCAATCGATCGAGTACAAGAGCTCAAGGCCCAGATCGAGGAAGCAACTGCGGAGTCCGATCGCGCGGTTCGTGACGGAGACTTGGTGCGGGCCTCAGAGCTGCGCTACTCTACGATACCTAGCCTACAGCGCCAGTATGACGAGGCTGAAGCCACGCTCGTGCAGCGTCAGGCTCAAGGCAAGCTCCTTAACGAGGAGGTCACGACCGACGAGATCGCTGAGGTCGTGAGCAGCTGGACCGGCGTGCCTGTCTCAAAGATGATGCAGGGCGAGATGGACAAGCTTCGTCATCTGGAGGATGAGCTGCACAAGCGTGTGGTGGGACAGGATGATGCGGTGAACGCTGTCGCTTCGGCTGTGCGTCGAAGTCGTGCAGGTCTTTCCGACCCGAACCGTCCCATAGGCAGCTTCTTCTTCCTTGGGCCTACCGGCGTTGGAAAGACCGAACTCGCCAAGGCCTTGGCAGAGAGCCTCTTTGACGACGAGCGTGCCCTCGTGCGCATCGACATGAGCGAGTACATGGAGAAACATGCCGTAGCTCGTCTCATCGGTGCCCCTCCTGGATACGTTGGTTACGACGAGGGAGGACAGCTTACCGAGGCTGTGCGTCGGCGTCCTTACAGTGTCATCTTGCTCGACGAGATGGAGAAGGCCCATCCGGATGTCTTCAACGTACTGCTGCAAGTTCTCGATGACGGGCGTTTGACGGACGGACAGGGACGTGTGGTGAGCTTCAAGAATACGATTGTCATCATGACCAGCAATGTCGGATCGCAGTTCATCGCTGCCGCAAACGCAAGCACCAACCCGTCCGAGGTGCAGCGCCAAGTCAACGATGCCCTGCGAGAGACCTTCAAGCCCGAGTTCCTCAACCGCATCGACGACGTGGTCGTATTCCATGCGCTTGGCCTGGGTGACATCGAGCGCATCGTGGACATCCAGCTTGCCGACGTGCGCGCACGCTTGGAGAAGGAGCGCATCACGCTCGTGCTCAGCCCGGCTGCCATCCAGTCGCTCGCATTCGATGGCCTAGACCCGGTTTACGGCGCGCGTCCGTTGAAGCGTCTCATCCAGCGTCAGGTGGTTGACAACGTGGCGAACCTTATCATCGCCGGTGAAGTCAGCGAGGGCGACACAGTACGCGTGAACGTGGGAGCGGATGACCGCCTGTATGCTGAGCGTGTCGATGCACCTTATGTGGAGAGCATCGTAGAATAACGCATAGAGCAAATGTCCTTACGCTGGAGCTGACGCAGAGGGTAACCCCTTCTGTGTCGGCTCGTGCTCTTTGCGGTCAAGCCTGTCTCGTGGGCTTTTGCATGGTCGCTGCTTGCGCTAAACTCTAGGCTTGGAGGTGCGAGGTGAGCGAATTCATACCAATTGACGACATAGAGCCAGAATCCGATGCCAGAAGGCCGGAGGAAGGTGTCGCCCCACGTGCCTTGGAGGATGACCCTGTCCTTGGTGATGACTCATCGGCCAGGGAGGGCTACGACATCGCCACGTGGAGGCTGCATACCCTTCGTCGGGACTCACTGGTGGGCATGACGGAGTACGAGGGTAATGATCGCTACTCGCGCAAGGCCCGACGCGCCCAGCAGGCATCACGTGAGGCTCGTACTGCAGAGGGACGTCAAGCACGTACGCGATGGCGCGTACGAGTCGCGGCTCTGCTCATGACTTTAGTTGCCGTCATCACAGGTGTTGCTGTGACGTATGCTTTGGAGCTCTGGGGAGGAAAGAGCGTGCCTGTTGTGGACGGCTTTACAAAGAGCCATGCGCAGGAAATTCTGGAAGAAAAGGGTTTCTCGGTGGAGTTTGAGTACGAGCCTTCCGACCTCTTGGAAGGGCGCGTGGTCGAGATGAGTCCCGATGGCGGTACAAGAGCAGAAGAATCCACTACTGTCTGGCTCGTGATCGGCGAGAGTCGCATCATGCCTGAGGTATTGGGCATGGAAAGGCAGGATGCGCTAGATGCTCTCGATGAGGCGGGGGCCACGAACGTGAAGGTCAAGACGGTTGTGTCGCTCGACGAAGCAGAAGGCATCGTGAAGTCAGTGCGACCTGCCGAAGGGTCGGTATTCATGAGCACTGATGAGATCACTATCACTGTGTCGCAGCTCCCACGTGTTCCCGACGTTACCGATATGGGCGAGGTGGATGCCCTCAAGGCACTTGAGGAGGCCGAGCTCCCAGCTCATGTGACGTACGAGCGTGGTACAGCTGACGATCGCCTCAAAGTCATACGTACCGAGCCGGCAATCGGTGCTCGTGTGGAGGCGGGCGAAGAGGTAACAATCGTCATGGGCGACGTGCTGATAAACCCAGTGCGCCTCGAGGACTACTATGATGCAAAAATGCCCGCCATTCGAGAGTTTCTCAAAAATGAAGGTTACGAGCTAAAAGCAAGTGCCAAGGTTGACGGCAACCACGTGATAGCTCGATTCGAGAGTGCCAACGATGCGTCGCTGTCGTTTCTGCCTGAGCCATGGACGCATGATGCCGAAGGCATCAGAGGAGTTGCCGAGGTGCTCGGAGCGGACGCCCGCATAGAGGGCGTGCGTTTTGAAGTCCACGAATTCACCTGGACCGAGGGCGCCTTGCCGCCGATGATCAAGAAGGCATGCGCCGATGCGGTGACGAAACTCATCAAGCCTGCCGATGTGGAACTCTACGAACCGGTCATGGAACTTTCGCTGGAATGCCCCGTGAATTTTGCGGGCCTCGTGACGGGAGATATCCAGGCGCGCGACGGCAAGGTAAAATGGTCATTCTTTCTACTGCTGCTATGGCGAGACCGAGGAACACGTGTGGACAGTGTTAGTGGCAGCCGACTCTGATGAAGCCACAGAAGCGTCTCGCATCGTCGTGACCTGCGTCCCAAAGACCGCATTCAATCTGCAAGACCCGACGCACAATGGTGACAATATCTGTGACTTCGTGGCATATGTGGATGAATACGCATAGTACCTAGTAGGAATTGTGGCGAGGAGGCATATATGGAGCGACCAGAGCAATCGACAGCGAATGAAATAGAAGTACCTGAGCGCTTCATTCGTGCCGAAAACGAGGACGATGACGGATACGATCCCTATTCAGATCGCCCGACGATGCCCGAGCCACTTTTTGAAGAGGATCCTTGGCGGTAGGAAAACCGCCTGAAGGCTATTCAGCAAAGTTAGCGGCGATGAGCTGCCACGCAAAGAACGCGATGATGACGAGTACGATCATAATGATGGCAATCGCCGCACGCGAGCGAACGGCAGCAGAGCGTTCCCGCGAAGAGAAGATTTGACGCTTACCCTTAGGAATCTCAAGGTATTGGCCATAATGAAGGTCACGTTGCAGCTGAGCAATGCCGCCACGCGATCTGTTGTAAGCGCGTGCTGATAACGGATTGAGACTTCCTACCGTCACATTTGAATCGTGTGTGAAGCCAGCGGCGAAAGACTCGTCTTCCTCAAGATCGTTGATGGCCTCCTGCGTCTTGCGCGGGCGCACCTTGGGCACATAAGGCTTACGGGCAGGCGCGTCTTGCGAGGCGTCTTGCGAGTCATAGATGATGTCGTTGTCGTCCATGAGGACTCCTCCGAACCGTTAGTACCAAACTGCCTCACTATAATACCCCCCTCTCTCTCGCGAGAAAAGGGGAGAGCGTCATTCACACAGCAAAACTGCGTGACAAACTTAAGTCAAAGAGACTTAGATTTGATGAGTATGTGAAGCTAAGAAAATCTTTGTTTGATTGAATAAAGGTTCACGATGGGGGAATAAGACGAGTGTACCCAATGAGGATGTTCAAAGTAGGGCATCCCGCACACAAAGGAGTGAGTAGTATGGCAAGCATGGTTCCCTACAATCGTTATGGTCGCGGTCTCCGTCGTTCCTTCCCGTTCGAGGACTTCTTTGACGACTTCTTTACGTCGCCTCTGGTCTCGGCCTCCAGTGATGCCGCGTTTCAGATGAACGTCGAGGATGCTGGTGAGTCCTATGTGGTAACGGCACACCTCGCGGGTGTCAATCGCGACGAGATCGACGTCGAGCTTAACGAGGGTCGTCTGTCCATCTCCGTGGACAAGAAGGAGACGGAGGAGGAGAAGGGCAAGAACTACCTTCACAAAGAGACACGTGAGTGGAGCGCAACGAGGGGCGTCTATCTCAAGGACGCTGCAGTGGAGGGTCTCTCCGCCAAGCTCGAGGATGGTGTCCTGACCGTGAACGTGCCCAAGCAGGTCGAGAAGGCCAACGTCACAAAGATTGCCATCGAATAGTTAGCTAAAATCATACGTAGTACGCGAGTGGCGCACGAAGACATTCTCTTCGTGCGCCACTCGCTCTAAATACCCCATAGCGTTTGCCTTGTCGCGGTGATATCCTGTGTGAGGAAGTAAGGAGGTCGTTATGACCAGTGTGAGTCGCAGATATGCTACCGACGAGCGACGCTTCGACCGTCCGTCAGGCATACCTGTAGATGAGTTGCGTGCCCCAGTAATTCTTATGGTCTCTGGTGGGGCTGATTCCACCGCGTTGCTCGTCTTGGCTGCGACTTCGACGCTTGACATCGACGACGGTCGCGGTGTGGCTCGCATTGCGCGTGAGCGCCTTCATGTGCTCCACATAAATCACCAGCTCCGCGGAATAGACGCACAGGAGGATGAGGAGTTCGTGTGCGATCTAGCGGACCGATATGGGATACCGTGTACGGTAAGGCGAGTGGATGTGGCTGCGCTTGCAGGTGCGCAGGGAGTAGACTCGAATGTCGAGAACGCTGGTCGAGAGGTGCGTTATGCCGAGGCGGTTAAGCTCGCGAACGATCTGTGTGAGCGCGCAGGTGTGTCGCGGTCTTTGGCGCGCATCGTAACAGCTCATACGGCTAACGACCGTGCCGAGACGTTTTTTATGAACGCGATTCGAGGGACTGGTCCTGCTGGCCTTAGTTCCATCCCCAGACGTCGAAATCGTATCGTACGACCCTTGCTTGAGAAAACGCATAGGGAACTCTGCGAGATGTTGCGTATGCGGGGCATCGTCTGGCGTGAAGACGAGACGAATGACGATACACGCTACCTGCGCGCGTTTGTGCGTCACGAGTTGATGCCAGTCGTAGAAGCGCGCAATCCACGGGTGACCTCATCCCTCTCCACTACCTGTGACATCCTATCGGATGAGGATGCGTATCTGCACGCACGTGCGTCAAGGGCTTTGAGGGAGTTGATGCGCAGGAGCGCCGATGGTATGCGTGCAATCGATGCAGGGAAGTTGGCTGCGGCAGATGTCGTCATCGCACGGCGAGTCGTGCGCATGGCGATAATCGAGGTGTGCCCGACGGCCAGGTTGGAATCACGGCACATTGAGTCAGTGCTTAGAATCGTTGCAGCAGGTCACGGCTCAATCTCGCTACCCCTAGCGCTCGATGCTAGGGTTGAGTACGGCCTGTTGTTTTTGCGTGCGGATGGGTGTCAGAGGATGCTGGAGGGCGCTTGGCTTACCGTCCCGGGAAAAATCGAGCTTCCTGACGGATATATGCTCAAGGCGACTGTGCGTACGATTGAGGAAGGGTCAGACCCGGTGGCGGTTGCGCGTGCCCATGGAGCAAAATGGGGCCATGCATCCGTTATGCTTGACGCAGGCGCTTGCGGAATCGATGCGGGGTCGGGTGGCAGACTGTGGGTAGCTCCTCCGTCTCAGGGTGAGCTCATGTGTCCGCTTGGTATGCACGGGCAGTCAAAGCTCTTAAGCGACATTCTCAATGAATCGCGAATTCCTTCTGCTGAGCGTCAAGCTGTGGCAGTAGTGCATAATGATTTGAGGGGGGCTATCTTGTGGGTGGCCGGCGTGCGTGCTGACGAACGTGCGCGAGTAAAGAATACCTCGCAGCTTATGCTCGTATTGTCGAAGATTCTGACATGAAGGTAGTATTCTTCATTCATTCTCCTTATATATGGTGTATAATCTAAGGGACTCTAGGTATATATCTCCTTCGGATAGGGAGGCTATCATGTTTCGAGCGAAGAACCCAGTGAAAGATGCGACATATACTGCATTATGCGTCGGACTGTCGTGGATTCTCGCGTGGGGAGCTATCCCTGTGCCGGCGCTTGCAATGATGACGGAGAGCGAAGGAATCGAAGAACAGGCGGATTCGCAAAATGATGCCATCGAGGTCGACAATTCTGCTGGTGCGGAGTCGGCGGATATCGTTGAAGATTCCATTGTCACAGATGACTCGGAGCAACAGCCTCAGTCCATTGAGGAAAATGTCGATGATGTGGACTTGAGAGTGCAGTCTGATGATGCCGTCACACCGATGTCTGACGACGAGATCGACGAGGACGATTACGAAGGGGTTCCAGAGGAGGGCACCTTCGTCGTGAAGAGTTCGGTCGATGATTGTTATGGCCTCACAGAGGATCAACTGTTTGAAGGCTACGTCGAGAAGCGCATTGATGACACCCTGCCATACGAGACGGAGGACCCATTCGGCTTGAGCGAGCAAAGCGCTGGCGAAGAGGACCTCTCGGGCAATGCCCTTCTGCTCTACAACGTGCTCAAACCCATGATCGCCGAAGTGGCATCGGGTACTCGCACGAGCACGGTATTGAGCATACCACTGTCCTCGATACTGACGGACTATGATGGACCTTGGAACGCAAGCCAATTGGGCGTGAGCGCGGTCTATGCCAACGGCAAGCTTACACAGGAGGCTATCAACGCCGCCTATAAGAAGGTTTATGGGAATCTCGTCACAAACAAATCAGGCGAGATCGATTTGACTGCAAGCAGTGCCGCCTTCTTCAACCCTGTGATTTATGCGCTGCAGAGAGATTGCCCCTATGAGCTCTATTGGTTCGACAAGAGCGGCTTCGTAGCTACGACATTCACATATAGCACCGCACGCAAGGCAGGTCAGTGGTGCATAGGGTTTAACCAGGCGAAGGATGCGACGATTGAGATGTACGTCTCCAAGGACTACTCGGCGAGCGGAGGGCGGAACACCACTACCATGAAGTCCGGTGTAGCATCTTCAATTGCTCCGGCACTTCGCAAGGCGCAGAATATCGTATCCGCAAATGCGGGCAAGACTCTCTAGCACTAATCCCGCATACGGTAATTCTTATCAGCTTATATCGGTATTTGATGGCAACAACAACACAAACGTCGTCTGCGAAGGATACGCCAAAGCATTCAAATATCTCTGCGATCTATCTGACATCCCAGGTGCTGAATGCATCATAGCAACGGGGACGATGGAAGGCGGAACGGGTGCGGGTGCGCACATGTGGAACATCGTGCGTGTGGACTACGCTGAGAAAGGCTATAAAAACTACCTCGTAGATGTCACTAACTGCGATACCTATACGATAGGATATCCCGAGTACCTATTCCTGAAGCCTGTGACGTCAGGAAGCTACACGGCGGGATACAAGTTCACTTTTGCGGGTACCACAATGTCGTATAAGTACGACGGCGATACCTTGGATATCTTTGGAAAGAAGTACCTGGACCTTACGAAAGATGCTTTCGAGAATCCCTCACCGAAAATCTCCCTCTCCAAGGCGAGCGTTAAGTTCTCGGGGACCTTCACATATAACGGTAGCGTGCAGATGCCGGATCCCATTGTCACACTCTCGGGCGTGACGTTGACGCAAGGTAAAGACTACACAGTTTC
>ONMP01000359.1 GCA_900318935.1 uncultured Actinomycetes bacterium
GAAGGCATACTGCCCGATGTCGGTCGTCATAGTGGTTGCGTCGAACCAGTCTCCATGGGTGTTGAAGAAGTATGCGGTCACCTCCACACTATCTACATCCACTTGTTTTTTCGAAGTCCTCACGTCGCCGAAGAGCAGCAGACGGTCCTCGCAGGGTTGACGCTTGGCGAAAGTGGCTTGGCCCGACATCAGTTGCCAGTCGTAACGACGCCAGCCTTGAACTAACATGAGTAAGTCGGCGGCCTGACGGTGTTCCTCATCGTCGGCCTCCAAGTAGTACTCGGGATGGTGGATGTAGCCTCTCACTTCGCTGCCTAAAAGAAGCCAAGTGCGCATGTTTCCGTAGTTGCCGTTCACCATCCCCGAAGCATCGACCGCAGAGAAAGAAAGGGTGGCATTGGGATGCGACTGGATGTTGAACGTAATCTTGCCGCAGGGTGTCAGGAACTCGTTGGGGCTAGTGATGTTGATGCTGTCGGAGGGGTTGGCAGTAGGAATGATGAAGAAGAGTCGTTCGGCGAGGATACGTCCGTTTGTGTCGAAGAGCGTCAACTGGCTCACCCCTTCAGGCAGATGACTACGGGTAAAAGTGAGTTGATGACGCGGTTGGGCGGTGAGGGTGTCGCAACGCACAATCTTGCCGCCGTGCATCATTACATAACCCAGTTTCTTGCCTTCCATTGATGGCGAGCAACAGATGTCGGCGGTCACGACGCTGGATTGCAGGGCATCCACCGTCATGGTGCAGCCCGAAGGCTCAGCCGTGGGCAGGTCGAAAGTGTGCTCCTTGTCTCCTGCCATGTGTACGACAGCCCTGCTGGCCTTTCCTCCTGACTTCACGGAGAACAAGCCCTTACCGTCAGTCCCCGTACTGATGCTGCCAAGGTGATTGCCATAACCGACAAAATGAGCTTCTTCATGTGTGTAACTCCCCTATACGGTGACAAAACGCATGAAGTCTAACACGCTATAGCGAAACCGCGAATATATGTTTATCACTGGAAACAAAGAAAGGGCGCCCCAATTGATTGGGGCGCCCCCTCAGATGCCTGAGGCGCTGGCTTAGCGAGCAGCAGCCTGGAGAGCAGCGCGAACCTCTGCGGAGGTCTTGAGCTTCATGATCTTCTCGACCAGCTCGTCGGCCTCAGCGATGGTCCAGCGGGAGATGGTGCGACGCGTGCGCAGAATCGACGGCGCGGATACCGAGAACTCGGTGAGGCCGAACGACAGAAGCACGGGTACCATCAGAGGATCGGCAGCGGCCTCGCCGCACATGCCGACCATGATGCCAGCCTTGACGCCCTCGCCGATGATGCGCTGCAGCGAGCGCAGGACGGCCGGCTGATACGGGTTGTAGAGGTAAGCGACCTTGTCCTGGCCACGGTCGGCGCACATCGTGTAGCCGATGAGGTCGTTGGTGCCGATGGAGAAGAAGTCGCACTCAGCCGCGAGCACGTCAGCGATGAGCGAGGCGGCAGGCGTCTCGACCATGGTGCCGATCTCGATGTCGGGGTTGTAGGCGATGCCCTCAGCGTCGAGCTCCTTCTTGCACTCCTCGACGAGCGCCTTGACCTGACGGATCTCGTCGATGCAGGTCACCAGCGGGACCATGATCTTGACGTCGCCGTGCGCGGACGCACGCAGGAGGGCGCGCAGCTGCACCTTGTACTCCTCGGGATGATCGAGGCAGTAACGGATGGCGCGATAGCCGAGGAAGGGGTTCTCCTCTTTGGGGATATCCATGTAAGGAATCTCCTTGTCGCCGCCCACGTCGAGCGTACGGATGATGACTGGCTGATCCTTCATGATCAGGGCGACCTTCTGGTACGCTGCGAACTGATCCTCCTCCTTGGGCAGCTCCTGGCTGTCCATGAACAGGAACTCGGAGCGGAAGAGGCCGACGCCCTCGGCGTCATGCTCCTTGGCGCCATTCGCATCGGTGGGGTTGCCGATGTTGGCGACAATCAGGACCTCTTTGCCATCAGCGGTGACGGACGGCTTGCCACGGAAAGCCTCGAGGGCAGCCTTGTCCTCGGCGAACTTGCGAGCAGCCTCGCGATAGGTCTCGAGCTCTTCGTCGGTAGGATCGACCACGACGTCGCCCTTGGAGCCGTCAACGACCACGAGGTCGCCGGACTTGATTTCGTCGCCAGACTTGACAAGCTCCTTGTCGTACTGCTC
>ONMP01000102.1 GCA_900318935.1 uncultured Actinomycetes bacterium
CGCGAGTATACGTACCCCAGCAGTTCGAGAACGAGGACAACCTCGCCGCTCAGTACGAGCACACGGCCCGCGAGATCCTCGATGACGTGGACGCGCCTATCGACGGCTTCTGTTCTGGCGTGGGGACGGGCGGCACCATCACCGGCATCGGACATGCCCTGCGCGAAGCCAACCCCGGCGTGACCATCTGGGCGGTCGAGCCCGAGAACGCAGCCATCCTCTCGGGAGGCTCCGTGGGGACGCATCTGCAGATGGGCATCGGTGACGGTATCGTGCCGGCCATCCTCGACACGGGCATCTACGACGAAATCTGCATCGTCACGGACATCGAAGCCATGGAGATGTCGCGTCGCCTCGCCCGTGAGGAGGGGCTGATGTGCGGAATCTCGAGCGGCACGAACGTGGTGGCCGCGCTGAGACTGGCGCGCAAGCTAGGCCCTGGCCACACCGTCGTCACCGTCCTGCCCGACACTGGCGAGCGCTACATCTCTACCAAGCTCTTCTGCGGCGAAGAAGGGCTTGTATTCTAGCGTCAAAGCGCGAACCTGACGCCCATCATGAGACCGCTGGCGTATTCCTCACGTCAGGGAATCCTAACGTATACCCTGATACGTTATACTCAGAGCTATCGTATCTGTTAGACACGTGTACGTTAGGACAATGCCATGCTCACAATCGCCAAGGAATTATCAGGAGACACGCTCGACGTCAAGCTGACCGGCAGACTTGACTCGGCTACTGCCAGCCAGTTCGAGAACGAGGTGAACAATCACCTCGACGGTGTGAACAACCTCAACATCGACTGCGAAGGGCTCGAGTACATTTCGAGCGCCGGTTTGCGTGTCTTCCTTTCTGCGTGCAAGGAGATCGGCACCCGGGGCACTCACACCATCAAGAACTGCAACGAGGTCGTGACCGGAATCTTTGAGGTCACCAAACTCACTGCTCTGCTCAACATCCAGTAGCCCCTAGGGTTTCCGAGAGAAAGGACACACCATGGATCTGAGCATTCTCGAGAAAGTCCCCTATTTCCTGGATGCATTCACCAAGTGGACGGTCGAGATGCCCGAGTCACCCATGCTCGTGGACGACACCTACTACAAAGGCTGGACGCGCGCCCGCGTCGACCGCGCCTCCGCTCGTGTCTACGGCTACCTCAAGGAGCAGGGCATCGGTCGCGAAGACTTCGTGATGGTCTGTCTGCCACGCGGTGTCTTCCCGATCATCGCCATGATTGGCGTATGGAAGGCCGGAGCGGCGTTCGTGGCCGTAGAGGACACATACGCGCCAGACCGCATCGAGTTCATTCGTAACGACTGCGGCTGCAAGCTCACGATCGACGCTCCCCTCATGGAGCGCATTCTCAAGGAGCAGGAGCCCTTGGTCGGCTACGAGCGTGCCGACGACCATGATGCCTGCTTCGCCGTGTACACCTCGGGTTCGACCGGACGTCCCAAGGGCGTGTTGCACGAGTACGGCGACATCAAGCTCGACGCGATTGCCGGCAAATTGCAGATCGAGCCAGGCGCGCGCGGCGCTCTCATCGCTCCGCTCAACTTCGTCGTCTCCATCAAATCGCTCACGGGTGTGATGTACGCTCCTTGCTGCTTCTACGTCATACCTCTTGCCACCGTCAAGAACCCGCGCAAGCTCATCCAGTACTACATCGAGAACAAGATTGCCATCACCTACCTCTCGCCCTCCCTCATCCGTGCCGTGGGCGGCGACCTTGGTCCCTATCTGAAGCTTGTTCACACCGGTTCGGAGCCCGCCAATGGCATCAGCCTTCGCGGAATCAAGCTCATCAACAACTACGCCATGAGTGAAGGCGCATTCACGCTCTGTCAGTTCGAGATCGACAAGCCCTATGACGTCTGCCCCGTGGGTAAGCCAAACACCCCCATCATCCAGATTCGCCTGATCGACGAGGATGGCAACGACGTACCCGAGGGCGAAACGGGCGAGATCATATTTGAGAACCCCTTCATGCGCGGCTACATCAACCTGCCCGAGCAGACTGCCGAGGCGCTGCGCGACGGTTGGTATCACACGGGCGACCTCGGTCGCATGCTTCCCGACGGCAATCTCGTGCTCGTGGGCCGCTCCAATGACATGATCAAGATTGACGGCAACCGTATCGAGCCGGCCGAGATCGAGGCCGCGTTCAAGAAGGTCACCGGCAAGGAGTGGGCCGCCGCAAAGGGCTTCGAGGATCCCAGCCAGTCCTTCGTCGCCGTCTATTACATGGGCGAGCTCGAGCAGAGCGAGGACGACATCCGCAAGGCCATGGAAAAGATCGTCCCCTATTACATGATTCCCGCCTACTTCATGCAGATCAAGGAGCCGCCAATCCTGCCCAACGGCAAGCTCGCCCGCAAGGACCTGCCCAATCCGCGCGACACCATCGAGCGCGGCGAGTTCGTCGCCCCGCGCAACGCCCTTGAGATGGCACTCTGCAAGGCGTTCGAGACGGCACTCGGCATCGACAACGTCGGCATCACCGAGGACTTCTACACGCTCGGAGGCAGCTCCGTGGCAGCGATGAAGGTCCTGACCCTCATGAAGCTCGATGACCTCTCGGCGGTAGACATCTTCCAAGGCCGCACCGTAGAGAATATCGCAAAGATCTACGAGGACAAGTCGCAGGCGACAGGTACGGGCGTGTCTGAGGAAGAGAAGGAGATGGAGGCGCGCAAGCATCCCCACGAGCTCGTTCCCACGCATCGCAACGTGGTCGACTACCAGCTCTTCACGCCCGAGGCGCCCATGTGGCTCTTCCCCTTCATGTTCTCGTTCGGCAGCCCCGACAAGGCAGAGCACGTGCTTGACGCCGCGCGCAAGGTCATCGACAACCATCCCATCTTTGGCACCGTCTTTGAGTTCAACGATGACTTCGACCTGCAGCAGCGCTACGATCCTTCGGCCATTGAACCGCTCGAGATCGAGCACATGAGCGACGGCGAGTTCGAGGCGAAGCGCAACAACCTCGTGGAGAACTTCGCCATCCTCGGCCAGCCCATGGTCCGCATGCGCGTCATCCAGACCGACAGCAACTGCTACCTGCTCATCGTCTTCCATCACATCATCTTTGACGGCATGAGCATGCAGATTATCTTCCAGAGTTTCGCCAAGGCATTCATGGGCATGCCGCTCGAGCTCGATACGTACTACTCTTACCTGGAAGACGAGGAGCTCCTGCGCTCCAGCGCCGCCTTCCGCGAGGCGTATCAGTACTACATGGAGAACTACGACAACGTAGACTGGTGCAAGATTATCGAGCCGGACAAGAAGGAGCCTGGCAACTACAACAAGCAGGTAGTCATCCCGACGAACATGACGCCGGACAAGCTCACGGCCATCGAGCAGAACTGCGACATCACACGCAGCAACTTCCTCACGGCCATCGCCACCATGGCACTGGCCAAGATGTCGGGCAAGCGCGACGTCATGACGCAGTTCGCATTCCACAACCGCGTCACCAAGCGCAAGCAGAGCGCAGGCGGCTTCTTGGCACTCCTCCTGCCGCTCGGCGTGCGTCTCGACAAGCTCACCACGTTGGCCGACCTCTATGCCGAGGTAAACAAGCAGAGCGCTGAAGGCATCGCAAACAGCATCTACGACTGGGCGACCGCCAAGGACAACCCCTATGTGGAGGACGCGCTGGCTCTCTCGTTCGAGAACGCCGCCATCACCGACATGAGCGCACTCCAGATGATGGGCGCTCAGATGGAGCAGGTCACCGTCCACAACGACGCAGCCCTGCGCCGCAACTTCCTCCAGGTCTTCGAGACGGCCGATGCCATCACCGTGATGCTCTCGTACATGGGCACGATCTACAGCGACGAGCGCATCAACGAGTTCTCGCAGGCACTCACCTCAGTCGCCAACAAGATGATTGAGGTTACCGACCCCGCCAGCGTCACCATCGCGGAAGTTCTCGCCTAAGTACCGGGGAAACGGGGAAACGGGGGACAGTCCCCCGTTTCCCCGTTAGCGCTAGAGGACCTTGATTGCGAGCATCGTAAGGTCATCCGACTGTTCGGCACCATCGGCAAACTTGACCACTTCCACAGCCACGGCTTCCAGCAACTCGTAAGGCTGCGGATCGTCTATCGACAGCAGGAAGGCTTCCAATCGCTTCTCCCCGTACAGCTCCTTGTCTTTGTTCTCGGCCTCAGTCACACCGTCGGTGTAGAGAAAAACCGTGTCCCCTTCCCCGACGCTGATGCACTCAGTGGCATAAGGCAGGTCGACGAGTCCGAGTGGCGGTCCTGAGGCATCCGTATCCTCAATCCAATGCCAGCCATCGCTCGCTCGCCACATCATAGGCGGGTTGTGCCCGGCATTCACGTACTCTATCGTCTTGGCGCCCCAATCCAGCACGCCAATCCAAGCTGTCACGAATGTGCAGGCGCTGTTCCCTTCGCAGAGCTGCGCATTAGCATGTCCCACGGCCTCTGACAGCGACAGACCGCTCTCCATGTTGTCATGCAGAAGCGCCTTTGCCTTCATCATAAAGAGCGCCGCAGGCACGCCCTTACCCGATACGTCTGCGAGCACAAAACCCAGCTTGCCCTGCGCGGCATTCGCGTCGCCAATCAAGAAGAAGTCATAGAAGTCGCCACCGACCTCCCTCGCGGGGTTCATGGATGCATGGATATCGAACCTCTTGGCATCTGGGAGGGCTGGGAACGCGGCTGGCAACGCCGCCTCCTGCATGGCTCGCGCAGCCGCCAACTCGGAGTCCATGCGTGTCTCGGCTTCGACGATCCACCCCTTCAGCGCATCGACGGTCTGATTGATTCCCGACGAAAGGGCCTTGAACTCGCGCGTTCCCAACGCCTCCGCCCGCACCTCCAAGTCACCTGCGGTGATTTTACTAAGGGCCTCGTTAGTCTCTCTGATGCGTTCGCCGACGACCCTTTTAAGCAGATTGAGCACCATCACACATACGGCAATGATCATCACGCACAGCCCGAGAAACAACTCAAGCATCGCCCCCCTGCGCTCCGCAAACACGAGACTCGATGGCTTGATGATGATGACTTCGTAATCTCCTTCTCTCATCGCAAAAAGATAGACTATCTGCGTGTAACGGTTATCCCGTATGGACTCGTCTGAGGCAACCCCTGTCCCAGCAAAGAAGATCTGCTGCATCCGCCCGCTTTCGACACTGCGATCGATTGCCTCGAGGCCCGTGTCATCTAGCAGCTCATCGATGGCACAGCCTGTGGGAAACATTTCGTTGTCAGTCATGAACACGTCGTTGTTCAACGTGACGACCGCAATGCCGGTATCCTCCATGGTATATCCGTCAAGAAGCTGGTCATACGGCGTGGACGTATGCTCGTCGAGCTTTGAAATCTGGAGGCAAAGGTATTCGGCCTCGCTCCTTACCTCCGCTTCCGTCCTGTTCAACAGGTGCGTGCTGATTGCCAGGAAGCAGACAACGACCGCAATCAAGGAGGAAGCCGTAACCACATTGAACAGCCATCCCCCAAAGAGCGCATACACGCTTATGTCGTCCTCCAACGCTTCGATTCTCTTGATAAGTACATAGAACTCCGTGCATGCGACGGTCATGACAATCGCGTCAACCCATGCTTGGACGCTAATCTGTGAAGAAAACAACAAGGCAACGGACATCTCCGGTATGCTCATCGACGGCGACATCGTCTGCGCCAGACCCGTAGAACCAAAATCCATACTCCCCGTCGTGACAAGATGTATGAAATACGCGCCGAAACCCAAGCTGCATACCCACGACACGATGGCACACGAGACTGCGACACGCCCGACATGCTGGATCTTCAAGTAGTTTGATCGCAAAAGACACGCGAGCAACACGCCCTGAAGAAAACCGCACAGGCCAAACAAGATGATGGATGTGATAGGTGACACGAGTGAGAACTCGTAGTAGTTCAGCGGCAGAAGACCCGCACGTAGCCAGAGCAACAACCCCGAAAGCAGGCCAAAGCCAGTTCCCACGATCGTTCCAAGCAGCAGCGGAATCACCGCAATGGGAATCAGCAGGACTATGACATAAAAGAGGGTGGTATCCCCGACCCTAACACCAAAGAAGCCCAGCTGCGTAAAGGTGAGCGCCATGCTAATGATGAGTTGGAACAGCAAGGTTGCAAAGCGAATTTCCTTTTTCGCTTCACTGAGCAAGCCTTTCCACCGCAACACGCTCATCACATCGAGTCTCATACCCATAGCGCACGCCTTTCCAGAAGCCACCATATAGCAAGCAGCGCAAGGACAGCCGCAACAACGAAAGCCCATAGGCCCGTGTTGTCATCAATTCCTGTCGCAGGCACGTTCCCATAGGACAGCTTGTTCGTAATGGTGACGCGTGCCGGAGCATTTTGCGTTCCCTGGATGTCGGAGACCCTCACGACGCGAGCGTCATCGGCATCCTGCACGAGGTCCGCCGAACCTTGGGTCAGCTCTGCGCTAATCTCGTACTCTCCCGAATCCACCTGCCTCAACACATACTCCTCGAACGCAGGAATATCCTCCAACCGCAGAGTCTGCCCATGCGCCAGTTTGAAGCGGTTGTTGCCTTCCACGAATTCGGTGGCGACACCGTTCACCGTGCCGCTCAACGCACCTGCGCCTTCGGGTGTAGTCAGCTCGAACTCAAACGCTCGTGTCATATCGGCGAAGTCACCCTCGATGGCAAGTGTCACCTCAACCGTGCCCGGCTTGTAATTGGGTATCCGCAACAAGGGGTACGTCTGGTCCCCTACCCTCTCCGTGCTGCAGTAGTCGAAGTTGACGAACTCCTTGTCTCCTTGTGCAACCCTGAGCGCCCCGCCACGTGTGATGGTGAACTTGACGGGGTTTTCCAGCGGTGCATACCCTTGGTCTGAAAGGTCCTTTGTCTGTCGCAAGAGGTACGACCCCGCGCTCAGCTCCAGCAGGCTCTCGCCGTTTTCGTCACGCAAGTATCCATCCTCACCAGCAACGAGCGAGCCAAAGAGCGGTGTACCAGGATCTGCCTCATCGAAGGTCTCTTGGTCGTAGAGGTCATACTGTGCTCCCGCAAGAGCCGCACCACCCGGATGCGAGACATTCTTCACTTGTATAGGATAGCGTGTGGCCTTGTTTGTAATCGTCACATCTACGGACCGTACGTTGACCTTGCGATAGAGCTCAAAGACGCCCGCCTGACTCTCGCTGTTCATATAGCGGTCCACTTGTCCCTCTTTGTTTGGACCGTACCATATGTAAAGGTAGTACGAGTTCGCTGCGTTCATGTTTGCACGATGGTAGAACCGTATATTGCCGTCTCTGTTTGTGTGTCGCACGTAGAGCGGCACGGGATAGCTCGCATTGAGGGTCCAGCGGTTGATCTGGTCCAAATACTTCTGCGAGTCCACGTTTTGCAGGGCGATGACGTTGTCTTGGGTGAGCGTGTCGACGTACCAGAGCATCTCGTTGGCCACCGTACCCGTAATCTGGGTTCCGTTCGTCTCAAGCGGCTTGGTCCCTAGGCTCGTGCCACCGACCATGGCCCGTGTTCCACCGTACGTCGTCGTGAGCAGCACATACTCCCTGCCCTTCTGGAACTCGTCAGCCTTGTAATACTCAGAGTGTAGGTCTTTCTCGACACTGTCGATATGCGGAATCCAACTATTCGTCACGTTCGATCCGTCACTCAGTACCTCAGTCTCACTGATCATGTACGCTTCATTTGGGTCAAGGCCGTCAAGCGTCTGCGTCCAGTCGTTGTCGGCACTGAGCGTGACCTCTTCCCTGAGCTCTCCTTCTGCATAGACGTCAACGACCACGCTGTCTTTTGCGTGCTCCTTCCCGTCATCCCACTCCTTGGTAATCTTCATTCTCAGGACGTCGGCGATGATGACGCTGCCATCGTCGTCATCGTGTACGACATTCTCGATGGGCGTCACCCCGTCGACCACGACCGTGTAGATTCGCGTGGATCTCTTGTAACCTTCGGGAATGACCGTCTCCTTCATGTAGTAGGTACCCTGGGGAATCCTTCCAAACGAGACCAAACCATTTTTGTCCGAGACGGCCTTCTGCTCCTCGTGCTTGTACTCGAAGGGCTTGTAGCACTGCGGGTCGGTAAAGAGTGCAAACTCCGCGCCTTCCACCGGAGTGTCACGTGTGTCGATTGCCGAGAACGAGGCAGGCGCCACGTGGTAGAACTCGATGTAGATGTCATCCAGTCTGCCGTTATTTGCGAGGTTGTACCATGTTCCGTAATAATCCCTGCCACTCGCATTCTCATCGACACTGTTCATGTAAAAATACGCGCGCAGAATACTGGCACTCTCGCCGATAGCAGTTCCGTCCGCGACATGAACGTAGCGGAAATCCTTCTCATTGTTTTCCGCCAGCTGGACGAACACCCGCGAGAACTCGTATTCGTCCTCAATCTCAGGAGCAAGTTGATCGGCGTAGCTGTACAGATCGACGGAATTGTCGTCGGTACGCTCCTTGCCGCCACCCGTGTATCTGATATCCTTCGCCTTCGTTACAGTACTCAAGATTGGGTTTCTCTGAGTATCGACGAACTGTACGTTCGTCCATCGCATGCCCGTCTTTCCATAGGCACGCAGCGGGAACGTTTGCGAGCGTCCCGTCGACTCCGACGCATCCTCCTGGACGCTGAGAAGGGTAGCCATTTCCGCAGACTCATCGCTGGCGGACGCATCCGAAAGCTCTCCATCCGTGATGTGCTCCTCGGCTCCGCCATCCTCAACCTCCAGCGCAGGCCCACGGCCATCCATGTCCTGTGACCTGACGACGCTTGCAAGGACAATCGTCCCCAGCCGTCTCGTCTTGAAGGAGAGCTTTGTAACCGCGTCGGCAAGCGATGGGTCACCCGTGAGGTCTTGCGGAGTGATGTGGACACCATCGAAAGCGTCTGTCCCAAGGATGAAAACCTCTATCGAGGAGGATGCCGTTGGGTCAAAGGCATTGGTCTCGACGTTCACCTCGACCTCTGACGCGGGCACCACTGGCATACCGTCAGCTTCGAGCGACACGTCAAGAATGCGCTGCTCAAGGATGCGCTCGCCTTCGCCCAGCGCAAGCAAGTCGCTCAAGCTCGCATCCTGCGCTACATCGCTAACGTCTCGCACGCAGATGAGAAGCGACGTCCCTTCAGGGATACGGGCCGCCTCGTCATATGCAAGGGTCACGAAATACGACTGGCCGCTCTCAGTTATGACCTCAGTCGAGAGCACGCCACTCTTGAACTCGGATGCGACAGACGATGCGCCATCGGTAGCCTCGTCAAGAGATTGTGCCGCAGCGTCCGCTTCGGATGGCTCTTGAAGTGACTGTACTGACGTCGGCTCAGCATCGGCCTCGTCGCTCTCCTCCTCAGATTCCGAGGTCTCCTCATTAGCGTCGCACTCAGAAGAAACGTTATCGTTCGTCGCTTCCATAGTATCTGCTGGCACCTGGAGCTCTGTCACAGGTTGGGCATCGTGATTCGATGGGGTTTCGTCTGCACGGATGGGAGACATCGGAATCCCACCCAAGACCAAGACCATACTCAGAAGGATTGCGAGCGACTTGGACCATATGCTCTGGCGTGTTTTACGCATCTCCATCACCCACCCTCCTACGAAGAAAGGCGGCGAACGCGAGGGACGAAAGACCCACACACCCAATGATAGCTAGAACGAACTGAGGCCCCAATGCGTCACCCGTCGTCGCAAGGGAGGCCCGAGAAGGGACGCTTGTGGCCACACCCGTTGATGCCGGGTTTATCTGTGACGGTTGCTTTGACGAACCAATCGCCGAGCCGTTGCTCTGCGAACCTTCGTCCTTGGTCTGGTCGTCTCCAGGCTGCTTTTCCGGTTCTTTTTCGGGCTCTGCGTACGATACGCGCCAACCGGGATCTGCCACCTTCGGGCCATCGAACTCCTGCACGTGTACCATCGGTACCACGACGGAGTGGGCGGCATCGACGCTTGACGGCTGCACGCCCTCGGCTAGCTCCTTCTGCGCCGGCCTGATCATATAGTGATACACGAACGGCGTGGCTGAAGGGTCAAGCTCAACCTTTACGGGGAACTCCAGCCACACGTCCTCGTCGCGCGTGAGCTTGAAGCTGTCAAAGGGCTCGCCATCGGCATTCACCGGCATCGGTGCGTCTTCCTCGACCGGCTCGATTACGTACTCGAAGGTACTCTGCAAACCGGAAAGCGGAACCTTGTACTCTTGGAATACCAGAAGCTTTGCCGTGATGATGCTCATTGACTGGTCGGCCCACGACACCCTCGGCAGGTACACAAGCACGACGAACACTGCTGCCAGCAGCAGCACTGCCCTTCTCGCTCCGTAATGTGTACACCTACTCATGGGTACGCGTCGCCTTTCTTGCCCTGACGATGATCGTCACAAGGACGAGCAATGCCAAAAGCGCCAACCAACACCAAAACGGAATGCCGAGCCATCCCTCCTGCACATCCACGCCAGTTCCGAAGTTGGGAATCCGCGAGAACGGATTCTTGAACCTCTCATTGCAAACCTTGCCTACCAAAATCTCTCGTGCGTTCGTATAGCCTGCCGCGCACGTGGAGAGCAGCACGATACGGTCGCCATCGCCTATCTCCACACCGTCGCGCCAGCACCGTGCCCGCTCGCGCAGCAAGGACACGTAGCCATCTCGCTCCCCCTTGCCCACAAACGTGTGCCGATAGACATCCCTGTCGTAGGCATCCGCGTCGAGGAAGCAGAAGAACTCCAAGCCAAAGTCCGTGTCGTTCACGAAGAGGTTGCCGTAGCGATGCTCGTCAAAGAACTCCCTGTCGGCGAAGTTGGTGATGGCACCAAACATCACCTCGTTCTCCATGTGGTGGCCATACACGATGGTGGAGAAGTCGCTGAAGTCAGCCGCGTTCGCCGTATCGATGAAAAGCGCACCACTCAAGGAGTACTCTCCCTTGGCGTTGGTGGTGAGGTACTTCTCCTCATCCCCTGGCGCGGCCTGGCATACGGGATAGTCTATGTTTGTCCCGTACACCGAAAGCCATGCGCACACCTCGGGATTGATCCGCTGCAGCTCCCAAAACGAGAGCGGCTCGGGCTCGGTGGGCTTGTAGGGCTGCCACTGCTCCACGTTCGCACGCTCGTAGACCACGTGGCTGTCCCACAGCGCGTAGCATCCCATGACGAGAGGTAGACATAGAACGGCGATGAGCGCGTAGCTTATGAGCTTGCGCAACGCGCATACGACCTTTCTGGCTACCTCCTCGCCCATGCGATGCTACGGGAAAGGTCTTATGCAGCCGCGTTCCCGCGACGCTTCATGACGAACATGCCCGCAAACACGATCAGCGGCACGCCCACCATGAGGATGTACGGCAGATTGTCGATAAGGATGCCCGTGGGGATGACCTTGTTCTCGTCAATCTTGTTCACGACGAAGACGGTGGTGGCACTGCCAGTGGCGTCACCTTGTACAACCAAGGAGCCTTCTTCGATTGTCTTTTTGTTGTACGCGTCGGGGTTGTTCTCGTATTCTTTTGGTACAAAATCGGTCGGGTCGGTAATATTGGAAGTCTCCGCACCCCTTTCGGTCATTCCAGCTGGATTATTCTTACGCGGATCGGCGTTTTCGTCTTCGCCCACATACACGTAGCCGGTCGGCACGTAGTAGCCGGGGTACCTCTCTATTACATAATATGTCTGGCCCTGCAGAAGACCGCTCGTGGACAAGATCTTCCTACGATTGTGGTCTGGGTTCGTGGGATCATTTTCGTAGTCAACGTTGTAGGGGCCAAACTCGCCGGTAATGCGGATAACGCTGTCCTCCTTGAGCTGAGCTTTTACTGTGACCCATCCTTGGTCATTGAATGTCGCCATGTAGTCGTTATTCTGGGATATGTCCGAGCGCATGCCGTTGAGCTTTCTGTGCTCACCGTTGTCGTCCTGGTTGTATTCAGTTTCGTCAATACCGTCGCCCACGATCTGGTAGGTAATGCAGGCACCTTGCGCGTCAGGGTTCGCTGCCGCAGCAGAGTAGACCGTCAGCTCGACCAAAGAGTACTTGGTCCTGTCGCTGTGGTTGCCGTCGTAGAGCTTCTTTACCTGGAACGATCCGCCCTTGATGTACTCGTTGGCGAAGGTGAAGCCCTCTACGAAGCGGCCGCGGTCGTCACCGGCCAGCTTACCGTTGGCGGGAGCCACACCGTCAGCAGTATAGGTAATCTTGCCGTTCTCCGCTTTGGGATACGTGGGGTCGACTTTACCCGCCCCTTCGTTGCCGTTGTCGTCCTTCACCTGTTCTACGGTCACTTTATCGACGGTAAGGTCCCTGTTTCCCAAGGTAGAGCTGTCTTCCGTGTTGGTATTGACAACATGGATGCGAAGCTTGTACTGGGCCTGAGAGGGGTTGATGTAGGTACCGTCGGTCATTGCTGTACTGGACGACTGCTCGGTCACCACGTAGGTGTAAACGCCCGCATGGGGGAATTTCACGCTTCTAAGGATATCCTTAATGGACTTCTGGACTACCGCCTGGGACGTCTGCCCGTTGCTCAGCGAGTTAGCAGCACTAAGCACCGTACCAGTCAGTTCCACATCGGCAATTTCGGGCACGACATCGCCCACCTTGAGCGTGTGCATATCCTGTTCGACACCGTCGGCATAAATAGAATCTGGGTTTTGCTCGGCTTCAGCGTCGCCATCCTTAACCTCTCCGGCACCGGCAAAGTGAAAGTAATACTTGTCGTTCGACGCGTCGGTATCAGCTGCGCCGTCGATGACCTTAGTGAGCACCGCTTCGCCTGGCGCATAGGTCGGTTCGCCCTCCGCAAGCGCAGGGATGACCCCCAAGCCTACCATTGCGAGGACCAACGCCACTACGATGGCACCTCTCTTACGTAGCTTCACAAACATCTTCCTCTCCCTTCCAGACCCAAACCTTCCTATAAACATGGTTGTTTATAGTTGATAGCACATTTAGAGACCCACAACAAGAAGCCATTAGGCCGTCGGTATGTTTTAAGGTTTCGTTGCAAACGCTAAAGAAATCAGAACCCCCGGCGCCGAAACATGCCGATGACTTTACCAAGGGTCTGGTCACACGGCACACAGCCCACGATACGCGAGTCCACGGCTTCGTCGCGATTGTCGCCAAGAAGAAATACTGCCCCTTCGGGGACCTCGAGGGGAAAGGTCACGCCATCGGCCACTTGCGTGGTCTCATCCGTGATACCCTGCTCCTGCTGGTAGGCACCGTTCACGATGAGGCCTCGCGAGTCGATGTTGACCGTATCTCCACCCTGCGCGACCACGCGCCCGGAAGTGAGGTGGCCTTCGCGTTCAAAAACCACCACGTCCCGCACCTCATAGCGCTTGCCCACACGGTAAAAAAGCACGAGATCACCGTCTTGGAAGCGCGGCTCCATTGATGGGTCAGTCACCCGCATGAGGCCAAAGACGAACGAAAAGACCACCACGGCGCCGAGCGCTATAGCAGCAATCTGAGCCATGAGCATGAGCAAATCGTAGGCGAGCGAGTTCTGAGGCTTCATATGCTATCCCTCACGTGATTCTTGCCACTTCTAAGTGCGCACCTTCTGAAAGCCGCTTGCTCACCATAAATCATGCGGTCAATGATGGTAGAATGATTGCCACTGTGTTAACACAAAGGAGAGACTATGGCAGGATTCATTGACATCATGGCCAAGCGCACAAAGATCGTCTGCACGATGGGGCCGGCGACCGAGGACGACAACGTCCTGCGCGATCTCATGCGCAACGGCATGAACGTCGCCCGCTTCAACTTCAGCCACGGAAGCCACGAGTACCATGGCAAGAACATCGAGCGTGTGCGTCGCATCGCCGACGAACTCGGCCTGACTGTGGCCATCCTTCTTGACACGAAGGGCCCCGAGATTCGCACCGGCGAACTCGCGGATCACAAGCCCGTGACCCTCGTGACTGGATCGCGCATCGTTCTCACGACGAACAACGTCATCGGCTCGGACGAGTGCGTTTCGGTGAACTATGCGGGGCTCACCAACGACGTCGGCCCCGGGGACCACATCCTCGTCGATGACGGGCTCATCGACCTCAAGGTGCTGCACGTCGAAGGCACCGACATCCACTGCGACGTCGTGAACGGCGGAGAGCTCAAGGAGCGCAAGGGCGTCAACGTGCCCGGTGTGGATGTGAGCCTGCCCTCCGTCACCGAGCAGGACCGCGCCGACATCGAGTTCGGTTGCAAGCTTGGTATCGATGCCATCGCGGCGTCGTTCATACGCAACGCCGAGGCCGTGGAGGAGATTCGCTCCATCTGCGCCGAGAACGGTGGGGATGACATACTCATCTTCTCGAAGGTGGAGTGCGCGCTCGCGGTCGAGAACTACCAGAGCATCGCCCTCGCGTCCGACGGCATCATGGTGGCTCGCGGTGACCTTGGTGTCGAGATTCCCGAGGAGCAGGTACCCCATGCGCAGAAGATGATGATTCGCTTCTGCAATGACAACTACAAGCCCGTCATCACTGCCACGCAGATGCTCGATTCCATGATTCACAACCCACGGCCCACCCGTGCAGAGGTCACCGACGTGGCGAACGCCATCTATGACGGTACCGACTGCGTGATGCTTTCGGGCGAGACGGCAGCCGGTCGTTATCCCGTGGAGGCTGTGCACACCATGGCATCCATCTGCCTCGAAACGGAAAAGTACCGCGAGCCACGTGACCAGGTCCCTCATCGCAAAGGCATCCACAACGTCAACACGACCATCGGACGCTCCTCAGTACGCATTGCTGACGTCGTCGGCGCGACTTGCATCCTCTGCCCCACCCATACTGGACGAACCCCCAGGCTGGTATCCGCCTCAAGGCCGCCGATTCCCATCTATGCGTTTTCCTCACTGGAAAAGGCCATACGGCGTACATCCTTCCTCTGGGGCGTACATGGCGTCCTCACCGAGGAGCAGGAGACTCACATCGACGCCTGCTACAACGCCATCCAAACGGCACACATGCATGGCTTCGCGCAGACGGGTGATCTCGTAGTTGTGATGGCCGGCGACCCAGAGACCACGCCCTTCACCGACGACTACGTCTCATCGACAAACATGATCACCGTAGCGCAGGTGCGCTAGCGAACAGGACACATACTGATTGCGCCCCCTCGGAGAACAATCCGAGGGGGCGTTTTGTTCAGATGGCGAAGTGGGCCGATAAGCCGGGTTCTGTCGTGGACGGTCATTTATCTAGGACCAACGTCACCGCTGGCCTCGAGCACGCTACCCGAGCGCAGTGCGG
This sequence comes from uncultured Actinomycetes bacterium, assembly GCA_900318935.1. Lineage (GTDB taxonomy): Bacteria > Actinomycetota > Coriobacteriia > Coriobacteriales > Atopobiaceae > RUG440. Next base: position 15,274 of record ONMP01000102.1, read on the forward strand.
GCCACACCATCGCGCTCCTATTTGCGCTTGCTCCGGAAGGGGCTTGCCAAGCCACCTGGTTGCCCAGATGCTGGTGGTCTCTTACACCACCGTTTCAGCTTTTCTCTCACCCGCCGTAGCGGGCAGCGGGAGTCTTCTTTTCTGCGGCGCTTTCCGTCGGGTCACCCCGCCCGGCCGTTAGCCGGCTTCCTGCCCTTTGGAGCCCGGACTTTCCTCATGGCCACCGAGCGTGAGTTAACCCGTACGGTGACCCCGCGATCGCCTGGCCCACTTCGCACGCATGATTGTAGCAGAAATCGCCTGCGCGAAACACCTCCCCCACAAGCTGTTTCAGAGCGAACTGCCGTACTTCATCGTACTTCATACGAGCACGCTAAGCCTTTCCATACGACAAAGGGACACCCCCAAAGGAGGTGCCCCTCATGCTCTGTGAATATGTCAGGTCGCTCGCTTAGTCGAGGTCGCTAAAATCCTCACCAGGAGCGGAGGCGATGGGAGCCGTGGTCACAGGACGAGTCATTGTCGTGGCATCGGCGTCCACGAAGTCGATTTCAGGCTCTGCTGCGGCGGCCGGTGCAGCCACGACAACCGAACCGGCGACAGGCGCAGGTGCGGGAGCAGGTGCGGCGTCCTTATTTGGGAAAACGGAGTCCGCATCATCCATGAAGTGCTGGAGCAGACGCTTGTACTCAGCACGGAAGTCCTCACGAGACTGCTTGAGACGCTCGATCTCGTCAAGCTCGCTCTGCTTCTCTGCCAAGGCCTGACGAATGACCTCGCGAGCCTTCTGGTCGGCCTCGGTGCGGATGCGGTCTGCGTTGTCACGCGCATCGGCTACGAGCTTGTCAGCACTCTGCTGGGCAACGATGAGCACCTGAGAAATCTGACGCTCAGAGACGCTGTAATCATTGGAAGGAACCGCAACCGGCACAGGCGCGGGAGCCGGACGCGTGGAGACCTCAATCTCAAGCTCGGAAACCTGCTGCTGCAGGGAGGCAACCTGTGCCTGCGAGGACTGCAGCTGGGCCTCGGAGGCATTGAGCCTACCCTTGAGGTCCGCGATTTTTTGCAGCATGGCATCAACTTCTACGGAGAGATGCTCCAAGAAGTTGTCGACCTCGTCGGTGTCGTAGCCACGCTTCGAGGCTGAGAAGGTCAGTTGTTCGATGTCAGCTGGTGTGATTGCCATCTCTTTTCCTTTCGACTCCCTGTGTGCACGACACGTACCATCGGGCCAGCGCACCTTGCGTGTTTAGAAGTATACCAATAACGCTCGCTCAATGAAGCCAAGAACGAGTATTGCCAAGACCGGGGAGAAATCCAATCCCCCAAACGGCGGAATGAACCGCCGAAACAAATTGATGTAGGGACTCACCAACGCGTCCACGGCGCCGATCAGGTCTGCTATCACACCTTCCCGAGGCATGGGAAACCACGAGAGGATGCACCAGACGATAATCAGAATCTGGTAGAAGTCAAGCAGCCTCATCAGGAAGAAGCCTATGCTGAACCCCCCTATCACCTGCTCACCTACCCTCCGCCAGCTCGCTCGTCCTCCTCAGAGCACCGTCCACAGCTGCATAGGCACCCTCGAACAGCAACGGCTCGAGTTCCTTGAGACCCGCGGCCGTAGTACCCCCCGGAGAGGTAACACGCTCCATATAGGAGCGAGGGTGCTCGCCCGTCTCTAGCAGCGTGCGCGCAACGCCGAGCACGGTCGCCTCCACAAGTTCGCGACATGCGGCGGCGGGAAGCCCCCGCAGCACGCCTGCCCTCGTAAGCGCATCGATGAACAAGGCCACGTATGCTGGACCGCAGCTCACCACGGCACCCTCGGTGTCGAGCTGATCCTCGCGCATGACCTCTGCAGCACCCAGCGCGGCAAAGAGACTACGCGTGAGTTCCACGTCCTCTGCGCTCGCACGCGTGCCCGCACACACGGCCGTTGCACCCGAGAGCACCTGGATGGGCAAGTTAGGCATGACACGCACCACGCGCGCACCAGGCATGAGCTGCTCGAGCGTAGAAAGCGCTACGCCGGCGGCAATCGACACCACGAGCCTCCCCTCGAGCGATGACGCCAGCGGTGCACAAACGTCGGGTAGGACCTGTGGCTTAACGGCGAACACCACAACATCGGCCTGCGCCGCCACCAGTTCCTGTGCATCTGCGGCCACGCCCATACCCACCTGTGCCAGAGGCTCGGTACACGCCACACTTGGGTCGCACACCAAGACAGAGGAAGGTTCGAGCGTACCCGACTCCACGAGTCCACGCGCTATGGCGGATCCCATCGAACCCGCGCCGATAATGCCGACGCTTACTCCCAAGGGCGCCATGGCTACCGACCTCCCGCAAGCAGACGATCAACCTCTGCCGGCGAGATTTGCATGCCTGAAGGAAGCACCGCGAACGCGCGGCTTGCAACCGGGCTCACTTCTCCGTCGATGCCGAAAGCAAGCCCGAAACAGAAGTCCAAGATGCGCTGGGCAATGTCTCCCGGTGTATCAGAAAGGTCGAGCAGCACGATCTGGTTGGTGCGTACGCGCCTTACCACAGTCTGCACGTCCTCATATGCCTCGGCACGGAGCACGTAGGGCGGTAGCTGACCCGATGAATTGAAGGAAGTCGGACGCGGCGTATAGGACCTCGAGCCATCAAAATCGTCATCGAAGTCGTCCGAGCGCTGACGACGATAACTGGAGTACGAAGATGCCGACGCGGATTGTCCACGTACAGGCTGACGATCACTTTGCTGGCCACCCGCGTTTGTGCCGACCGGACGCCCAGACCTTGTGTACACGGCCACGCTCTCAGCCTCCGGACGCGGGGTATTGCCTAGCAAACCGCTTCCCTGTGGCTCATCGTCATAGTCGTCATCGTATTCCTCGTCATACTCATCGTCATAGTAGTCGTCATCATAGTCATCCGCATCGCCACGGAATCTGTCGCGCAGGTTGTCCAGCAGTCCCATGTCTCACTCGCCTTTCTTGCTCTTATCGTCCCGCGTCCGCATAGGACGGGTCAAATACTATCCTACCCAAGCGCACGAGCGTGGATCCCTCTTCTACGGCAACCTCGAAATCATCGCTCATGCCACACGAAAGCACCGGAAGCTCAAGCCCGGTCGAAGCTCTGAGAGCACATATCAGCTCACGAAGTTTCGAGAAGCATGAGCGTGCGACGTCTACATTGCCCGCGGGCGCCATGGTCATAAGCCCCTCAATACTTAGGTTGGGAAGCTCAATCAGGTCGTCAAAGGTACGTGCAACCTCCTCGGGAGCCATGCCTGACTTCGTCAACTCTCCCGATACGTTCACTTCAAGGAGGCATCTTGCCGTTAGCCCCCTGACTTCAGCCCTACTCGCTATGGCCTTGCCGAGGCCAACCGACGAAACCGAATGTATGAGTTCGGCACTGCCCAGAACCTTATTGAGCTTGTTTCTTTGCAGGTTGCCAATCATGTCCAAACGGAGCCC
>ONMP01000220.1 GCA_900318935.1 uncultured Actinomycetes bacterium
GACGAGCTTGGGCGTCGAGCACGTAGCCGTGCCTGATGTGGTGAACAAGAGCCTCGATGACGCACGTGACGCGCTGAACAAGGCAGGGCTGGGCTGCGATACGACGCAGTCGTACCATGACAGCGTGCCCGAAAACGTGGTCATCAGCCAGTCGGTGGAGAAGGATGCCCAGGTCGCAAAGGGCACAGTCATCACGCTGAACATTTCGCGCGGTAAGCAGCCCGCAGAGAAGGTTGCCGTTCCCAACGTCATCAGCTATGCGCTGAACGATGCCATCAGGACGCTGGAGAGCGCTGGTCTCAAGTGTGAGTATACGGGTGATGCCAGCGGAAATGTCGTCGACGCGAACCCGAAGGTTGGCGTCCAGGTCGACAAGGGCACGACGGTGAAGGTCACGCTGCGTGCTCCTACTCCAGTTCCTACGCCCACCCCCACCCCCACGCCAACCCCTACTCCCACTCCCACGCCTCAGCCGGATCCCGAACCCGAGCCTAACCCCGACGAACTGACCCTCACCGAAGATGACGTGAGGAACATCATCTGGGAAAACGGCTTGGGAGAGCTCAAAGAGGACAGCATGATAAAAGTGCAGCTCAACGACAACAAGTGGTACTGGGAGGTAGAGACCTACGACGTGAATGATGTAGTGCACACGTTCGTGATCGGCCAAGACCGCAGCGTCTCAGAGGTCTAGTCTCTTTCCGGCCCTGCGGTTGAAGATATCCGATCGCACTGTCACTGAAGCGGTCGCACGTACGGCGAGTCACTGCGTACGAGCGGCCGCTTCGGCTATCTCAGGGCGCCAAGCAAGCTACATGCCATGAGGATGCCCATGATTATCAGGAGCACGCCACTTACGCGTTCGATGATGCCGAAGTGTTGCTTTACCCACGAGAAAGCGTTGCCGAGCTGGTCGAGCAGAAGTGCCGACAGAGCGAAGGGCAGACCCAAACCGAGCGAATAGCACAGGAGAAGCAGCACCCCGTGTGCAGCGCTGGCCGAGTTCGCGGCGAGGCCGAGCGCCGCGGCAAGGAACGTTCCCACGCAGGGCGTCCAGCTTATGGCAAAGACGACGCCAAACGCAATCGAGCGCAGGAATCCGTGAGGCTTCACGGTCTGCATGGTACCGTGATGAAGCATGGGGAGTTGCAGCACGCCAAGATACCCGAGCCCTAGGGCCACGACAATTGCGCCGCATATGATGTTAAGCACCCTACCGTAGCGTACGAGCAGCGACCCGAGGCTTCCGGCGAATGCGCCGAGGATGCAGAACACCACTGAGAAACCCAGCACGAAGCCGAGCACTCCTACGAGTGTCGCGCGAGTGTTTCTTTGCTGGGTGGCAGATGCCAAGGCCGCGTCTCCCGCAAAGTAGGCGAGATAGAGCGGAAGGAGGGGCAAGAGGCACGGCGAGATGAAGGTCACGATGCCTTCAAGAAAGGTGAGGAGGTAGTCCATGGCACGTCACTGCAGCAGCTCGTCGAGGACGGCGCGCATTTGCGTTGGGTCGATTGCGCCAGGCGCGGAGCTTATCAGCTGTCCTTCAGCGGAGATTATGGCTGTGGTGGGAAGCGTGCGGGCGCCAAAGGTCGCCGATGCCTCGTAGCTGGTGTCGTAATAGGCTGGCAGCTCGGCTAGGTCGTTGTCGCGAAGCCATGTGGCAGCCCCCTCGACCGTCTCCCGTCTGCCGTCGGTGGCATTCACGAAGGCGAACGACACGCGATCTGCGTACTCCTGATATAGCTCCTTGAAGTCCGGCATCTCTTGGACGCAGTACGGGCACCAGGTAGCCCAAATGTTTATGACAAGGGGCTTGGAATTGGCGAGCTCGAGGAGCGTCTTTGGTGAGCCGTCCTCCGTATAGACTGTCGGGCCATGGTTCTCGGGCTGATTGGCGGCGTCGGTACCCCCATCGTTCTCGGTGGCCGCAGCAGGGTCGGCGGTATCGGTAGCCTCGGTGGTCGCCGTGTTTTCGGTGGCCGAAGGTGCGGCGCTGGTGGTCGGGGTCGTTTCTTTCACGCCGAGCGCTTGATAGGCAACCGCACCCACGGCAATGATTGCCACGAGCGCGATAGCAGCTATCAGAGCATTGTGCTTACTCTTTTCCATGCGTCCTCCATCCGGTCTGCGTCAGGCATGAATCCTTACTAGATATACCCTCGTTACACCCTCGTCATGACGAGAAACCCACTCTGCCATGACAATCTCATCGGGCATCAGCGCCTCTGTCACCCCAAAGGCATTATGACCTGCTGTGGGACGGTTTTGTTGCATTCAATCTGTAGGATGCTATTAGCATTGGACAACGCATGCAAAGAAAGCCTGCCCATCCCATGAGCTACTACACCGCAATAACCACCCTGACTTGGCTGACGCTTGCGGTCATGTGCATTCTCGTTCGCGAGAATGGTCGCCTTCGCAAGGAGGACAGGGTTCGGCACTACGTGGTGTATGCGTTCATCGCTGTGTCGGCGCTTGCCGAATGGCTTGCCAGGATGTTCGATGGTGTCGAGGGCCTGCCAACGTGGCCGATCATGCTCGCGAAATGCATCGACTATATGCTTACCCCGCTGGCAGGCGGGGCTATCGTTAAGCAAATGGGGTTGAAGAACCGTATGACCAAGGTCCTCGATATCATCCTCGCGGCAAACTGCGTGTTTCAAGTCATCGCATTCTTTGGTGGCTGGATGGTAGTGATTGACGAGCACAACCACTATCATCACGGCGACCTGTATATGCTCTACATGGTGTTCTATCTCACAGTTATCGTGCTTGTCTTGCTGAGTTTTCGGTTATACGGCACCTACTTCCGCAAGCAGAATCGCGGCTCGCTCTTTGCGATTATGTTGCTACTCGTGGTGGGCGTGGTCCTTCAGGAAGTGAGTGAAGGTGCGGTGAGGACTGTGTACCTCACGATGACGTTGGCTGCTACCCTGCTGTTCATCCACAACTCGGAGTTCACTCAGATTAGGCAAGACGAGAGCATCGAGGAAAAAGACGAACAGATTATGAAGGACGAGCTCACAGGCCTCCTGAGCCGACGCGCGTACTCGGGAGTGCTCAAAGAACTCGATAAGGCGGGCGAGCTCCCCAAAGACCTTGTTGCGTTCGAGATTGACGTCAACGGGCTAAAGATGGTCAACGACAGGTATGGCCATGCCGCTGGGGACGAGCTCATCTGCGGTGCCGCACGCTGCATCGAAAACGTGTTTTCCGGCGTGGGACGATGCTTCCGAGCCGGCGGGGACGAGTTCGTGGTAGTCGCGAATATGAGCAAAGGACAGGTCAAAGAAGCCTTGGCAGACCTCGATCGTGAGTCGAAGTCATGGAAGGGTGAGGCGGCTATTGGGCTCGTCATGGCTGTGGGTTATGCGCTTGCTAGAGACTATCCGGACCTCACGCTGGAGAAGCTCGTCGCAAAGGCAGATGCCGCAATGTACGAGGCCAAGCGGGCGTACTACAGTCAATCGGGACACGACCGTCGGGCGGCGCGCTGATCTTTGTCGTAGAATGACACGCCAAGCACACGATGTTGCAAGGTGGAAAGGAGTGATCGTGTGGAGGGGGGTATGCTCATCGGTATAAACTTCTCCATCGCTGTCGCCGGGATCCTGATATGCGCGCTTGGACTTGCGCTGGCGCTGCTCACTAACCCGATCAAACTGGAGACAAAGGTCTATCTCGTTGCCATATTTGCTGTGCTCTTGGTCTACACCGCTAGTGACTTGTTCGGTCAGGTGGGAGACTTCTTCCAGGGACGTGCATGGGTGGTTGCCGGTATCATCGCGCTCTTCTTTGAGTCGTCCCTGCCTACGCTTGCGGCTCTCATCCTCACGGCACTTTTGCTCCAAGAATGCGGTAGGGATTGGCGTCGTAGCGGCATCTTCCGCGTTGTGTTTGCCCTGTGGCTCGCCTTCGTGGCTTTGCTGGTGCAGACGCAGTTTACGGGAAATCTCTACTCCGTCGGTGACGACAACGTGTACCGGCGCGGGCCATACTACCCGGTCTTGCTTATGCCGATTCTGCTCATCATGCTTATCGACTTGGTAGTGCTATGGCGAGGCCGTTATGAGCTGTCAAACAAGCAGCGGGCAGCGTTCGTCGTGTATCTGGCCGCGCCTGCGGTATCCATGGTATGGCAGATGTTTTACTACGGGGTTCTGGCAACTGTTCTCGGCACATCGATCGGGGCTCTCGGCATGCTCTGCTTCGTCGTGAGCGACCAGATGGATCGCAGTCGTCAGGGAGAGATCGAGATCGTGAAGCTGAGAACTGACGTCATGCTCAGCCAGATACAGCCGCACTTCTTGTTCAACACGCTCGACACGATATATGGTCTGGTGGACGAGGACTCCGAGGTGGCAAAGAAGGCCATCGCGTCGTTTTCCCAGTATCTAAGGGCCAACCTCGACTCATTGAAGCACTCGTCTCCCGTGTCTGTGAAGCGTGAGCTCGAGCACGTGCGCACGTACCTTGAGCTGGAGCGTATGTCCGATGCGAGTCGCGTCGATTACGAGATTGACGATCAAGCGACGGACTTCTTCGTGCCAGCCCTGTCGGTGCAGACGCTTGCGGAGAATGCGGTGAAGCACGGACTGGGTGGGCTCGAATCGGGCGGGAAGGTGATCGTTCGCACGTATGA
>ONMP01000019.1 GCA_900318935.1 uncultured Actinomycetes bacterium
TCCGCGGTTCCCTCCGGAATGGTCAACTCCCCGACGTTCGCGAGGATATAGAGGTTGTACTTCAGCGTGGCGGAAGGGAGCGTCACGGCAAACTCCGATGCGTCGTCGAAGTACTCCTGCTTGTCCATGTCAGCAATCTGCTTGAACTGCGAGCCGTTGCGCATATGATGCCCGTAGATAATCGTCTGCGGGTCGTCCATACCTGGCACCTTGTTCTCGAAGTCCATAAAGACGGAACCACCGATGCTGTAGCTACCGTCGGGCGCACGATTCAGGTACACCTCGTTGTTGCCCGCATGAAAAACCGGGTAGTTGATGATGGTTCCCGGCACCTGCAGCCAACCGACTACATCGGGATTCATGGCCTTGAGTCCATCCCAGTCGATCTCGGGCGGACGCTCGGCATCGTCGGTGAGCTTTGCGTACTCGGCGACGCGCTCGTTCGTCTCGTCAATCTGCCGGTAGTTCGTCTCGTTCTTGACGTAGATGCCGCCCGCAACGATCAGCAGCACCACACCAACGGCTACGAGCAGGTTGGAGATGATATTGCTGCCTCGACGCTTCTCGCGCCCGCCGATGTCTCTGTCACGACGTGCCATCGCTATCCCTTTCCGTTTGGCCTAAACGTTTGCCCCGCGTCAACCCTCGGCAAGGGCCGCCTTGAAGTCGAGCATCTTCTGGCGGTAAGCAGCATCCCCCGACGCCAAGATCTGCAGGGCAAAGATGGCTGCGTTTTTGGCCCCGTTGATAGCCACGCATGCCACCGGCACTCCCGAGGGCATCTGCACCATGGACAGCAGCGAGTCCATGCCGCCAAGATCGCTCGTCTTGATGGGAACTCCTACTACCGGCAACGGGGTGTAGGCTGCAACGACACCGCCAAGGTGCGCGGCCTTGCCCGCAGCCGCGATGATCACGCGCATGCCCCGATCGACCGCCGTCGACGCCCATTCATGCACCTTCGCCGGGTTGCGATGCGCCGAAGCAATGACCAGCTCGTACGGCACGCCGAACTCCTCAAGCTGATCCACGCATGCCTGCATAACTGGCATGTCGGACTTCGAACCCATGATGATACCAACCAACGGGGTAGCTTGACCGTCTTTCATGATGCACTCCCTTGTTTGCGACAATTGCAATAGTATAGCGTACCCGCTCACTATGTATCAAAGCGCGGGATTCGCGGCGGCACAAAAACATCCGCTTGTTCTGCCTGGGAATACCCCCAGGCAGCATATCACCCTTCTCAAAGCCTCCTTTGGCCTCTTACTCCACACTCCAGGCCCAGCGGCCGTCTACAAAGATGGGCACTTCTTCGCCTGCGGCCGTCACGCCGATAATCTCGAGGTCATCTGCCCCCACCATGAAGTCCACGTGAGTGGCACTGTGATTGACGCCGTGCGCCATCAGCTCGTCCTCGCTCATCTCGAAGCCACCTTCGATGCACTCGGGGAATCCCGTCCCCAATGCCAAGTGACAACTAGCATTCTCGTCGTAGAGAGTGTCGTAAAAGAGCAGACCGGTCTGGCGAATCGGCGTGTCCTTTGCGACGAGTGCGCATTCACCCAGGCGGCACGAATTCTCATCGGATTCGATAATGCTGCGCAACACGGCCTTGCCCTCCTTCGCATGCGATCGGGTGAGGTGAAAACCTCCTCAGTCGGCATGTTGGGGAAGAACACGGTCCCATCCTGGGTGCGTCCGGCACCACCTTCCCAAATGTGGCCCTTGGTCATACCCACGACGAAGTCCGTGCCGTTGGCCGAGTGATATCGCAGATGGTCAAAGGTGTAATCGTTGAGTATGCGCTTGTTTTTCTCGAAGGTAGCGTTATGGCGCTCCCATTCCTGCTGGGGCGCCGGCCCGTCGGCACGAGCCGTCTGAAGAATGGCCTGCCAGAGACGCAGCATGGCCTCGTCATCGTCGCGACCGGGGAACACCATCCGCGCCCACGCGGTCACGGGCACGCCTGCGATGCACCAGGCATTGCGGCCGAAGTCAAGCCCGTCACGGAACCTCTTGCATTGCGTGTTGCGAGCCCTCGACGCAGTCGCAATCTTTGCCGGATCCACGCCAGCAAGACCGTTGGGATCCGACCCCTCGAGAAAGAGAAACGCCGCACCGGCTTCGGCAAGGTCGTTGAGTTGGGCGCGCTTCCACGCAGGCACCTGCTCGTAGAATTCCACGTCGTGATAGTCATAGTCCATGCGCCGGATCTCATCGTCCGACCATACCACCGTAACGTTGGCGGCACCCGCCGCATATGCCTCGCGTACTACCATGCGGGCAAAGTCAGCGCGTTCGACGGGCGCTGTAAGCACGAGCTCCTGACCGGGCGCGATAGCCGCTCCCTTTCGTACCAAGAGCTCCGCGTAGCGCTCAATGTTTGCCGAAAGGCCCGCCATCGTCGCCGCCACCTCTTCGCGCGTGAGCCGCTTGCTACCATACATGGCAACTCTCCTTCTGTGTGGGTTTTTGTTCACAAGGAGCAAGTATAACGCGACTGCCAAGTTATGGATGCTGACTCCTCAGCGCACTGGAACAAACGAATGAAGCTCTGATAGCGCACGTTCGTAAGTTTCACAGGGACATGAGTGGCTTTTTTCAGAATTCCCGACACCTTGGATGGTCAGAAGTGCGCTTATTGTACGACGAAACTGGAACAACCCAAGTATCAGATTGAGAACCTGCTGGTGTTTCGGTCGTAGAGGCCCTCTATACTCGGCATTTCCCGAATTCGTCGTACAATAAGCGCATTTTCAGCCATCGTCACGCTCCAAGTTGCGACCGCAGAGAGGAACCGCCATGCTAGCCGACTACCACGTCCACTCGATGTTCTCCGATGACTCTTGGTACACCCCCGAGAAGGTCGTCGAAGACGCTTGGAAAAGCAACCTCGACGAGATTTGCTTCACCGACCACGTCGACTACGGTATCAAGCCTGACTGGGAGGATGCGCTCTCGGCCAAGGTCATGGAGGGCCAGCGTGTACTCAACGTGGACTATGAGGCCTACTTCCCCTGCATCGCCGACCTCCGCGATCGCTGGGCAGACCGCATTAGCATCAAGGCTGGCCTCGAGTTCGGTGTCCAGACACATACAATTCCCCAATTCAACGCCCTATGGAACAAATACGCTGATGAATTCGACTTCGTGCTGCTCTCTATTCATCAGGTGGGCGACCTTGAGTTCTGGACCGGCGAGTTTCAAGAAGGCCGCACGCAGGAGGAATACAACCTCGCGTACTATCAGGAGCTCTACGACGTGGCGACGAGCTTCGCGCACTGGAGCGTACTGGCACATGTGGACCTCATCAAGCGCTATGACCCGGCAGGTATCGTCAACTTCCCGGCTAACCGCGACCTCGTGGCCGCAACGCTTGAACACACGATTACCCGCGGCAAGGGCATCGAGCTCAACACGTCGTCCGTCCGCTACGGTCTGACAGACTCCCAGCCCGCACGCGAAATCCTGGAGCTCTATCGTGACCTCGGTGGCAACGTCATTACGCTCGGCTCGGACTCCCACAGGCCCGAGCACCTCGGTGCTTACATCCGCCACTTCCAGCACTACCTCGCGAGCCTCGGCTTCGAGGGCTTCCATACCTTTGACAAGATGGAACCCGCCTTCCACCGTTGGGACTTCGCATAGTTTCCGGTAAAGCTACTCCGCTCATCGCAGATGCTCGGGTAAGTCGTTTGTCCGCTCCATAGCTCGTGCGTATTCCTGTGCGATAAGCGCAGCAATCATCTCTAGTTGAAAGGGGTGTGCCAGCTGACTGTGACTCGACTTGAACGACAGACATCCATATACGAACTCCGGCTGAGGTCGCTTGGTCCCAGTAACCATCCAAACTCGCGGTCGGTCGAGGCGAGCAAAGGAATCAGAAAGGTCGTAGGCATCGAAGTAGGATCCCGTGTACGAAAAGACCACCACCATCTCGTCATGTGCCGCAGCTGCGATGTGTCCTAGCTGCTCGGCATAACTCACGCTCGTATGGACAAGCTTTCCCTGCATGAGTAGGTCCACCTGAAGATTAACGGCCGCCGCCTGCGCCTTGAGCATGCCGCAAACAAAGACTTTCTGGTAAACACGTAGATCATCGACGAGGGCACTCAGCATCTTTTTTGTCAACGCTGCGTTCCGCCTGAACGATTGAAGCACCCACAAAACCCGCGTGGTCGGTCGGTGCAAGCTCGAACGAGGGCCCCGCCTCCATCAGCGCTCGTCTTAGCTCATCGAATCCGCGAAAGCCCGTCTCGCGACAAAACCGTGAGACCGAACCCACACCTACGTTGCAGGTTGAGGCGACTCCCTTAACGGTGACATCATCGAGGTCTTCGATATGTGTTACGAGGTAACGCGCAATGGTCGCGTTCGTGGTCTCCTCGCGCTCCGTTGCCAGTGCGGAGAGCAGCGCAACTATGAGCTTGTCGTAGATCATGGGTGGCCTCCCGCGCGTCTGTCGAGTACGAAGGGAAATGTCCCACTAGTTCACAACCTTATTTCTGGTAGCACCATAACATGACGGCGGCAGATGCCACGAGAAAGCCGAGGAATGCAACCAGCGAGACGGTGTAGCCACCAGTGAGGTCGAAGGCAAAGCCGACGGCTGAGGAAAAGACGGCGTTGGAGAAACTGCAACCCAGAGCGGCCACAGGATACACGATGCCGAAGCCTCGCTTTCCAAACACCTCGCGACACAGCATGGAAAGACCTACGGTAGCGCGCGAATAGCACAGGCCAAAGAAGAATGCCGCCACAATAAAGGCTGCGGGAGCATGCACCAGCAGCAGCGCGACGATCGACGCGCACACCAGCACCGTGTAGCCCAGAATGGACATGCGAGCGCCGATGCGGTCAGTGAGCCAGCCCATCACGACCTTGCCCAGCGTATTCGCCACCATGCATACCGATATCATGGCGGCACCGACGGCCGCACTAAGTCCTACCTCCTCAGCAAACCCGGGGAAGTGCTGCGGCATGGCGCTCACGGCCGCAGAGAGGATGGCATAGAGAACGGCGCCGGCAAAAAGAAGCTTGTTCACAGAGATGGGTGTCTTCTGAGCTTGCGTTCCACTCACGTGTGCAGACGTGGGTATTTCTTTGCTCCCAAAGGGGGCGAGACCCACATCACCGGGATCGCAGGAGGGGACGAACAGGATGGCTGGCAAGCATAGGATGAGCATAATCACAGCAACGAGCACCATGCCCGCACGCCAGCCTACGCCATTGACGACGGACTGCACAAGGGGAGTGAAGAGCGCACCTGCAAGTCCGCTACAGCCCATGGCGAGGCTGGTCACAAGGCCAAGCTGTTCCTCGAACCATTTGTTGAGCACGTAGGTAACGAGCACGAATCCGATGACGCCACCGGCGAGACCCTTCGTTGCCGAGAGCACATAAGCGATTCCGATACCCGGCACGAAAGCGGTAGCCAACGTGGAGCCAACAAGAATCGCGGTACCCGCAACGAGCAGAGTGCGCAATGACATGAGCTTGGTGAGCTTGCGTGTGGCAAGGCCTCCCAGCGCCACGCAGATGTTAGCGATGGTGAGCATGAGGCTCACCGCGCCCTGCATGATGCCGAACTCCGTAGCCATAGGCGTAAAGAAGAGCCCCGCTACGTTGGTGATGAGCCCCACCGTCGCTGCCGAAAGGCCACACATCGCAGCGACCACCACCAAATGCCTTCCGTTGATTTTCATCCAAGTCCCCCTTCGCAACTCATGTCATCATTTTTGTTGGTTCGAGCATACGAGTGCGTGGCGATAAAGCACAGCCGTTTCCACGATCTGGAAAAGCGTTTCGGTGTGGAAAGGCAGCGTATACCATGGGGCTATGCAGTACGACATACGGCGAAGAGAAGGAGATAGGCATGACTAAAGTGGCGTTGATCGTGGCACCGGGATGCGAAGAGGGCGAGACACTTACTATCGTGGATGTCTTGCGTCGGGCGGAAATCGATTGTGACATGGTGAGTCTGGGCGATCAGGACGTGGCGGGAACGCATGGCATCACGATGCGTACTGACGTGGTGTTCGACGGCACGCTTGACGACTACGATATGGTGGTGCTGCCAGGAGGTTATGGTGGAGCGGATGCCATGGGCGAGCATGAGGAGCTCATCGAGGCCCTGCGTGTGATGGACGCACGTGGAGCCTGGGTATGCGCCATCTGTGCGGCACCCGAAGTACTCGGTCGCGCAGGACTTCTAGAGGGCAGGCGCTACACCTGCTATCCCGGCGTGGTTGACAAAGTGGAAAACCCCGGCACATGGGTGGACGCCCCGGTGGTGATTGACGGTCACATACTGACGGGGCAGGGTCCAGCGTTTGCCTATGCGTTCGCTTATACGTTGGTGGATGTACTGGGTTTTGACTCCGAGACGGTGAAGCAGCGCATGGTGTATTACAACGCATTTGACGTGGAGGGAGGCGTCCCCTCATGGGAGACGAAGGCTGGTCACTGGCCGGCACCCGAGGGCAGCGCGTCCGTACCACAGGCCCTTGCAGCCCGTAAGGTCGCCGTGCTCATGCCCGATGGCTGCGAAGAAAGCGAAACTGTGCAAATCATGGATCTGCTCATGCGCGCAGGTCTCGAGTGCGCAAGCTTCCACACGGGCAGTGAGCGGTGGGTTCCTACTATGCAGGGTATGACGATCCGTGCAGACCATGCCTTCTCGGTCGATGCCGTGTCCACTTATGACGCCATCGTGGTGCCCGGTGGCCGTACTGCGGCTGCTCCGCTCATCGCAAACGAAGAGGTCATGCAGACGTTGTGCGCCTTCGACGAAGCCGGCAAGCTCGTATGTGGCATGTGCTCAGGCACTACCGTCCTTGAGGCGGCGGGCGTGCTCGCGGGTAAGCGTGCCACAGGCTACACCGGATACGGTCAGAAGCTCAAGAGCGCAACGTTCGTATCCGACGAGGTAACGGTATGGGATGCCAACATCGTGACCTCACAGGGCCCGGCCACGCCCTATCCCTTTACCTTCAAAATCATGGAGGCGCTCGGCATCGATCCGCAACCCATCAAGGACCGCCTGCTCTACGAAAAAGCCGGTGGTCGATAGGACCAAGCACCTGACGTCTCAATGAAAAAAGAAACGCGGCTCCTCGGAGCCGCGTACTTGTTCGTGGAGCGGGTGATGGGAGTCGAACCCACCTCAACAGCTTGGGAAGCTGTGGTTCTACCGATGAACTACACCCGCGTGTGAAAGCGATTGTAGCACAACCAAGCCCGCGCGCAAGGAAAAACTTTCCAGCTGGACCAGGGGTGACAGGGGGGACAGTCCCCTGGGTACCCAGGGGACTGTCCCCCCTGTCACCCCGAAATTTCAGTAAATTCTAAGGTCAATAGGGTGCAAAACGAAACACCTATGTTTACCTGCGAAAGTGCAAAAAACGGGGAAATTGCTGTCAGCTAGCGGGGAAAAAAGTGCAAGCTTGCACTCGTACCGTATACGAACCCTATCCATCGCGACCGAGGAGGTTCGTATGGCACAGCAAGCACGTTTGGCCTACGTCCGTCGCTATGACGGACTGAAGGCGGGAGGAGCGGGGGATCAATCTCATCGTCCACCACGGCACCGTATGATTGGCGGTGACCTGCCTCGCGGTGGCCTGCCCTTGGGCCTCGGCCATGCCGGCAAACGTAAGCTACTCGGACAGACGCTCTTTGCCCTAATCATTACGTTGTCGCTTGCAAGCACGGCGCTCGCGGCTCAGACCCTCAAGTTCCAGAACGGCGGCACGGCGCAGCTCAACGACGACGGCACAATCACTGGTAACTGTCAGCTCACTGCCATCTGGCAGGGTTTAGAATGTGAGTTCACGCTCACCATGCCTGACGGCCAATCAGTCCACGCCGTGTGCATCGACTTCGCCCTCATGGTCCCCGCTGACGGCAACTATTCATTCACGGCAACACCAGTCGGCGACGGAACCTATACCGTGTTGGTTCATTCCGATACAGCCTCTCACTACCAGACCCCGGGCTTCCCGCAGACACCTGCGGAGGGCGCCGCCATCCAGCGCGTCCAGTCGGTACCTTGGCGCCCCGAGGTCGTACGAGGCGGCATGGCTCGGGCAAAGAAAGTATCTAGCCTTTCGTCCATCACAAACAGCCTCGACACCTACTCACTTGCAGGCGCAAAGTTCAGCGTTTGGCGTGACCAAGCCTGCACACAGAGCGCGGACAATGCCGTTCTGACCACCAAAGACGACGGCACAACGCCACCGGTTGAACTCGACGAAGGCACCTATTGGCTGCACGAGGACACGGCACCTATGGGCTTCCTGCTTGACACCACCCCCCACATGTTCGTTGTTAATGCCGGCGAGACGACCGTCGTGGAGCTCACCGACACCCCGATATTCGAGACCCCGTCAATCATCGTAAAGAAGGTCGACGCATCAAGTGGTACCAGCACGGATGCCATGGGCGGCGCCGAGTTCGCCGTCCGCTACTATGACGGCAACTATACCATCAGCACGCTGCCCTCCCATGCGACGCGAACCTGGGTCCTTCGGAGCGGCAATGACGGCATCGTACCATGGGCCACATCCGCGAAAGTGCGCGGGGACGACTTCTACCTCAACGCAGATGGGCATCCCGTGATTCCGCTCGGCACCATCACCATCCAAGAGGTCAAGGCACCGTCGGGTTATTACCTCGAGGGTCAGACCGCATCATCTCCCGCTGATTACCAGGCACCTATCCACGCATTCTCCATCAGTGGGAACTCATTCACCGCCCCACCCGTCATACGTGATTCCATGGAGAGCGCGGGCATCTCGATCCAAAAGCATGACGAACAGACCGGCGACACGGCTCAAGGCGACGCCTCTCTGGCCGGCATCCGCTTCGAAATCGCCAACGCAAACGAGACGAGCGTCGTGGTTGATGGCAAGACCTATAGTCCTGGCGAAGTCATAGGCAATCCCCTCATCACCGATGACCAGGGCAAGGCATCCACGTCGAGCAGCTACCTGCCGCTCGGCACCTACGAGGTGCGCGAGTCCCAAACGAACGATTCCTACCGCAACACATCTTCGGCTCAACGCGTAACGCTCACTGCCGCAAACACAAACACTCTCGTCACGATCGACAACCCCTTCAAGGACGTAGTCGTACGCGGCGGCGTGCGTATCGCCAAGTGCGACGCCGAACTCGGACGCTCCGAATCACAGGGAGCTGCGTCGCTCGAAGGCGCCAAGTTCGCCATCATCCTCGAGTCCAGGAAACCCGTTATCATCGGTGGCAAATCTTATTCCAAGGGCCAGACCGTCGTAACGCTCACAACTGATGCCAACGGCATGGCTCAGACGGATGCGCGTGCGCTTCCGTTCGGTACGTACTCCGTCCGCGAGACATACGCACCCAACGGATATCAGCTCAACTCGGAATATAGGCAGTCTTTCGAGATTCGTACCGACGGACAGATCGTTGACCTCACCTCAAATCCCTGTCTCGAGCCAGTCATCAGGGGAGGCGTACGACTTGGCAAGGTTGACCACGACCTCGCGACTTCGAACGCCCAAGGTGACGCAGCACTTGCCAACGCCGACTTCTCCATCTACCTCGCCAGTACGCACCCCGTTTTCGTCAACGGAACCGAGTACGCCCAAGGCGACTTAATCCGCACGATTCACACCAACGACGCGGGCATCGCAACTACCGGCACTCGCGACCTACCTTACGGCAGCTATCGCATCCGTGAGACGCAGGCTCCTGAGGGCTATCTGCCCAACGACGACTTCATTCGCGAGTTCGAGATTCGTGATGACGGCAAGATTATCGACCTCGGAGGCGACGCATGCGAGGACAACGTCATCCGCGGGGGTCTTGCTGTCGGTAAGGTTTCACGTGAAACGTCGCTGCACATCGGGCAGGGCGAGGCATCTCTTGCTGGTGCACAGATAGCGGTCGAGCTTGCGAGCGAGCAGCCCGTTGTCGTCAACGGAAATGTCTACCAACCGGGCAGTGTCATTTGCACACTTACAACCGATGCGGACGGCATCGCGCGCACCGACACAGACCTGCTTCCCTATGGTACCTATGTGGTTCACGAGACCGAGCCCCCTGCGGGTTTCTTGCCCAACGAAGACTGGTCTGCAACTGTCCACATCCGCGAGAACGGCGTCATCTGCGACCTCACCGACGAGAGCCAATCCGTCGAGGACCAGGTAATGCGTGGAGGCTTCGGCTTCAACAAGGTCGAGGAAGAATCCATGGAGCGCATAAGCAATGCGACCTTCCGCATCACGAGCCTCACTACGGGCGAAAGCCACATCGCGGTGACCGACGAGAACGGCCTCTTCCACACCGAGACGAACCCTCACACCCGTCAGACCAACGCCAATGACAACGCGGTTGGCGACGATGACAAGGTTGTCGAAGAGCTCCTCGACCCCGCGACGGGCATCTGGTTCAGCGGCAGCGACAGTATCGTCGTACCCGCAGACGACAAACCCGGCGCGCTTCCCTACGATACCTACGAGGTGCGCGAACTCCCCTCAAAGGCCAACGAAGGAAAGCAGCTCGTCTCGTTCACCGTACGCATCCACCAGAATGACTACTTCCCCGACATGGGCACCGTCGACAACAAGACCGTCCCACAGCCAAGAATCGAGACCACCCTCACCTTCGATGAAACGCAGCACACCGCACCTGCGACTGGCAGGGTGACCCTCACCGATGTCGTCCGCTACGAAGGACTGACACCTGGAAAGACATACGAGATGGTCGGCGAACTCATGAGCAAGGAAACGGACGAGCTGCTCCGCAACGAACAGGGTACCGCCATCACCGCGACCACGAGCTTCACTCCTTCGAACGCAACAGGACAAGTCTCGCTCAATTTCGAATTTGACGCGAGCAATCTCGGTGGCACCACAACCGTAGCCTTCGAGCATCTCATGGAGGATGGTCATGAGATAGCCGTGCACACCGACATTAACGACGATGGCCAGACCGTGCGATTCCCCGCCATTCACACCACGCTTACGGACGGGGCCGACAATCACGAGGTTGCTGCTGAGGCCGAGACAGTCAAGCTTGTCGACACGGTGACCTACGAGAACCTCGTGCCTGGTCGGCGCTACGTCCTCAACGGCACGCTCATCGATAAGAAATCCGGTCAAAAGGTCGTTGACGCAAGCGGACGCGAGGTCAGCTCCTCCGCATCGTTCACTCCGGATGAGGCAAACGGAAGCGTAGAGGTCAGCTTCGAGATCCCGTGCGCACTCGTCGCCGGTAGGACACTGGTGGCCTTCGAGGAACTCGTGCGACAGGACGTGGCCCTCGCCATCCATGCAGACATCACCGACGAAGCGCAAACCGTAACCATCCCCAACATCCGGACTGAGTTCACCGATGAGGGCGGCCACCATACCGCTTCCACTACTGGCACCATTACTCTCGTCGACACCGTGACCTATACCAACCTCATTCCCGGAGCAACGTACGAGATCCGCGGAACGGTCATGGACAAAGCTACGGGTGAACCCCTGCTCGACGAAAACGGGAAGACCATCGAGGCAAGCACGACCATCGCGGCGGAGATGGCCGAAGGTACGGCACAGCTTCACTTCTCATTCGACGCCTCGCTTGTCGCGGGTAGGGAACTCGTGGCATTCGAAACGCTCCTTCGCGAAGGCCGCGAACTCGTCATCCATGCCGACATCAACGACGTCACACAGACGGCAACCGTACCTGACATCGGTACCACGCTCACTGGCAACGGCGATGCGCACGAGCTTGTCGCTAGCGAGAAGGTCGAGCTTATCGATACCGTAGCCTATCGCGGCCTCGCACCGCGCACGACCTACACCATGGAGGGCAAGCTTGTTGACGCACAAACAGGGGATCTGCTTCTCGACGCAGACGGCAACGAGCTTGTCACGCGACAGACCTTCGAACCAGACACCAGCTCGGGGCAGGTCGCGATGGCCTTTACAATCGATGCAACCTCACTGGCGGGCAAGACCATCGTCTGCTTTGAGACGTTGTTTGAGGGAGAGGGTGACGAGGCGCGCGTGCTTGTTCGTCATGAAGACCTCACCGACGTCGCGCAGACGGTATCCTTCCCCCAGATTCGCACCAAGGCATCCGATACCGAGGACGGCGACTCATACGTACTCGGCACAGGAACCGTACGCGTCACCGACGAGGTTTCCTACACCAACCTTCACCCGGGAGTCGAATACGTTGTGCGTGGAACGCTCCATGACAAGCAGACGGGATCCGCCATCACGCATGAGGACGGAAGCCCCGTCACCGCCGAAGCCAAGTTCACACCGGAGAAACCATCCGGCACCGTGACGCTGGAGTTCTCCTTCGACGCTTCTCACGTGAAGACCACCTCCATCGTTGCTTTCGAGTCGTGCCAGCGCGACGGCATGGAAGTCGCTGTGCATGCGGACCTCTCCGACGAAGACCAGACCGTACATGTGGCTCACATCGGTACGACGGCCACTGACGCCACCACTGGCAAGCATGAGACCAACGCCACGAGCAAGGTGACCATCATTGACAAGGTCGCATACGAGGGTCTCGTCCCCGGCTGCGAATACCAGCTCGAGGGCACACTCTACAACAAACAGACAAAGCAACCACTGCAATCAGCAGACAACAAGCCCGTAACCGCACGCGCCACCTTCACGCCCAAGGAATCCTCTGGCATCGCAGAAGTGAGTTTCACCTTCGACGCCTCAAAACTGGGAGGCGTTACCGCCGTCGCATTCGAGCGCCTTACGACCAATGGGAAGCTTATCGCAACGCACGAGGATATCGCCGACGAGGCACAGGCCGTCCTAATCCAGAAACCCGAAGAGAAGAAGCCCGAAAAGGAAGGCACGACGCAAAAACAACCGACCACTTCAACTAGCGGCACGAACAAAACTGAGTCCACGAAATCGACCACGCCCAGAACGGGTGACCCGCTCATATCGCCGATAGCTCTGGCTTGCGGTGGATCGCTCGCCATGGCAGTCGGTATGCTTGCCACCTGGCATCGTCGCAGACGCTAAAGCACAGCGTCACGCATGGATAGGGGCCGCTGGGTGCGATTTTCCAGCGGCCCCTCTTTTCATAATCGAGGGCAGGTCCATCTATGCGCGGCGAATAATCTCCGTCACGATGCGCACGACATCATCCACCTGATCCGGGCTCACGTTTTCGGGCACATCATCAATGGTATGAGACAGCGCGGGAAGGTCGTTTTCATCAAGGCCCACGATACTCATGGCGCGCACGCGTGACCGCATGGCCACAGCAGCATCGGTATCCGTCCAGTCGCACATGGCAGTGTCGACGCTGATGTGCAAATCACGCGCGATGTCTGACGCCATCCGCACGAGACGCCTATCCGCACGACGTCGATCCGAAAGACCCTCACGTGCATAGACTGCCAGTGAACCAGCACCTACGCATTCGAGATTCACGAGGAACGCACCACGAATCTCCTTGCGATGCGCATCGAGGAAAGCCTTCATACCAGCATGGTCTTGTTCGGAAGCTCCGGTTGCGACAAACCAAATGTCATGTTGATCGAGGAAGTCATCCCCGAGTTCGAGCATGGCATCTTGCAACTCTCCATCGAAGTCGCCCATGCTATCCTGACGGATATCCTCACGCATTGTCGCGCCGCCCTTCCATGCCTGCGAACGCGGGTTGCCGGCACCCTCGCCCCAGAAGCCACCACGTGCCTCCGTGCGCTCAGCCTCCTCGCTCGTTGCAAGCACATCCTCCTCGTACTCGAATTCATCCGCAAGCGGATCGACCGTACTTCCCGAAGGATCCGGCAAGTCGTAGAGGGCAGCCCGACGTGCAATGTTAAGCGCGGGGCGTGTAGGTTGATATGTGGACGTACCCCACGTGGGATCATCGATAGAAGCGGGACGTGTGCGCTGTGACTCGCGCTTGACATCTCCCGTGTAAAGGTCATAGCTGTCCGATATAGTGCTTAGACCAGAATCGTCGCGCGCCACAATGTCGTCGTCATCCTCTTCACGATCGAAGTGCAGGGAGTTTGGATCTACGAGCTGCTGTGGTGCCTCGACGTACTCGTCCTGATCGGACTCGTACTCCTCGTCAAGGTATCCGTCTTCCTCGAGATAGTCATCATCCTCAAGGTACTCGTCTTCGTCGAGGTAGCCATCGTCCTCTGTGTAGTCATCATCCTCGAGATAATCATCGTCCTCGAGGTACTCTTCCTCGTCCAGGTATCCGTAATCCTCTTCGCCGTACCCAGTCTCCTGGTCATCCGTTTCGTAACCGTCATCGAGGGTATCTTCATCCTCTAGGTAATACTCGTCGCCGTCGTTTTCCTCTTCGTCCTCTTCGTACGCGTACTCTTCCTGTTTTGCCGCACGCTTACGCCTGCCACCACCAAAGACCCCCAGGATTCGCTGTGCAAACGAAGGCTTCTTTTCCTTGCACACCTCACGTCGAACGTCTTTCTCTTCCTCGTATTCCTCTTCACCATACGCATCAGAGTCCTCGTCGAGCAGGTAGTCTTCATCTTCGTACGTATCGTAGTACTCGTCGTCATAGGTATCAGAATCCTCGTCGAGCGGATAATCCTCATCCGTCAGATCCTCATCCTCATACGATTCTTCATCCCAGCTTTGCTCGTCCTCGGAATACTCCTGCTCGTACTCATCATCCGCATATGCCGGTTCACTATAATAAGAAGGCTCATCTTCTTCGTACTCGAAGTCGTCCTCGTACTCCCCTTGCTGCTCCGCGTCGAACGCAAGATCAGCCATGGCGTCCGGGTCGTCCTCATAAGACTCCGCTATCCCCGCGACTGGCTCATCTTCGATGCGCGGAACACTCGTAACGAGCGGCTTTTTCTCTACTTCGGACCAGCCATCGGCATCGTACACCTCGTCCTCGGCGCTGGCGTAGGTCTCTTCATGGCTTTCGCCCGGCATCTGCTCGCTTGCGACATCCTCCTCATCAAGAACCTCAGCGAACTCGTCTAAACTAGACTCCTCAACAACGCGGCTTTCTTCTGCGTCACTGTCTTCTTCGTCGGAAATCCATCCGCCCGACCCAGACTCGTCATCATCATAGGTGAGGAACTCTTTCATGACTTGGAAGCGCTTTGAGAACCAGCCGCCAATAGCAGAACCCATCGGTTTTCTGCTGTCATCCAAACTGGCGACCTCTTCTTCTTCGCTCTCTCGGTCGGCTTCGCTTTCGTAGTCGTACTCACCCGCGTCCGCATCAAGATCCTCTTCGCCCTCGTCGCCCAGAGTTTCTTCATCCTCGTATTCGCGCTCGTCTTCGTCGTAGGCGTAGTCGTAGTCGTCATCTTCCTCGTCGTCGTAGGCATATTCGTCTTCGTCAGCGTATTCGTCATCATCGAAATCGTCTTCATCGACGTACTCGTCGTCATAGCCGTCCTCGGAATACTCCTCTTCACCCGTCTCATCGTCGTATGCTGAATCATCCGTATCAAGGGAAGGCAGTGATGCGAGCCTATCTTCGCGATTCTCGATACTCGTTTCTGTACTCGCTACGAATCTGTCGCTCTCCGAGGCGGGTTCCTCATCCTCCTCATACCCGTATTCGTCATAATCCGAATCGTAGGTGACGTCACCATAGTCGTCGTCCCCATAATTCTCGTCATCCTCGTAGCCGTCATCCTCGTAGCTATCTACGCCATAATCTTCGTCTTCGTATTCCTCATCCTCATAGTCGTCGTCATATCCCTCATCGAACGCGTCGTCCTCATAGCTGCCTTCGACATCATCGGACTCGTAGTCTGACTCAAAATCGCCAGACTCGAAATCATCGGCGAGACCAGTCTCGTCGACACCATCCATAGCCTCTGACTGATCCCAAGATTCAAGCGGCTCTTCCATCACCGTTACCTTGGGCTCCTCATACACAATCTCGCACGATGGGGGCAATATCCCCACTGCCCTGAGCACATCTTCGCCATGTCGGACGCCATAGACCTCTTCGACTACCGTGACGCGCCTTACTTGCGGCTCAGCGGGTTCTGCGGGACCATCCGCACGACGCCTGCGCTGTTTCGCGGGTCGTTGCTTGGCAGCGACGGTCGCATGGTCCTCGGCGGGGCTGACCTTGTCTACCATTCCAAGCAGCGCGGCAACCGAGGCTTTGTTGTCATTTGAACCCAACGTGCACTCGCCAAAGTTCGACATGATGGATGTCACCGCCACAAAGAGTGCCGGTAGCGACGCTATGAGGCCAACGACCCACATGAAAATGCGCGCTGGCTCAGGCATGAACATCATGACCTGAAAGAGCAGGGCCACCGCAACGACCGCAGGACAGACAGCCGCCACACGGACGAGCGTGGATTGGTAGCGTGCAAGTATCCCTCGCCTCATGACACTCTCGCGAGGAGTGTCGTAATGCGCCACAATCACGATAGGACGCGAGCCTCGCACCACATTCTCGGCCGGAGCGCGTCGTATGCCCACGACATTCTGGCTTCGATGCGCAGGCCCCAAATCCTCGAAGACGTTCCGCACGAAATGCATGAATGCCAGAAGCGCCGCAGCAGACAGTGCCACGAGAAGCAGAACGATATGCAGGACATCCGGAACGAGACCCCCGACAAGCGCCGCGATAAACATGACTATAACGAGGACGTTTCTGGCAACCGTGCCCGAACCGCGTCCGTCGAATTCCTCGACCGAGGTCTGGAGACCATGTTCCCTCATTATTCGCGAGATGACCTCGCCTGCCTGACACTCCTCCTGGCTATAAGCGGGGGCTATCCCAATCCTTTCGTCAAGATAGTCCATGTACTCTCGCGTCTTGGCCATGTTGTCCATCCTTTGCTGCGTTTTGGCTGCACGCCTCTGCACCTCGGCATCACAGTATACGTCGAATACGCTGGTAATACACCCGCATATGAGGTAGGCGGTTTATATGTTCGGCGTATCTTCATGCCGTCATGCTAGGTTTTACTAATATTACACGCAAATCTGGCCGCGTACACAAGTCACTTCCGAAGCCTTCTCGGCAACATTCGCAGCAGATGCTACACTTACCCATCATAACCACGCTTTCGAGGAGAGCGCATGGACTCTTTCGACGATGAATTCAGGGAACCCACTGAGGACGACAGGTCCGCTCGCCGCATCGTGTCGCTAGCTGTTGCCCTCATCAACGCCCGTCATCCCATGACGACGCAGCGCATCCGCCGCGAATTCTATCCGCAAATGTCGGACGATGGTTTTCGCAAGGCATACCAGCGCGATCGCAGCCGTCTCTTGACGGCCGGCATCTCCGTAATTCGTCATGACCTCCCTACAGGTGAACCTGCATGGGAAGTAGACGAAGAAGCCTCGTATGCAGACGACTCCGCTATCACGACCGAGGATGCGCTCTTTCTCGACTCCCTTCTCCTACCGCTGACCGCAGATCCATCTTTCCCCTACGCCCAGGACTTGCGCCTCGCTCTCAGCAAGATAGATCGATCATTCGATGGCACAATCGGCGTTAGCCTACCTTCGCAAGTCCGTAGCCGTAGCCGCCAACTTACTTATATTGAGGAATGCATGTCCGCCCATCACGCAGCACACATCTCGTATAGAAGGGCAGACGGCACACACACCGACCGTATGGTTCTACCGCTAGGACTTTTTCCGCTTCGCGGCACCACCTACATGGTGGCATCACGATTGTGCGACGATGCCATGGAGGAGCCCCATGTGTACAACCTTGACCGCGTCGAATCCGTACGTGAATACAAACGTAAGACATACGAACCGCCACGCGATTTCAACGTCCGTGACTACATACGCTTGCCCTTTCAACTGGGAAAATACCAATATGAGGCGACGTTCTACGTACCGAACAGGCGACTTGTCGACGTACTAGAAGCGGTTGCGGACCGCGGGGTGTGGGAGATTCACGATGGGGCCAATGTAGTACGTATTCAAGTGGCCGACGAGGACGCTGCCGTCACGTGGGCAATCTCCGAGGGCGTTCACCCCATGGCACCAGCATCCCTCACGAAGGCTTGGCGCTCAGTTCTGATGGCGATGGCCACAGACGCAGAGGAAGAGGGGGTGGCATGATGTCGGGTAGGCGGACTTCTGGTCGCAAACCAAGCGGTCAACGTATTCGCGAGTTAATACTAGTGTTGAGCTCACTCAGCCACACTGGCGAGCGCATAAGTGTTGATGCTCTTGCGCACCGTCTAGGCATCGACGTGTCTGAGGCATCCGCGATGATGGAAATCGTCTGTCAGGCATCCGGCGAAGAGTCAAGAGGCCTCCTCATTTCGGCAAACGATGACTTCACGGAATTTACGCTGCAATACCCGGGCATTCACGGACGACCCATTCGGCTCACGAAGTCCGAGACCATAGCACTCGTGCATGCGCTTGACCTTGCTGAAGTACCAGATGACGATCCTGTACGTACACGACTTCGCAGCGCCTTCTCTTATGATGGCATCGATGACGCAGACGTACGAAGTGCCCTCGGCGCACGGCGCAACTCCTCCCTCACGCAGGCGGTGACGTTGTGCGCACGTTCGCTGGCAGAGTCACGGATGCTCAACTTCGCATATCAAGGCATCGCCGATGCTGAACCGCATGAGCGTTGCGCTCTCGTACGCAACCTTCGCCTCGACAACAACAGTAACGTCTGGTATGCCGATTCGTATGATTTGGACCGTCTAGAGGATCGCAGCTTCAGACTCGACCGCATGCAAAGCATTACGTTAGGCCCGGTCGGACGCCTCCCCGAGCAGTCGGACTCTATGGCTACGGATACTCGCTATGTCGAGGTTTGCTTCTTTGACCCCTCGTACGCAACACTCCTTGAGTGGCCAGGCTTACGTATTACGTTTGAAGACGAGGATGTAATACGCGGCACAATACCGTATTACGGCAAGCGCAGCGACTGGCTACCGCGTCGTGTCGCCGCCTGCGCCGGGACCCTCCACGTCGCAGATGAGGAGGTCATGTCGGAGGCTCGCAAATACGCACGTACTACGCTCTCCGACATGAACGCATTACCTCTCGTGTGACGCTCGCCAAAGCCCTATATAACGCCCCAAGTTTGCGCATTCCAGTGTAATACAGTTGCGTGACGGCATCGCTCCCATAAAGGTGGAGCCATAGCGCTTTCTTACAACGCGTGAGTCAGCTAATACAAATACACCCGTATCTGTATTAGAACGTATCAACCTTCCAGCCGCTTGCTTTACTTCAAGCACTGCCTCGGGTAACGAGTGATTCCACCATGCCCTGCGATCACGTAGCTCGCGCTCACGCACCAACGGCTCATTCGGAGTCGCAAACGGGAGCTTGCACACGACCACGCATCGTAAGGTGTCACCCGCCGCGTCAAATCCCTCCCAGAAGGACTTGAGCGCAAAGAGCGATAGGGACTTCTCTGACACAAATCGCTCACGCAACCGTCGAGGAGAGCCCTGCCTTTGCTGACAAGCCACCTCAAGTCCCTTTGCCGCAAGCCTCGGCTTTACAACCTCATACACTCGCTCCATCTCACGTCTGTTTGTAAAGAGCGTGAGCACCGACCCCATCATGGCAACGTGTACGTCATAGAGCAAGTCGGCCAGCGAGTCCAGATATCGCCTATCATTCGGTTCGGGCATGTCTTTCGCAACCACTACCGACATATGATTGTCAAAGTCAAAGCTGCTATGCAGCTGAGCGCTTCCGTGCTTCTCAGATGGCAACAAATCCAGACCGACGGCATGCTCGAAGTGCTCGAAGCTCGCACCAACTGCCATCGTCGCCGAAGAAAAGACGACACTCTTTGCTTCGGGATACCAACGCTGTGCAAGCTGGGGGCCAACTTCGATCAACTCTGCAACCAGACGGTCTGAAATACGACGTCGCCCACGATACAGCTCAGCCGCGTACACGTAGTTCGAATCCGGCTCTAATACAATAAGGCGCAACGCCTGACCAAAGGAGCGAAGATGTCGTTGGGGATCTTGAAGCTCTGCCGCCAGTCCGGCATCTTCAGCTGCAAGCGTCGCGCGTGACTCTTCCAGAGCCTTTATCGTCTCCTCCAACACCGGCATCACGCTCGCCGTTGCTGACTCGATGGCCGCCCATTCAGCGCTATCGCGAAGTTTGGCATCAATCCAAAGCGTCGTACTGTCGTATCCGCCAAATCCCGCACGTTGCACGAGACCGTGGATCGCATCAAACAGTACCACGACCTCCTCGGAGCTACGTCTCACCCACGAAGCAGCCTTAGCAAGCAGGCCTGCTACAAGCGTATTAGCGTCCATCTTTGTGCTACCCGCGATAATACGCTGGATAATACCTCGCTCAGGACTACCTAGGCGCTGTAATGCATTTTGCACATCCTCGCATGACACTTCAAGGGCCCACTGTCTACGTGCTTCGGCATCAAACGAATGAGCCTCGTCTATCACCCAGTGCCTTATCGGAGGAAGAATCGCATTCTCCGAATCGATGTCGCGCAACAACAAAGCATGGTTAGTAACTACAACGTCTGCGCATGCCGCACTTGACCTTGCCCCATGGACAAAACAACCCTTTGGATAATACGGGCACCCACGACGGAGGCATTCGCTCGATGTCGTAGACAAGAGATCGCGTGGCACCGTACGCCAGCGAATCCCCAAGGCATCGAGATCGCCATCAACCGTCTGACAAGCATATGCATACGTGACAGCGATGGCCGTCAGGATGTCGCTTGCCGCCTCTTCATCGCTTGCGTTCAGTTCCACACGAGACGCAGCATCGAGACGTCGCATGCATGGGTAGTGTTCCAAACCCTTAAGGCTCGCAACCGTTACGCCGCCCGGCATCACAGACGAGAGTGCTGGCAACTCATGCGACACCAGCTGATCAGTGAGGGCATTCGTCTTTGTGGCGACACCCACCGTAATACCATTCTTCCTTGCAAAGAGCAGTTCAGGGATCAGGTAGGCCATGGACTTTCCCACGCCGGTACCTGCCTCCAAACAGCGATGGCTCGACGTGGCAAGTGCCGTTCGAACCTCCTGAGCCATGGCGATTTGCTCTGGACGTGTCTCATACGAACCATACAGCGATGAGACGAGGCCTCCTGGAGCGAACGCCGCATCTATTTCCTCCACAGTAGGAGCCACAAGCGAAACGCCATCATCTGCCGCATCCAACCGCCGAACACCGTCGCGTTGGGCACCCAGCTCGCGCCTCACACTCAGGAGAGAGAAACGAACCCCCGGATTCATACCGGCCAGATGTGCAAAGAGCGGACGATACGCCCATGACACATCCTCATGCATCGTCGATAGTCGCTCCATCAGACCCGCAGGCAAGTCGCTCAACGCAACAAGCAGAATACGCCACATGCCGCAAAGAGCATCTACGTCATCCATTGCCCGATGCGTCACCGAGGCACACCCAAAGGCGGTTGCCATGTCTGATAGTCGATGGGTCGCGAGCCGTGGCAACGCGATGCGCGAGAGCGCCAGCGAGTCAATCCACACGTCGCTTACGAGCTCGCCACCCGGGACGCCCTCCACAAACGTTCTGTCAAAGCTAGCGTTATGCGCAACGATAGGCATGCCGCCCACAAAATCTGCAAGTGCGGCTACGGCCTCTTCTGCCCTGGGAGCATATACCACATCCACGTCGCGTATCCCCGTGAGCGCCACGATCTCGGGCGGGATGGGTCCGGCTGGATGGACAAATGTCTGGAAGCGTTCGACAACGGTTCCTCCACTCATCCTGGCAGCCGCAATCTCAATCAGCTCGTTCGTCCTGAAGGAGAGGCCCGTCGTCTCGGTATCGAGCATGACGATGTCTTCCTCCAGGAGCCCGAACGTTGCATTTTGCGCACGAGTCGCAAGCGTACGGTAGCGTTGCACGACGTCTGGCGGGGTCTGTGGTAGCAGTATGTCGTCAAGCGTCATGGCCATGGGTCCCTTCCTGTATTACGCTTGTATTAGCGCTTGTCTTCGAGAGCAAGCTCCACGAAGCGGCGGCACAGCTCTTCGAACTCAATTCCAGCATGTCGCGCCGAGTCAGGAAGAAGGCTCGCTGACGTCATGCCCGGTATCGTATTCGTCTCCAATATCACCGGCGTGCCGTCCGCACGCACGATGAAATCGCTTCGTGAGCAGCCACGGCATCCAAGCGCTTGATGTGCGCGAACTGCCAGCTCCTGCGCCTTTGCGTAGGTCTCCTCGTCAAGTCGCGCAGGTATCACGTGATGCAGCTCTGACGGCTCGTACTTGACCTTCTCATCGTAGAAGTCAGATCCGGTAACGACCTCGATGATGGGCAGTGCACGCGGCTTCATATTGCCGACAACGGGCACCGTAATCTCGATTCCTTCCACAGCAGACTCCACGAGTACGCCATCTCCAGCCTGAAAAGCCTTTTCGATTGCCGCTGGCAGTTCTTCTCGTGACGTAACACGCGATATACCTATGCTCGATCCGTTGCCCTCGGGCTTCACAAAGAGCGGAAGACCCAGCTCGTCTACGAGTGCATCCGTTTCTGTCCGATCGAGACCAGCATTCTTCAGCTCAACACCCTTAGGCACCGGTATGTCCGCATGCTCAAACATAACCTTTGCTGCGCCCTTCTCCATGGCAATCGCTGAAGCGGACACACCGCTGAACGTGTATGGCACATGAAGCACTTCCAGAAGTCCCTGAATACATCCGTCTTCGCCCAACTTGCCGTGCATGGCCACAAAGGCGACGTCATAGTCACCGTTCACCATCTGTTTCAAGAATCCATCTGACGCCGGATCAATCTGGTCGACATACTGGAAGCCAGCTTGGCGCAGCGCTTCGGCCACTTCCGATCCCGACACCAGGGAAATCTCCCGTTCGTCCGACCATCCTCCTGCAAGCACGGCAACTTTGAGCGCCGTCACATCTTGGTTTGGCATGTTCTCGTCCCTCGTTCGTCCCACCTGCGCTAGACTCTAAGCCGCGCAGACATACAAATCATGAGGATACTACCTCATACGGCACATCACGACGACAAGGGTAATCTCACATGCAACCTCAAGAACAAGCACAACAACAAGAAAACCAACAGACCGCCCCAACACCCCGCTCGCGTAACCTCCTTGGCTGCACGCGACGTGACCTCGAGGCGATAGTAAAAGAGCTTGGGCAGCCCTCTTTTCGTGCCAAGCAGCTCGAATCGTGGATATGGGACAAGCAAGTAACTTCATTCGATGATATGACCAACCTTTCAAAGCAGTTGCGCTCAGAACTCGCGAGTACCTTCGCACTTCGCACTGGCACACAGGAAGCTCGTCTCATATCAAGCGACGGAAGCCGCAAATACCTGCTACGCTTTGATGACGGCGCCAGCGTGGAATGCGTGGGCATGCCTTCGGGCAACCGCCTCGCCGCCTGCGTCTCAACGCAAGCAGGCTGTGCCATGGGATGCGCTTTCTGCGCTACCGGAGCCTCAGGCCTCACACGATCGCTCACAGCCGCTGAAATGGTCGAACAAGTGTTTCATATCACAAGTGATTACGGCACGCGCGTGACAAGCGTTGTCATGATGGGACAGGGCGAGCCCTTCGTCAACTACGACGAAACGCTCTCTGCCCTTCGCCGTCTCAACGACCCCTCTGGGATGGGTATCGGTGCACGCCACCTCACAGTATCGACATGTGGAGTCATCCCTATGATTGCTCGATTCTCTCGCGAGCCGGAACAATTCACGCTCGCAGTATCGCTCCACTCCGCCGTGCAGCGCACGCGCGACGCCCTCATGCCCGGCGTCAAACGTTGGTCGTTGTTACGTCTCTACGACGTGATGGGGGAGTATGCTGACCGTACCGGACGTCGCCCCACCTACGAATACGCCCTTATTAAAGGCGTAAACGACACAGATGAGGAGTTATCCTACCTCTGTGATTTCTGCCGTGACACCCTCTGTCATGTAAACCTCATCCAGCTCAATGCCGTACCTGGTTCACGCCTCGAGCCTAGCAACCCACAGCGCGCAATCGATTTCTCGCGCAGACTGCAGAGCGTCGGCGTTGAGACAACTATCCGCAACTCACGTGGCGCTGACATCGAGGCAGCTTGTGGCCAGCTCCGTCAGCGTCTGGGCTAATACGCACGTATTCGTTACATAACCTGCGTTTTTCTATGAGAATACCCGGTATTACCAATGCTTATCATAGGTAATACCGGGTATTCTTTCCCTCTGTATTATGTGCGATCTGCTTACATTAGCCGCTCTCAGTACCCAATGGCTGCCCACTGCTCAGCCGTACGTGCACGGTTAGCCTCTGCGGCCTCGCGCTCCTGTTTCTTTGTGGGTGCGCCTTTCGATACGATGGGCGAAATGGCATCTGAAATCTCATCCACTGCCACGCGCACCTCCTCCTGCGCGGCCATGACGTCCGCACGTTGTTCCTCGTTGAGTAGGTGGTGATACGCAAGATATCCTCCAACGATTACCACACCAACAAATACCGTAATCCTACTAAGCACGTTCATCTTGTCCTCCCTCTATTCTCTCGACGATTGCTTCCAGATCGTCCTCGTTGCCAAACTCAATTTCAACCTTGTTCTTCCCTCGTATTGTACGCACCCTCACCTTTGTGCCGAGTACATTATGTAGTCGACGCGCAGCTACACCATACGACTCTGGCGCAACGGTACGCTTCGGTTGGGCGTCATCCGTGGCTTGTGTTTTGACAGAAAACAACGGACCGAAGGTTTCTGTCTGACGCACACTTAATCCCTCGTGTATTACCTTCTGCGCCAAGGCCTCGCGTCCCTCGTCTCCATCCACAGACAGAATCGCCCGAGCATGACCTGCCGTCAGCAATCCATTTGCCACCAGTTCCTGAACGCTCTGCGGCAAATCGAGCAGCCGCATTGCATTCGTGATAGCCGAACGTGATTTGCTCAGTATCTGAGCAACTTCAGCATGCGTCAGACCGTTCTGTTCAACGAGCTGTCGGTATCCTTGGGCGGCTTCCATGGGATTGAGATCCGCCCGTTGAAGATTCTCTATAAGCGCGAGTTGTAATACCTCATCGTCGCTCACCTCTCGTACGACTGCAGGTATCGTTTCCAATCCAGCCCTTCGTGCTGCTTGATAGCGTCTCTCACCGGCGACAATCTGGAACGCTCCGTCATACGCACGGACCACAATGGGCTGTAATACCCCACACTGCGCGATGGAATCAGCAAGCTCTGCGAGCTCATCTTCGTCGAAGTTTCGTCGTGGCTGATCCGGATTCGGGTGAACTTCGTCTATAGACAGCTCACGCAGCGAAGCATCGTCCAAATCCGTACGCACCTCACCTGCCGTCTCGCCTAGAAGGGACCCCAATCCACGCCCCAGTCCAGAACGCCTTGTATTAGCCACGCTCAATCACTTCCTGCGCAAGTTCGTCGTACGCTAGAGCACCCTTGCTTGTCGGTGCATAAAGCCTTACGGGCAAACCATGACTCGGTGCCTCGGAGAGCTTTACGTTCCTCGGTATTACTGTATTAAACACCTTTTGCCCGAAATAGTCGCGCACTTCCTCTATCACCTGTCGCGACAGAGTCGTCCTTACATCATGCATTGTCATGAGCACACCAAATACATCAAGGGTGGGGTTGAGACGAGTCTTTACCATGCGCATTGACTCCAGGAGCTTCGAGAGCCCTTCGAGGGCATAGAACTCACACTGAATGGGGATAAACAGTGAGTCAGCGGCCACAAGTGCGTTCACGGTGAGCAGACCCAATGATGGGGGACAGTCGATTAATACGTAGTCATACGACTCACGTATGGGGTCTAACACATATCGTAATACACTCTCACGTGCCATGACGCTTACGAGCTCGATCTCTGCGCCTGCTAGGTCAATGGTCGCTGGAGCGGCATCGACGTTCTCCGCGCACGTGGTT
>ONMP01000007.1 GCA_900318935.1 uncultured Actinomycetes bacterium
ATAACTTACTGATTATCCATATCATCTTCCTATCAAGTTCTACCTAAATTCTTATTTAACTTTTACCAAATGTTATATTGGTGAAATTTGGTTAAACTATGATTAGTTTTTTGTATGAAAAAAAATCAAGGAGGGACGAGCTGTTTATTATTTGATACTACTCCATAATCTGATGATTGCTTTTCTCTCGGCAGTTTTTTTTCGATGTTGGAGAAATTTTTACTTGATAATAATTTATAATTGAAATAATGTTTGTATCTTTGCAAATTGAATATTGGACATCCGATTACCCCCTCCCACACAACATATTGAAGCACATATAATTACTTTATCACATAATCATTTTCGAACAAATTCCAAAGGACAATGAAAACACTATTCAAAAATCTCCTGATGCTTGCAATGATAATGATGCCGTTGGTCTCATCGTCGCAAGAAGAGTGTCAGCCCATCAACACACTCCCTTATTTCAACGATTTCGAGAACGAGCCCCATTACTCGATAGGCGGTACCTCTCGCTACGACGCTTTCCCTGTCTGCTGGATTCGCATCAACGACGGCACCTCAAGCATCTATTATCCATACATCAGCAACGAAGACGACAATGTTATCAATGGCAATAAAAGTATGGTCTTTTATAATTATTCAAGCTACGCCCTAAACGAATACGCCCTGCTGCCGCCTGTCGACTCGAACGTATACAACTCCATATCCGACCTCCATCTCTCCTTCTACGCCAAATCCTCACGTCTTTCAGCTCCCTTCCCGATGTTTATCGTCGGTGTGATGGAACAATACACCGACACCTCCTCCTTCGCCCCCGTCGACACCGTCTATCTGACCAACACCGCCACCCTCTTTTCTGTCAGCTTCGCCAACTATAGCGGCACAGGCAAATATATCGCCATCCGCTGTCCGCGTGTTCCGTCGTCATTCAGCGCCTTGCTCGACGATGTCTACCTGACAGACCAATGGTGCGAACCTCCTGCCAACCTGACAGCAACCGCCTCTCACAACGAGCTATCGTTGAGCTGGGAAGCCAATGGAGGCACCAGCTTTGCCATCGTACTGAACAACAATACAGTCGCTGGAATTACCGACACCTTCTACACCTTTTCCGGTCTAACCGAAAACACAGTGTACCAATATGCTGTAGCTGCCGTGTGCAATGGAGAGACCAGCCCCTGGCTGAGAGGCACCATCCGGACCGAATGCCACCCGCTCGCCTACGACGACCTGCCCTACACCGAAGACTTCGAAGCCTACTCTTACGGCTACCACGTCTGGGACATCAGCCCTTGCTGGCACAAAGGCGACTCGCGGCCAACGGTCAACTACCCATACCCCGCCAATTGCGTGGTCGCTGGCGACACCGTCGGTCTCAGTATGGGTTCCTCGAACGCAGCCTACGAGTGGGCCACCCTGCAGCGGGTCGACAACTCCCTCGATGTCTCCAATCTCGAACTCGACTTCGCGCGTGAGCGACACCGTCGAGAACGTCCGCATACCCCGTGTCGCCCTCCTGACGTGGAGCGTCATGTCACCAGACGCATCGCGCACCACATAGACGCCCGGTCTGTCTGACGGGATGCGCACACGCTCGACCACGCCCTCGGTTGCCACCACGATAGCCGACTCCCTCAGAGCGCACAGAACAATGCCATCCTCGTCAGAGGAGAGGCGCGCCATGGCCGTGGCGGGTGTCGGCTTATCTTCGATGCCGAGCCACAGCACTGACTGCACGGACTCGTCAAATGAGTGTGTGCGGCACGTACCGTTCGCACGTATGGTGACAAGCAGGGACTCTGCCATGGATCGCTCCTTCGCTCAGCTCGGTTCGGTGTAAGGGATGCGCCTGAAGGGCGAATCTACTTGGACTGCCCCAGCGGCAAAGCCGCAGGGGCAGGGCCGCCGGGGCAAGTACCCCGGCGACTGTCCGCCTTACGGTTACATGGCGGCGGCTATGCGCGCGTCAGTCTCCTCAAGGGTTGCCGCGGTGTTGTCGAGAGCACGGGCAATCTCCTCGATCAACTCCTTAGCCTTGACGAAGCCGGGACGCAGCTCGGCGAATCGCGCGGAGTAGGCGCGGCTCGCCTCACCCTCCCATTCGCCCTCCAGGGCCTGAAGCAGCTGGTCCATGCGGGTAATCACGTGCTCGACATTACCCGCCTCGGTGCGGTACTCGTTCGCACGAGAGCGCATCTGATCTGGTGTGATTCGAATCTGTCCTGCCATGACGCTTCCTTTCTATCCCGAGGGCAGCCCTGTGCTGCCCTACACGGCATGTGGATACTCGGGCTCCGCCGCTCGTCTGCGATGGAGCACCACGGCGCAGGCACCTGCGCCCATAGAGACGAGCAGGAGGGCAAGGCAGACCTCAGGCAGGAGCGTGCTCACCACGAGTGAACCACCTTGCATGGCCTCCCTCCCGTCATAGTCGGTAACCCTCACGCTCACGCTGCGTTCGACGAACGGACGCGCGGGTACGCGGACGGCGTACGTTCCCGTAGTGATGCCCTCCTCCCCGACCGGCCGATTCGTCCCCGCGACATACACCTGTTGCGGTTTGCCATCGACCAAAGCTTCCACCGTATCTCCGCAGCTAATGTCATCAGTCACGTGGAAAGTCGCCTCGAAGGTCTCACCGACGACAAATCCCGAGCCAAGGTCAAAGTCGTCGATGACGGGCGGAAGCTCGTCCAAGGTGAACGTGACAGTGGCGCGCTTGTCCTGCGCGTCTGAGCGAGCGGTGTCGGAGGCCCAATAGCGACTCGTCGAGTTCTCATTGCTGGCTGCATCCACCGAGGCGACATTGACGCGATAGAGTCCCTGTCCGTCGCTCCCCTCAATGGCGCCCTCACCGAAGTTGCCGCTGCGAATGATGTAGACATACTCGGACCAGCCGTCGTAGTCGTTGTAGTCGCTTGCCTCGCTCGATACCCGCAGGCTGTATCCCGCATCGTTCGGACCAGGTTGCGCCTCCTTCGCGTCCTGCACCAATTCCTGGGGGGCGTTGGCGTAGTCGCGCACCACGCTGTGGTCGAACTCGCTGAGCGCTCCGCTCACGTTGACCTCATGCACCACGATCTGCGGAGGGCTCGAGAGAGGCCGCACGGCATCGGACCCCTCGTCTCGATCTCCTTCGGTATCTCCCTCCCATCCGTCTTCCACAAAAAAGTTCGAGCCAAAGCGATTGACGGAAAACGTGGAACTCACCGGCTCCCCTTCGTTGCCCGCCAAGTCGCGCACATGGGCTGTGAGCGTGTAGACGTCGTCGAAGCCCACGTCATAGGCACCGGACTCGGCATCGGTTCCAAAGTCCTCGAACGTCACGCTCGCAGCATCCTCCGAGGTCGTCTCCACTTGGGCGAAGCGACGCATGTCCGACCTCGTTGCCACGTTTTGGCTTCTCTTGCCACGCAGCTCATAGGACCAACCCGACACGCCCACATCGAAGTTGCCACGCTCCCCGTCAAAGAACTCGACTCGCGGGGTCACATCCCCCGCAAAGGCCCGCTCACCCGCCGGCCCCTCGACATCGAGGATGCATGCCGTTGGTGGCGTGAGGTCAATCACGAAGTCACGCTGCTCGTACATCCGAGCGACGTTGCCAGCCATGTCCTTGGCCTGGACCGTCAGGTAGCACCCCTTTGCCTCGTGGGCATAGTCCACCTGACAGCTGTGGGTGTCATCGGCACCCGTGACCCATGGACCAACTACTCCCGACTCTCCCGCGTCCACCACCACATCCGTCGCACGGAAGTTGTGCTCACGCACAGTCACGGTTGCTCGGCGAGCCGTCTTGAAGTAGTGTGCGCCGCCGTAGTAGTTGGCCTCATCCAAGTCATGGTCCCAAGTGACGGTGATGGCAGGCGCGGTCTTGTCGATGGTGAACTCGCCCAGATTGACCTTGTTGGACACATGTCCCGCCACGTCGGTAAGCTGCGCCGAGATTTCGTAGTGGCCATCGGTCGCAAACTCTCGCTCGAAGGTCCAGAGGGGATCTGCACCTTCGAAATCTGAGACGCGCACTTCTTCGACGCGTTCCTCTCGCATGGGTGTCGCAGCTCGCGTGTACACCTGCACCACGACTTGCTCGGGGCGAAACGCCTTCAGATACGAGAAGTTGAACTCGCTCACGCTCACCAGGGCGCGTTGCGTCCGATTGGTCACAATGCCCGATGTGATTCCTTCGATCGCAACAACCGGCGCGATGCTGTCCTGAACGAGCGCAAGCGGCTCCTTCCCCGCATCGTTGAGCGTGACGTCAGCACCCTCCCACACGCGATCTGCCACCAGCTGACCCTTGCGGTCAAGCGTCCAGCTGTGCCGGTTACCCGCAATGTCAGCGACCGTGAAAACGACATTGCGCTCATAGGCATCCGCTTCATGCGACTCTGCACCCTCCACGAGGCCCACGACCACACGACTCTTGGAAACCCCTCGCTCGACACCCGACTCGATGCGATACGCTCCATCGGGATCGTAGAGGCTCACCCCCTCGAGCAAGTACTCGTCTGACACCTCAAAGACCAACTGAGTCGCCTGGTCAAAGAACTGCACCTCCCCACGCGCGTCTCCGTCGACCACCTCGTAGAACGCCACCGGCTCCAGCGTCGTGGAGACCGAGGTAATGCTCGGTGCCTCGAGGTCAACCACGAAGGGCTCTCCCACGACCTTGGTAACGTTGCCCGCGAGATCGTGCGCAGAGACCGAGGGCGAGACATGCCTCCCGTGACCGAACGACACGATCGTGCTGCGTATTACCTCGCCCGTCTCGTCTGCCGGAGCGACATTCCAGCCGATATGCGCATCTCCCGCCAACTCGTGCCCATCCCAAGCCAGGCTTGTTGCCTCTGCGTCAAGGTTGCGATCACGCACGCTCACAGGCACCTCGATGGGGTGGTTGAGGTACTTGATACCGTCAAGCTCGGCATACGAAGTCGGCGTCAGCGCCGCTTCCACCACGGGCGCCTCGAGGTCAATCACGAAGGTGGTCTCGTAGCCCTCTTCCTCTCCGCAATGGGCTGGCCAACCCGCCAGATCGCGGCCACCTATCGTGAGCGTGTGGCGACCATCCTGGTCGAAGGTCACGTGGCAAACGTGGACGTCAGGCCTGCCCGCATCAGGCACTTCCCAAGCAGACGCCTTCGTCTGCCTGCCCCGTGGCCCGTCAGTCGTTTCGACGAGTACCGGATAACGCTCATCTCCGCCCCAGTTGTGCTCGACGATGGTAACGGTCGCTGTGCGCGGAGCACCATAGAAGACTCCATGCGCCGGCGTCCCACCCTCAAAGCTCACGTCAATTGTTGGCGGCTTCGTATCGATGAAGAACCACTCGGGCCGATAGGACTGCATGTCGTTGCCCGCCGCATCGGTCGCATCCACGAGGAGCCGATACGCCCCGTCTTCAGCGAACTCGACAGCGCGCTCGTACCAGTCATCGCCCACCGGCCCGAAGGCGTTCGAGTCGATTTCGTGCTCCAGGCCGTCCTCCCCGACGAAGCGCAGGTTGACGGATTGCATCGCATTCCAGTCGCGCTCGTGGATGCGCACGATGGCCTTACGCGGCGTGCGGTAGTATGCGCCCTCGTGTTCCTCGGCATGTAGCTCGTCTTGTACATAGTTCACCTCACAAATCGGCGCGGTCGTATCTATCTCGAAGTGACATGCCACGGGGGCGGAGACGTTGCCCGCAACATCGGTCAAACTAACCTCGAGCACGTAGGCTCCATCCTGGGAGAGCTCGACCGTTGCCCCCCAGCGCTGGCTCAACTCATCGAGTTCGAAGTCCCGCACACACAGCAGCGGCGTGTGTTC
This sequence comes from uncultured Actinomycetes bacterium, assembly GCA_900318935.1. Lineage (GTDB taxonomy): Bacteria > Actinomycetota > Coriobacteriia > Coriobacteriales > Atopobiaceae > RUG440. The sequence continues at coordinate 5,821 of ONMP01000007.1, forward strand.
CACCGTCCCCATATCGAGCTCCCCAGAAGCAAGTGTCAGCACCACTTGCTCACGGAAGTCCTCACCTGCATACGACTGGAGGTAGGCAAAGCTTGCCTCGTCCACCGAAATCCTCACCTGCCGTGACTCACCGTATATCGCGCCGTCATCGACACCGTGCAGCTCTACCACGGGAGGAGTCGCATCAAACAGCAGCATGAGGGGATATACCGGCTCGCTGCTCTTTCCCCTATAAACGGGTGCGTTTGTAGTAGGACCCGCACTCCCCGCCTCACTGCTCGTCCCCTCTTCCGCGATGCTCCACGTGCACCAGTTGCCGGCTAAGTCCTGCGCACGCACCTCCACGGCACCCGTGAACGCACATCCTTCCACGAGACTCAGAGTCAGCGTCGCTTCCTCATCACCGAGTGCGAAGTCTCCGTCGTCCACTTCGCAAACACCGTCTTGGTTCACCTCAAGGGATGCCAGGCCGCAGTCGTCCGCGATATGCAGTTGTACGCTTGCCTCCCTGGCGAAGAAGAGTGACATGCCCTCGTCATCTGAGGCCACCACGTCAGGAGCCAAGAGCTCCGCCTCGATTGAGGGAGCTGTCGAATCCTCTACGACGGGCACAACCCAGGTACCGTCAGGAATCGGGTTGCCCGCAGCATCGCTACCAGTGACAAGCTGCGGTTTATCGAGATCTAGCCCATCTGGCAGCGGAAACACATACGTGTGTCCACTCGATTGCCAGTCTTCCAAGGCCAGTCCGCCCACTCTCACGCTAGAGGGCTCAAGGCTCTCGTCCGTCACCTCGACAACGACCTTGGGACGACTCAACTGATAGAGCTTCCCGCCATGCAGCTCGAGCTGAGAAGACTCCCTTCCGTCATAGAGCACACTCACAGAGGGGGCAACCGTGTCCACTAGCAAGTGTTCGAAGCTCTCATCCCATGTCGCACCGGACTCGTCTCGCACGCACAGCGACACCAAGTCATACTCGCCATCGGGCAACAGCGCATTGACCTCCCACTCTCCTTCGACGTCATCAGATTCCGTCATGGTCACGTCGCACCGAACGCCATCGCAAACCACCTCGACCCCGGCAAGCGGAGCTTCTGACCGTATCCTGAGGTTCAGCCGACCGCTCGCGTACGCGCGGGCACATTGGTCCGCACCCGACACCAGCACGACATCGCCCAAGGACACCTCTCCCATTATTTCGGGCGCTGACGGCTGCGGATCCTCCGGTTCGGACGGGTCGCCCTCCCCTGGCGCGTCATCCTCGTGGGATCCATCACTCCCGTGCGGATCGCCCACATCGTCGAGATCGGCATTCTCCTGTGAATCGTCACCGTCGTCGCGGCCATCACCGTCATGCGACTCGTTCCCCGTGCCGTAGTCGTCACCATCCGCACATGCTTCACCATCTGCAGATTCATTCCCGTCGTCAGAAAGCGATTCGTTGCCAAAGGCACCTGTCATACCAGAATCGACCTGCCCGACGGAACCATCGCTCTCGTCACTGGCGCCATCGGTCACGAACGCTCGCGGACTCAGCTCAGCGGAATCCGCGCCAGACCAATCACGCTTCGACGAAGCCGAATCGAGAGACTTAGCCCCCACACGCACGGACGCATCACCCGACGCCATCGCGTGTGTGGGCACGACGGGCGACAAGAGCCCCGTCGTCGTAATGGAAAGCAGACCGGCCAACACCGCCTTTGGAGTGGACAGCTGATAGCGCGCTCGCTTCGAGTCACCGCGACGATGTCCGGCCATTGCTATGCCTCCCCATCCGGACACACGAGCTTCGCCTTACCGTCAAAACCGCAGAGACCGTCAAAACCAAATGCGGCATCAAGGTCAAAGCCGCCGTCGCGCACGAGGGTGTCAGCTAAGTCGAAAGAGTCCGGCGTCGCATCGTCGTCCACGCAGAGTTCCTCCCACGTCCCGTGCATCTGCGCAATCGAAAGCTGTGGAGACGTCTGCATGTAGCAATCCTCCAACGCACGCTGCCGCGTGCGTCCCAAAAGGTCATCTCGAACCGCCCTGATGTCCCTGCTCACGAAGTAGTGAATTGCAACGACGCCCATCACCGCCCCCGCCGCGAACGAGCACATCGAGACTGTGAACAACAGCTCCTGCACCGACATCTCCATCACCGCTCCTCTCTGATGTCACCATGCCCTCGTTGGGCCATTACCCATTGGGATTTCCCACCGCCAAACCAAGCCCGCATTACCTCCGAAAGGCCGTCAGGTCGAATCCGCCGAAGAGTCATACCGTCCGTCACCTTCCCCACGCGCAACGGGGTTGTCATAGGTACGGGCGATGTTTTTGCGCGCAATGTCGAGGTTGTTCACGATCTGCGCGTACATAGGGCCGTATACGTCGCGATTGCTCGGCGCCTCTGCGAACCGCCGCATCTCGTCAGAGGTCACGCGTCTCTCAACAAGCGAGAGCAGCTCCTGCGCCTCGTCCCTCGACTCCTCCACTCGCCCATCCTCGAGCGCTTTGCGATACACGCCGTCAAGCACGTCATCTGCCGCAAGCGCTTCGAACGCGATCAGGTACAGACGCAGGCGAACGCCTTCGATGTAGCCGTCCGAGTCCCGCACCGCCCTGCGAAGGGCATCCCAAAAGCCCTGATAGGCATCCCCAGCTGCCCGTCCCTCACGTGCCGCGCGCTGCTTGAGATCGTTGAACTCCGCAATGCGCAGATAGGCGTCCGCCGCATAGATGTCAGCGTCATCGATGGTCTGCACACCTTTGTCGAACGTCGGCACACCATCCCGCTCGTTGGACCCACGAACCCCACATGCCTCCAACACGCGCTCGAACCACGTTCGCGCCTTGGCCGCATTCGTAAGAGCAGCTTGTCCCACCCCGACGCTCGTTTCCGCACCATCTGTCCCATAGAAGCAGAGATAGCAAACGCCAGCATCGAAGCAGAGTTCTGCATAGCCATCGCTTGCGCGCAGCGAGCTCTCATGCGCACGAAAAAGCTGGTTCCACCGCTCCTCTTCCGCATGCGAGAAGATACCGTCTGCCTCATACACCCCAGTGATGAGAGCCTCAAAAGGCTCCACCTCGCCCGGATCGGCCACGATGGCACGCGTATAGAGCTCCTCGGCCACAGACGCTGCATGCCCGTCAGGTGACTCGATGGACGCGATGGACGCTTCCCGCATGAGCGACTCATGACTCTGGCTTCGCACATATGCACTCGTGCCAAGGCAGACGACACCACATAGAAGGCACCCCGCCATTCCAAGCACACGATGGCGAAAGCCTGCAACCTTCGCCTCTTGTTCATCGCGATATGCTTGAGTAAGCCGCTCGTAGTGCTCCAGGTCATAGCGCATCTCGACGACGGTCTGATAACGACGCGCGGGGTCTGTCTGCGTCGCCCGAACGATGACGCGCTCTAGGCCCTCCGAAAGCCCAGGATTCCATTCCCGGATGGGACGCATCTCGAACGAGATCGTACGCCTACCAACCTCGTCGTTTACGAGCTTGGGAACGTGTCCCGTCACGAGACTGTACAGAGTCGCTCCCAACGCGTAGATGTCGACCCGACCGTCAATCACCACATCTGATGTCAGGTGCGCATCGGAACCTGCTGGCACTTGCTCGGGGGCAGCATATCCCGGTGTTCCCACGGCCAAGCCGTCGTTGTTTTGCCCACCAGTGCGCTCCCAGCACACGCCAAAGTCAATAAGGCGCACCTGGTTGTCATCACGCAGCATCACGTTGGCCGGCTTGAGGTCCCGATACACGATCTGATGACGCTCGCCCTCGGGTGTGACAAAGCCATGCAGATAAGCAAGCACGTCACAGAGCTGTATGCCCCAACTCACGACCTCCTCCTGAGAGAAGGGATGACCCTGCCTGGCAAGCAAACGGCTCAGAGGTTGACCATTCACGTAGTCCATGACCACAAAGAGCTGCGCCCCCATGTCGATGATGTCCACAACGCGCGGGATGGCTGGATGATCGAGGCGCTTCATGAAGTTCGCCTCATCGATGATGGCTTGGCGAAGCATGCGCCCCCGCTCGCCTCCCTCGTTGGGTCGCACCTCCTTGACCGCCCACATCTTGCCCAGGCGGACGTCTCGTCCGAGCCACACGACGGACATGCCGCCTCGCCCAATCTCGCCCACGATCTCGTACTTGTCGTCGATCACCTGGCCTATCGCCGCCGTACGCTGCCCACTCGACATGCAACCAGATGTGGCATCGCCACGATCGGGCGCCGCACCCGCCAAAACACAAGCCTCATCGGTTCTCGTCGTCGCCTGATTGGCTCTTCGCTGCTTTTTTGCGGTATGCGTCATGGCCCCTCCTCTCGGTGGCTTTCTTATTAGTTATCGGTTATGGATGCTTTGATTTATCTGTGTGACGAGAACCAGCTTACGACGCGCAGGCCACAAAGAGCCGATCTTTTTTTGCCAAGGTGACAGCAATTACACGCATATTTAGCAGCAATTGAGCGAAAAACGGCGTTTTCGCAGGTAAACGAATCGTGAAATAAGCGCGATTCAGATTACCAAACTGCCGGTTCAACGAAAAAAGGGCCAAAAACGACCCCTTCGGCGGTTTTTATGCATGGGGGTTCCCAAATCTCCCAGATCGTCCCGGACGCCAAAAGATAGGTCCCCCTGTCATCCCTGCTATGATGAAGCCACTCAGCGACAAGGGAGGCCAGCATGGACCAAATCGGCAGAGACTTTCGAGCGCACGTCCTCTCGCAGGACATCCCCGGATGCGAAATCAAACAAATCGACGACGAGCACATCACCCTCACCACGCCCGAGTCGACAGGCGAGGTGAACTTCTACGCCTTTGACGACGCTCCCGAAATCGTGGAGCTTCGCGTGACGGATGCCAACTGCACCTGCGAACCGAGCTTCTTCCTGCACTTCGAACTGGAGGACGAACGACGCGCCGAGGAACTCTTTGCCGAGATGGCAGAGACCCTAGCACAGAAGGACCGCTTCAGCACCACACGTGTGCTGCTGTGCTGTACCGCCGGATTGACAACCAGCATGTTTGCGGGCAAGCTCACCGAGGCGGCCAAGACACTCGGACTTGACTATACCTTCGACGCCATCCCGCTTGAGCAGGCCAAGGCGGAGGGCGGTTCGTGGGATGCCGTGCTGCTCGCACCGCAAGTCGGTTACCAGCGCAAGGCCGTCGCCGGAGCATTCCCCAACGCCGTGGTGGTCGAGATTCCCGCAAAGCTCTTCGCGACCTTTGACGCAGCCGGGGTGCTGCGCATGGTAATGCATCTGCTCTCGAATCATACCGTCTTTCCCGAAACAGACGGTCAGAATCTCAAGTTCATGCGTGAGCTCACCAACGACAAGCGCGTCATGTGCCTCACCTGCATCAAGCGCCCGCGCTCCGCCTGGATGGGTTGGCGCATCTATGACCACGGCGAGGTCGTGGGCTTAGGCAAGTCGGTGAAACCCACGCTCAACGTGCACGACATCGAGGATCTCATCGCCTCATTGCCCGCCCAAGGGTTCTCAGTGGAGGACCTCGACGCCATCGCCATCGCTGTGCCCGGCGTGGTACAGCGCGGCAGGGTGAATCATCCGCCAATCGGTGCCAAGAACTATGACCTCGCACACAGCATTTCCAAGCGGCATCATGTCAAGGTCTTCGTGGAGAACAACGCCCGCGCGGCCGCCATCGGCTGCTACCTGACGCAGGACGACTACGACTCCGTGGTACTGCACACCCAACAGACAGGGTATCCCGTGGGCGGGCAGGGCATCGTGGTAGACGGCCACGTCTGCAAGGGCCGCAAGAACTTCTCGGGCGAAATCGGTCCGCTTGTGTCGTCGCAGACCGGTATCGAACGCGACGTGGAGACGTGCTGGACACCCGAGGGGATGCTCGATGTCGTAGCACGCTCGCTGGTAGCCGACATCTCACTGATTGCTCCAGACGCCATCTACGTGGCCGTGGATCTGGTAGATGATATGGACCGGCTGCGCAAGGCGATACTGCCCTACTTTGACGATCTCGAGGAATATGTGCCCGAACTCATACGAGTAACGGACTACCGTGAGCGTATCGCCCTAGGTATGCTCGGCCTTAGCCTGCGGCTCCTGCACGACCCGCGCCCTCACCGCAAGCACTGATTCAAAAGCGTGCCCCGGAGAAACCGGGGCACGAAACATCGCAATGCGAATCTGCGCAAGCTCTACTCTCCGAGCGGCGTGCAGTCCGCGTTGAGGGCGGCAATGATGTCGGGCAGCGCGGCGTCAACCTTGTCGTTGTCAATCTGGCAGGTACCGGCGTTGGCATGACCGCCACCGCCGTAGCTAAGGCACAGGTCTCCGATGTTTGCCTTGCTGCGTTTGTCGAGGATGGACTTGCCGATCATGACGGCCGTGTTTTGCTTGCGGAAGCCCCATGCCACGTGCACGGAAATCTGCGTCTCGGGATACATCGCGTACACCATGAAGCGGTTACCGGCGTAGATAACCTCCTCGTCACGCAGGTCGAGCACCACGACGCGACCCTCGACGCGCGCCAGACGCTCGACCTGGGCCTTGAAGCGCTCCTGCTGGTCGAAGTAGAGCTCCACACGCTCGACTACGTCCGGGTCCTGCAGGACCTCGTCCACCGTATGCTCGAGGCACTCGTCGATGAGCTTCATCATGAGCTGGTAATTGGAGATGCGGAACTCGCGGAAGCGACCCAGACCCGTGCGAGCGTCCATCAGGAAGTTCATGAGCACCCAGCCCTCGGGATTCAGGATCTCCTCAAGCGTGAAGTCGGCCGAGTCGCCCTTGTCCACCGCCCACATCAGCTCATCGCTGATGCGCGGAAGGGCTTCCTTACCACCGTAGTAGTCGTACACCACACGCGCGGCACTCTTTGCGTCGCCGTCGATGATGTAGCGGCCCGCATAGTCCACGTCCTTGTTGCGCGTGAGCTCGGACTCATGGTGGTCGAACGCTAGGCCCACACGCGGGTCAAAGGGCAGGTTGGTCGTGATGTCGTTGGAGGTAATGTCCACCTTGCCATCCTGCACGTCCTTCGGGTGTACGAACTTGATGTCATCAATGAGGTCGAGCTCCTTGAGGATCATCGCACACACGAGTCCGTCGAAGTCGCTGCGGGTAACGAGACGCCGCTTGGTCTCTTCTGCCATAGGGCCGCTCCTGTCTGTGGTCGGTTCGGTTTCCTTACTCATATATTGTGCGCCATATTTGGCAAATGTGCGCGGTCTTTTTCGTGCATTTGAAGATGCCGCGAGTTCGGCCTCAACGAGCGCGGAGAGGCCGCTTGTGAGAGAAGCTTTCCGTGCTATACTGTACTCAACCATTCAGACGAGGAGGTCACTATGGCTCGTGTAATTAGCATCGGAGCACAGAGCTTCCAGGAGATGCGAATGCAGGACGCATTTCTCGTGGACAAGACCGCGTTCATCCGCGAATGGTGGAAGACACTCGACACTGTAACGCTCATCTGCCGCCCCAGGCGCTTCGGCAAGACGCTCACGCTTTCCATGGTGGAGTGCTTCTTTTCCACGAAGCACGCTGGACGCGGAGAAGAGCTGTTCGCCGGGCTCGAGATATGGGACGGCGCCTCGCCCTGCGAGCTGCAGGGCAGCGTTCCCACGGTAATGCTCTCGTTTGCGGACTGCAAGGGCAAGGCGTACGCGACGCTGGAGCGCTCCCTATGCGACGAGCTCGCACGCGCATGGCGCACGCACGCGGACGAAATCGACTCGCGCGACCTTGGGCAATATGAGCGCGAGCTGCTGCACGGCACGCGGACCAGCGTGGATCCAGCCCAAGCCGCCGGCTCGCTCAAACGCCTATGCGAGCTGCTCACGCGTTCGACAGGCCAGAAGGTGCTCGTCCTGATTGACGAATACGACACGCCGATGCAGGAGGCATGGATTGCGGGTTGCTGGAACCAGATGGCAGACTTCGTGCGGCGCCTCTTCAACTCCACACTCAAGACAAACCCGTACCTGCGCAGGGCACTCATCACGGGCATCACGCGGATAACGCAGGAGTCCATCTTTAGCGACCTGAACAACGTCGAGGTTGTCACGACGACCTCTGACGCCTACGCCACCGCATTTGGATTCACCGAGGACGAGGTCTTCGCCGCGATGGACGAGTTCGGCCTCAACGAGCGCGAAGAGGTGCGTCGCTGGTACGACGGCTTCTCCTTTGGCAATCACGAGCACATCTACAACCCATGGTCGGCGACAAGCTACCTCAAGAAGCACCTCTTTAAGGCGTACTGGGCAAACACGAGCGGCAACGCCCTCGTCTCATCGCTCGTCCGCGCGGGGGGCGAGGAGCTAAAGGCAGACTTCGAGGCGCTGCTCTCAGGCAATTCAGTGAGAAAGGTCATCGACGAGCAGATCGTATTCCAAAATCTGGACGATGACGACGATGCGGTGTGGAGTCTGCTCCTCGCGAGCGGCTACGTACGCGCCGACGACGCGAGGCTCGTGGACGGTGCGACGCACTGCACCCTCTCGCTCACCAACCACGAGGTTCGGGTCACCTTCGACAAGCTTGTTCGCACGTGGTTCCAAACGGCCAAACGCCAGTACGGCGCCTTCGTCAATGCGCTCCTCGCAGGTGACGCGCACGGCATGACACGCTTCCTCAACGACGTCGCGCTCAGAACCTTTTCCTTCTTTGACAGCGGCACACAACCCAGCGTACACGCCGAGCCCGAGCGATTCTGGCACGGGTTCGTGCTCGGGCTGCTCGTGGAGCTGCGCGACACCCACCAAGTGCTCTCAAACCGCGAAAGCGGGTGGGGCCGCTACGACACGATGATCGTGCCACGCGACACGACGAAAGTCGCCACCGTGCTCGAGTTCAAGGTGCTCGATCACGAGGACGACGAGCGAACGCTCGCAGACACCGTGGCATCCGCCCTCGCGCAGATAGAGGCCAAGGACTACGACGCCGAACTTTCCGATCGCGGCTTCGACCGTGATCGCATCCGCCACTTCGGCATCGCATTTGAGGGCAAGCGCGCGCTCGTCGGGTAGCGCACGGACGAAATCGTCCAACGAGTGCGTGACAAAAGACGTCCCTCTGTCACAAGGGCCGAAGCTTATCAAACGAGTGCGTGGTTCTTGTCATCCTAAGAGGCCCGAGTGCGTGATTCGAGGCTCGAACCACGCACTCGGGCATTCCAGGATGACAAGAACCACGCACTCGATTCGCAGGTGCCGGATAGCGGAGGCGCGGCTCCCGTCAGTCCTCGCTCTCCATGGCTCCTCGAATGATGATCTTGTTTGACTGGGAAGGATCAAGCGTCGCAATACCGCGTACACCTATGAGATGCCGCCAAGGAGTCCGCTGAATCGGTTCGGCAAAGTATACGTCCGCGCACCCATCACCCGACTTGACCTTCACGCTCTGCTCGGGATCATCGCTCTCGCCACCGGGCATCACGAGGACGAGCATGTCCGTCTCCCCATGATCACTCGCCGCATCGGCCATCATGCCCGTCACATCCACGAGCACGCCTTTCTCATTGTCATGCTCTTTGCAATACTTGACCGCCCCATCAAGCCAGCCATCATACTTTGGCTTCCCGGTCGCGATCTCCGTTGGGTCGACCTTGGGCAGCTCCTCGACGTATGATCTCGAATCGCTGTTGCCCCCGCAGCCACACATGAGCAGCGCAGCCATCACGAAAAACGTTGCCGCAACTCTCCCAATCGCCATTCTCATCATGACCCTCCTTCTATCTGCCCGATGGAAACTCTTTCTATCCTACGCCTGATTGTAATCTCGCATGACGAGACAGAATGAACCTGTACGCTGCTTGGTCACATTTGTCGGCCCGCGCCGCCAGTATTTGTGGCATCCTGCGTACAGCCCAGAGGGACCCTCCATATGTGAACGATTTGTGAGTCACCGCCAAGCGTGAGACGCACCTTCCGCCGGCACGTAGAACTAGGCAGATGACGCAGAGCAACGTTATCCTTTCTTTCCTTCCTTGTTGCGCGTGGCCAGACGCGCAACCGCCCAAGAAGAGGGCGCAGGCCGTCGGGAAAACTCCTTCCGCCCGACGGCCTGTCTCTTTTATTACGGTTCAGCCCTCAAAACCTGTGGGCCGCCAGCCGCACATGCACCAGCATTGGACGGTTTCATTCCACGACGTGGCAAAAGTTCGGACCGCGGAGGAGGCCATCCGTCTAGCTCTGCAGGCGTTCCCGGAGATCGACGTTGGCGTGGCACGCGTTCCATGGATTTGACGTTGGGGTGGTTTTTTGCCCCCTGATTGACGTTGGCGTGGCGATTCTTGCCACGGGAACGCAAATCTCGAGGAATCTGGCCACGGGAACGTCAATCTCGTGGAAGGCGGGCCACGGGAACGCAAGACCGGGGGAATCCCGCCACGCCAACGTCAATCTCGTGGAAGGCGGGCCACGGGAACGCAAAACCGGGGGAATCCCGCCACACGGACGCAAATCCCGAGGAACGCAACACACGGGAGCCACCCACGGCGACGGTCCGGGAATCCAAGAAGCATGACCTCCGACCACAGGTTTTGGGATTGGCTCTATTGTCAGATGCCCCACGCCTTTTGCGCACCGCACCGAGCCTCTCCTTGCTGCGCTAAGATAGTTGGAAGCACAAGGGAGGAGCGCCACCATGGGAATGTACGTCAACCCGGGTAACATGGAGTTTGCGGCAATCGTCGAGGACGGTTATGTTGACAAGACCGGCCTCATATCACTGGTGAACGGGGCAATCGGCACACCACGCAAGCTCATCACGGTCACTCGTCCCCGACGTTTCGGCAAGACCTTCGCCGCAAAGTCACTGGTAGCCTACTATAGCTGCGGATGCGACTCCAGAGCGCTTTTTGGTGGACTCGACATCAGCCGCGACCCGAGCTACGATGCGCACCTCAACGCCTATAACGTGATACGGCTTGACATGACCGCTTTCAAGGGAGTATCGGACGTAGCAGCCAGCGTTGCACGAGCGCTGCTGGCAGAATTACGGCAGTTATTGCCCAGCACGGCTGCAACCAGAGCAGATACCGAAGCCCTCACGCTCGTCTCCACCCTTGCCGACGTGGTCAACACCACGCACAAGAAGTTCATCTTCGTTATCGACGAGTGGGACGCGCCACTACGGGAAATACGCGCCAAGGGATCGCAGGAGGCTTGGATCTACCTCCTCAGACTCCTCTTCAAGAACTTCACCTTCACGGACGAAGCCATCGCCGCATGCTACATGACAGGGATTCTCCCCATCGTGCGCTATGGCACGCAATCAGCACTCAGCGATTTCTGGGAGTACACCTTCCTGCACCCATACGCCTACGCTCCTCATGTCGGCTTCACCGAGGAGGAGGTGGGCGAGCTTGCGACGAAGAGCGGCATGAATATGGCTGAGCTACGACGTTGGTACGACGGCTACGAGCTGGGCTACTTCGACGAAAAGGCAAGTGAACGCGTCACGGTCAGGTGCTATGCTCCGTACTCGGTGGCCAAAGCCTGTGCAAATCGCGAGGTGGGCAGCTATTGGACCGACTCCGAGACATTCAGGTCCCTCCTCTCCTACGTGGACCTCGACTTCGATGGGCTGCAGCAAGCGGTTGTGCAAGCGGTGGGCGGAGCGGCCGTTCGCGTGGACACCGGAACCTTCGAGAACGACTTGCACGAGGTGGCAAGCCGAGATGATGCACTTACACTGCTCTGCCATCTGGGCTACCTAGCCTACGACGCACAGACACAGACTGCACGAGTTCCCAACGAAGAGGTGCGCGCGGAGCTGCGGCGCGCTCTCGGTCGCAGCCGACACGCCGGAGTCGCCCGCATCGTGCGCGACAGCGAGGCGCTCCTCGAGGCTACCTGGGACCTTGACGAAGGCGGCGTAGCTGAAGCCATTGCTGCCGCCCACGACGGAGGATGCGCCCACCAGTTCTACAACAACGAGCAGGCCCTGCGAGCGGTGGTGAGGGCAGCCTACATCGCAGCGGCCGACCATTACGTGCAGGTGCAGGAATTTCCCTCGGGACGGGGCATCGCCGATATCGCTTACATCCCTCGTCGGGGCGACCCCTCTCCCGCCCTGCTCGTAGAGCTCAAGTGGAATCGCAAGCCCACCGTCGCGCTAGAGCAGGTACTCGAGAGGGACTACGCGAAGGCATTGCGCGACTGGGGTGGACCCATCCTGCTCGTCGGAATCACCTACGACCCAAAGACGCGCGCACACTCCTGTCACATCACAGAGACATAATGCATGTCGACACACCGCGCAAGATGCCCGTTTTACTCGTAGCCGCGCGCGAGGTCTGCGACGATGTCGGCACAGCTATCGATGGAGCGAATCAGCGAGGTCACGCTGTTGCCTGAGTTGACACCCGCGTCGAGGTTGCCTTTGAGCTCGCTCTCGTAGTAGCTACCCTGCGCCGGATCAAGGTTGCCAGCCTTGTTTGCCTCGACAGCCGCTAGCACCACGGGGTTTGGGGTGCTGCGCCACTTCGACGTGCCACCCCACTGGGTAAAGATGACAAAGTCGTCCTGCGGCGTCTCAAGGAGATCCCTCTTGGTCGCCTCAGCAGCACGGCACTCCTTCGAGAGAATGAAACGCGTACCAGCAAAGGCGCCTTCGGCACCAAGAATGGCACTCGCGCGGGCGAACTTCTCGTTGATGATGCCACCGGCGGCAAGCACGGGGATCTCGACCGCATCGGCAAGAAGCGCGACCTGCATCATAGTGCCAGTAGACCCACACGGCATGCAGCCGCCCTCGTCACAACCCGTAGCGACGATGATATCCACGCCCCAGGCCTCGAGCTGCTTGGAATCGCGGATGCTGGGATTGAGCTGACGCGCGATGATGGTGAAGCCTTCTTCCTTGAAGGGTACGACGTCACTCTCTTGGAACGATTCGCCTGCGAGCACCATGATCTTTACGCCCTCCTCGCGCATGATGTCCACAATACCGGTGGAGAAGCCAGCGGCGTCAGCTGAGGCCGGAACGATGTCGATGCCGAAGGGCTTGTCGGTAAGCTCCTTGGTGCGACGGATGGCGGCGCGCATGTCGGCGGCCGTCTCCTCTGCGGTGTCGCGACGTACGTCGGTACCCGCGTTGAAACCCAGCACGCCCAAGCCACCCGCATTGCTCACGGCCGCCACCAGCTCGGGGCTCGTGATCCACAGCATCGGCGCCTGCACGACGGGCTTGGTGATTCCCAAGATCTGACAAACTCGGTTCATGTTTGGTTCCTTTCACTCGCTGCCGGAATTCTTCCCAAGCGTATGGCGAATTCCCATCAGATCGCTCTCAAAGTCACTGTACCGCTGACTGAGGCATAATTGTCCGTACAGTTCATATATATGTACGGTCGTGCGTATCGAAAGGCGCTTCTCCCGCACGTCAACGATACGCAGAGATGGGAAGGGAAGGGTGCATGGCCACACGAGACACCAAGCGCATGTTTGCCTGCATGCCCGAAGCCCTGCGCAAGGCTTACCTCACACAAGCGCCTTAACGATAACGACGGGCTTGGATGTTCGACGCCTCGAACCGTGAGCGGTCAACGCCGCGCTCGGGTAGAATGGGACACAGACAAAGGGAGAGGGGCGCCATGTGCAACGGATCAGTATATGCAACGGGCAAGCCGCGCATCGTTGACCGGATGGGCAGAAAGCAGCTGCCTGTAGGCATCGAGAGCTTTGAGGACGTGCTGACTGGATTCACCTACGTAGACAAATCGCTCGCAGTGAGGGAGCTTGTCGATCGGCGCGGCGTCACACTCTATTGCCGACCACGCCGTTTCGGCAAGTCAACCTTCTTGCGCATGCTCCAGTGCTTCTTTGAGGCACCAATGGAGGGGTTCGTGCCCGACAGACATGGTTTCTTCGACGGGCTTGCGATCAGCGAATCGGATGACCCCTACTACATGACGCACAACTGCGCTCATCCCGTCATCTACCTCAACCTTGCCAGCTGCGGCGCCAATTCCTACGAAGACAGCATCGCAAAGATTGCCGGGGCTATGGCACAGGAGTACGTGCGTCACGCATATCTCCTGCAAAGTCCTAGGCTCATGTCGTTCGAGAAGGAACGCTTCGAGCGCATCGCCGCCGAGGAGGCAAAGCCCCAAGAGCTCGCAGCCTCCCTCGCGACCCTCTCGCGACAGCTCGCCAAGCACTATGATACTAAGACGGTCATCCTCATCGATGAGTACGACACCCCCGTCAACGATGCGCACATACACGGATTTCGCAGCAAGGTGCTGGACTTCTACCGCTCCTGGCTCTCCGACGCGCTCAAGGGTACGACCAGCCTCTACTGCGCTGCGCTTACGGGCGTGTTGCGCGTCTCCCAAGAGTCCATCTTCTCCGAACTCAACAACGTGAGGTTCGATACGACACTCGACGAGGACCACGCCGAGGCCATCGGCTTCACGACGGAGGAGGTCCAAGCGCTTGCGGCATACATGGACAGGACGGATAAGGTCGGTGAGATGGCCGAGTGGTACGACGGCTACCGATTTGGGAACGCAGAGGTGTACAACCCTTGGTCCGTGCTCAACTATCTCTACGGCGGCGTCGCCCAACCCTACTGGACCAACACCAGCCGCAACGGCATCGTCGTCGACCTCATACGACACGCTGGCGTGTCGCAGACAGTCGAGCTCGCGGCACTTGCAGGCGGGGGAACGATCACGAAGCCGCTCGACCTGCGCACCGTCTTTGACGATCTGACGCAGAATCCCGAGGCCGTGTGGGCGCAGCTCTACCAGTCAGGCTACGTCACCACCAACGACACGGGCATGCCGAACGACGACGAGCTGCCGCGCAGGCTGCGCATACCCAACCTCGAGGTGGGCAAGCTCTTCTCCAAGGAACTCGTCGGTCGCGCCAGCACGCTCGCGGGCGGCAGCGCGACGCTGCACGCATTGCACCGTGCCATCATCGCAATCGATGCGACGGCCGTGCAATCCGCCCTGCGCCAAATCCTGCTCGACTCCCCCTCCTACCACGACCTCACCAACGAGGGCGGCTATCACGTCCTGCTACTTGCACTGCTCTATGCCGTGGACGGCTATCGTCCCGCCACCTCGGACCGCGAGAGCGGAGACGGTCGCTGCGACGTACTGTTAGAACCCCTGCCCGCAAAGACGAGCCGACTCTCGGCACACGCCATGGAACTCAAGGTCGACAAGGGTGCCGAGACGCAGGGCGCGCTCACCGCATGTGCTCGTGACGTGGCGCTCGCCCAGGCCAATCGCATGCAATACGGCCACGGACTAGCCGGCGCAGCCCTTGTGCGCTGGGGCCTGGCATTCTGCGGCAAGCGCGTGGCCGTCGTCTGCGAGCACGTCGGCGCGTGAGGGGAAGCGGCATCCCAGAATGATTGCCTATCCCTTACTGTGACGCACGAGTGCGCGACCTGCGGCGACGTCTGCGCCTGCCACCTCGCGCGTTACGCTCCTCTTCGCCTCGAGTCGGATCGAGCGTGGCGGGATGCTCGCCCACGTCAAAGCCCTCAGCGCGCGGGTAGTCGGCAATCGTCGCCCCCATGAGCCGCTCGATGGCGCGCAGGTCCTCGTACTCGTCCGCATCCACAAACATGAGCGCCCACCCGCGCTCGCCAGCACGTCCGGTACGCCCGATGCGATGGATGTAGCTCTCCGCCTCGTGCGGCACGTCCACGTTCACCACGTATGCGACCTCGGAGATGTCGATGCCACGCGCGAGCACGTCAGTCGCCACGAGTACTCCGACCTCGCCCGCCGAGAACTGCGCAAGTGCCCGGGCGCGCTGGTTCTGCGTGCGGTTGCCATGAATGGGCGCCGCCGAAAAACCCTTCTTGCGAAGGATGCGACACAGGTGGTCCGCACGATGTTTGCCACGGGTAAAGACGATCACCCTGTCGGAACCCTCGCGACGCAACAGCTCCACGAGCACGCGCTTCTTTGCCTCGGCCGAGACGCCCAGCACGTACTGCTCAACGGTCTCGGCGGTCGTCCCCTTGGGGGCTATCTCCACACGCACCGGGTCGTGTACGAGCGGACCGACATTCTTGAGCACGTCGTCCGAAAGCGTCGCGGAAAAGAGCAGCGTCTGACGATCGTCGGGGCAAGCCCTCACGATGCGACGCATGTCAGGCAAGAATCCCATGTCAAGCATGCGGTCCGCCTCGTCGAGCACGAGCACCCGCACGCCCGAAAGGTCGCAGCTGCCATCCCCCATGAGGTCGAGCAACCGCCCCGGCGTCGCCACGAGCAGGTCGCATCCGCGATCGAGGGCTTCGCGCTGCGGTTCGTAGCTCACGCCACCCACCACGCTGGCGCAGCGCTGATGCGTATGGGCGCATACCACCTGCGCAACCTCTTGGATCTGCTGGGCAAGCTCGCGCGTCGGTGTGACCACCAGCATGCTTGGACCCTCGTGCCGACGCACGCGACCCAGTCCCTTCATCGTCGGAAGCAAAAACGCCGCAGTCTTGCCCGTACCCGTCTGGGCCGCGGCCATCACGTCGCGACCCGCAAGCACGGCGGGTATCGCCTGCTCCTGCACGGGCGTCGGCTCCTCGTAGCCCAACTCGTCCACCGCTGCGAGCGCCGCTTCGCTCAGGCCCAGCTCGTCAAATCCTGCCATGCGTCTTCCTTCCGATTATGTCTTTTTGTCACTCACATTTGCGGCGCACAGTATACGTCAGGTTATCCCGCGCCAACCAAATCCCCGCATGCTACCATCTGAAACGAGTCACGCGAAAGGAGCGCCCATGGACACGCATACCACGCCCGAGTTGCTCGCACCTGCCGGTGGGCCAGAGCAGTTGCGCGCCGCCATTCGCTTCGGTGCGGATGCGGTCTATCTCGCAGGACGGCGTTGGGGCATGCGCGCCCGCGCGGACAACTTCAACGATGAGGACCTCGCTTGGGCAACCGCCTACGCACACGAGCGAGGCGTTGCCATACACGTGACCATAAACACCCTGATGTTTGACGAAGACATGGACGAGCTTCCCGCCTACCTTGAGCTGCTTGAGGATCTGGGTGTGGACGCGGCCATCGTCGCCGATTTCGGTGCACTCGCACTCCTTCAACGGTATGCGCCGCATGTCGCGATACACGTCTCGACCCAAGCGTCGGTCGCCAACGCCGAAGCCGCGCTCGCATATGCCCGCCTCGGCGCATCGCGCATCGTACTAGCCCGGGAGCTGACGTTGGAACGCATCGCCGAGCTACACCGGCGGGTGGGAGATGCCGTGGAACTTGAGGCCTTCGTGCATGGTTCGATGTGTATGGCCGTCTCGGGACGTTGCCTGCTCTCGAGCGCCTTGGTAGGACCCGAGCGCTCGGCCTCGTGCGGGAGCTGCACGCAACCCTGCCGATGGACATGGACCATCACGGAAGAGACACGTCCCAACCAACCCATGCCCCTGGAGGCCGACTCAAGGGGCAGCTACTTGCTTTCCGCCAACGACCTCTGCATGCTCGACCACCTGGACGAGTTGGCCGACGCGGGCGTGTCCTCGTTCAAAATCGAGGGACGCAACAAGGGCGCCTATTACGTCGCTGCCGTCACGAACGCCTACCGTCACGTGCTCGACGGCGAGCCCGCGAGCGCATGGATGGGCGAGCTGGAGGCCACGAGCCACAGGCCCTTCTCGACGGGATTCTTCTATGGTAAGCCCACGCAAAACCCCGGGCACGCCGAATACGCGCGCGAGCGACTACTCGTCGCGGTCGCAGATGTTTGCGAGCGACGGGGCGACGGTTGGATCACCACGGTGACCTGCCGAAACCGAGCAAATCCCGGCGACAGGATCACCGTCCTGGCACCACGCCAGCCGCTCCGCTCGTTCGTGCTCGGCGAGGTCGAACGACTGGACGACGATGGCTGGCAAGCGGTCGATCGCCTCGCTGAGAACATGCGGCAGTACCGCTTCGAGACGCCCTTTGAGTTGCACGACGGCGACATGCTCTGTAAGTAGAGACCTAGGTACCGGGGGGTACTGGGGGAACAGTCCCCCCAAGGAGGAAAAATGACG
Source organism: uncultured Actinomycetes bacterium (assembly GCA_900318935.1). Lineage (GTDB taxonomy): Bacteria > Actinomycetota > Coriobacteriia > Coriobacteriales > Atopobiaceae > RUG440. Next base: position 23,841 of record ONMP01000007.1, read on the forward strand.
CTCATTCCGAGATATGCGGGTATGGTGGCACGGGCAATCATAGGAGCTTTCACGGGGAGCTCTCTCGCACAGGACTCTGTTGAGGCCTCGGGCGAGGCGGACGTCGCGGAGGGCATGTCCACTCTCGCACGCCGAGCCGCCGCCGAAGGATGCGTCTTGCTAGAAAACGACGGCACACTACCACTCGACCCCACCACGCCAATCGCCGTCTTTGGCCGCAGGCAGCTCGATTGGGTACACGTCGGCAACGGCAGCGGCGGTGACGTGAACGCGCCTTACCTCACCAACCTCATCGACGGTCTCGACGACGTGGGTGTCCGCTATGACCACGTACTCGCCAACGTCTATCGCACGTGGTGCGCCGAACCCGCGCATGCCGCCGACCCAGGATTCTGGGGACACTGGCCCCAGAGCCTCCCCGAAATGCCCGTCTCGCGCGAACTCGCGCAAGCAGCAGCCGCTGACGCGGAAATCGCCGTGGTCGTGATCGGACGATGCGCGGGAGAGGACCAGGACCTCACGCCCACCCCTGGCAGCTACTATCTGCGCGAAGACGAACGTGCGATGCTCGACGCGGTCTGCGAGGCGTTCGAGCACACGGTGGTCATCCTCGACACCTGCAACGTCATCGACCTTGCATGGCTCGACGACCATGCAGAGAAGATCTCTGCCGTCCTCTTCGCATGGCCCGGCGGTATGGAAGCGGGCCACGCCGTAGCCGACGTGCTCTATGGCCGTGTCAACCCCAGCGGAAGACTCACCTGCGCCATCGCACGCACGCTTGAAGGGCATCCCAGCAGCCAGACCTTCGGGACGACGCCGCGCCAAGAGTACCCCGAGGGCGTGTTCGTGGGCTACCGATATCTCAGCACCTACGCTCCCCGCGAGATACGCTACCCCTTGGGACATGGCCTCTCGTACACGAGCTTCTCCGTGGAGGGCATCTCTTGCGAACTAACCAGCCCCGACGAGACCGTTGCCGATTCCGAGCACGCAGGCGAAAAAGAACTGCACGCCATCGTACGCGTGACAAACACGGGCACACGACCGGGACACAGCGTCATACCGCTGTGGTGCGAACCTCCGCGTGGCGACATCAAGAAGCCCCTGCTCCTCTTGGCCGCCTTTGCAAAGACGTCAGAGCTCGCACCCGGCGCAAGCGAAGAGATCGAATTGCATGTGCCGCTCGTGGACATCGCCTGCTTCGATTCGGACTGTCACGCCTTTGTCCTCGAAGCGGGAACGTACTTCTGGCGCGCTGACGATACAGTCGTTGGCAAGGTAGCGCTCGAGAAAGACCTGACATTCGGCACACTTGAGTCGATCAGCACGGATGGAGATAACCTGCGAGCACGTATCCTTCGCCACCTGCAAGGACTCTTGGCAGACGAAAACCAGCACGAAGGACGTCCAGACTCCACGGACGCTCATACAGACGTGGTCTTCGCCGATGTCACCGCGGGTCACGCCACGCTCGATGACTTCGTGGCACAGCTTTCCACGAACGAGCTGGAGGCGCTCACGCGCGGGGCTGGTACGATGAACTCCCCATTGGGTCCCGCTGGCAACGCCGGAGCTTTTGGCGGAATCACGCCCTCATTAGAGCAACGAGGAATCTCGACGGTCATCTGCGCTGACGGACCTTCCGGCGCACGGCTCGCCCAACCTTGTTCGCTCGTGCCCTGCGCTACGGCCCTCGCGAGCACCTGGGATGTTAAACTCGTGCGCGACCTCTATGAGCAGGTCGGCATTGAGGTCAGCGATGCCGGCGTGAACGTACTGCTCACCCCCGGCATGAACCTGCAGCGCAGCCCCCTCTGCGGTCGCAACTTCGAGTACTTCTCCGAAGACCCCATTCTCACTGGACACATGGCAACAGCCGTCGTGCAGGGACTCCGCGCGGGCGGCACCGATGCCTGCCCAAAACACTTCGCAGCCAACAACCAAGAACGCGGGCGAAACACCCTCGATGTGCGCCTTGACGAGCGAACCCTTCGCGAGGTCTACCTACGTCCCTTCCAGATCTGCGTACGTGACGCACGCCCGCGTCTTATCATGACCAGCTACAACAAAATCAACGGCGTGTGGTCGCACTACAACTTCGACCTCGCCACTACTGTGCTTCGTGACGAATGGGGCTTCACGGGCGTGGTCATTACCGACTGGTGGATGCGACGCGCTCAAAGCCCCGAGTTCCCCGCACTGCGCGACAACGCCTATCGCGTACGAGCTGGCGTAGACGTGCTCATGCCCGGCAACATGAGCCGGGTCGCACGCGGCTACCGCGTCGACCGAAGCCTGCTCGAAACGCTCGGTAAACCAGACGGCATCACCCTCGAAGAGCTGCGTTTATGTGCCCGTCGCGTTCTCGCCTTGATTCTGGAGATGCGCTCTGCGCTGGATTGAGTCTGTCAAGCCAGCTATCGCACGCTCATTCGGGAACCGCTGCAAGCTCCTTGCGCATGAAGCAATCCATCGCAGAGTGTATGGCACCCTCCGGTCGCTCGACTTCCACATATCCCATGCTCCGATAGAGGGCGACGGCGGTTCTCAGAGTTGAGTGCGTCTCCAAGTACAGAGAAGAGAAACCCATTGCGCGTGCCTCGCGCTCGAGGACCTCCATTAGTACACGCCCCAAGCCACGACCCTTCACCCGATCAGCGAGATAGAGCTTTTGAACCTCAGCGCATACAGAATCCCAAGGTAGACGCGCAAGACCCACGCCGCCTGCCACGAGACCTTCTTCATCCTCTACGACCAGATAGCACCGCGAACCGGGATCAGCAAGGTAGTAGGAACTCAGGTGATCGAGCTCAGGATCGAAGTACGCCGTCCCAGGTATGTCCAGCCCCTTGCTCCGCAGGCTAGAGCGTACGATCTGCGCCAAGCAACTATCGTCAGTGGGCAAAATCTGCCGTATCTTCATGTGCAACCATCCGATCCCGAATAAAACATACAAATGATTCCGCTTCACCCCTACAGGCTCTGGGCCGTACACACCTCAAACGAAAGTCCCGGCCGCAGCGTCGAGATACGCCCAGGTAGCTCACACCTGAGCAGTTCGATTGCCCTCTCGCCCGTGCAGTGACCGCACCAGAGCTGCCCTATGCCCGCCTCACGAACAGCCCGTGCGACCTCGACCACCTCTTTGTCGTCAGCCCGAAAGAGGTGCAGTCCTCCCACATATGCCGCAATCCGCCTTCCTGGGAACGCCGCTCTGACCTCGCCGACAATCACCCCAATACCCGCATGAGAGCAGCTGTTGAGCACCAGCAAGTCCCCATCAGGCGCGATACCCAGTTCCACAACCAGGGTCAGTTCGTGGGCAAAGGAATCGGGCATCCAAGCATCGCCATCGCGCAGCCACATCCCCGCATCTGCACCCACATCCTCAAGACCAGGCGTCGCATGCGGCACCAGATGCACCCCAGGGGCTACGGAGCTCACACGGTCATGCGGAGCAAAGCATAGCCGATCAGCCCACCGCGCAAGCAGCCCAGGCCGAATACCGATGTAGTGTGTCTCAGCCGAACCGCCCCCAGTAGACCAGCAGCTCTCGGCACAAGCATCACTCAGATACAGCAGCGCGTGTTCGTTGCGCTCAAAGAACGCTCCCATGCCGTCCGCATGATCGTAGTGGGCATGGCTGAGCACGGCACAGTCTACCTCGCGCAAATCAGCGCCCAGCGCGTCAGCGTTGAGCGCGAAGGCATCCGTCTGTCCGAAGTCGAGCAGCACCCGCGCCTTAGGCGTGTGCACGAGCAAGGAGAGCCCCCACTCGCTGCACAGCCCCTCGGCTTCGGCGTTGTCCACCAGCACCGTTACGATTGTCCGCTCGTCTTGACGCACCGACATCCCCTCCCCACATTCGCCGCACATCCGAAGTATAAGCAACCTAGACCACCTTGCGAAGAAGCCAATCATATCCCGATAGGCTATAGTGGTGCGCAACCCATCACGGCCCAATGAGCGAAAGGCAATCGCATGAACGATATGGAAGCCCTGCGCACGCGGCACTCCGTGCGCGAGTACCTGGACAAACCCATCGAGCCAGAGGTTCTTTGCCAGCTGCAAGCCCTCGTGGAGGGAGTCGCGAAAGAGAGTGGCCTCAACATCCAACTCTTGCAAGACAACCCCGAGGCCTTTGACCTCGTCGCACGCTTCGGGCTCATTCGGGGCTGCAGGACCCTCATTGCGTTCGTCGCGCACAAGAAAGACCAGGACGAGGCCATCGGCTACTGGGGCCAACACATCGTGCTCGAGGCACAAAAGCTGGGTCTCAACACCTGCTGGGTCGCGCTCTTTTCGCGCAAGAAATGCCATGCGGTCTGCCCGCCCGGAAACGAGGCTCGCGTCGTCATGGCCGTGGGATACGGCGCCACACAAGGAAAGCCGCGCAAGTCCAAGCAGGCGTCCGACATCGTCACCATCGAGCCCGGAGCAGACAAGCCTGCATGGCTTGACGCTGCGGTTGAGGCAGCCCTTCTTGCTCCGACCGCAATGAACCGACAGGACTTCCACTTGGAACTCTCACCCAACGACGAGCTGCGCGTCGACGTACCCGGAACCGGCCTCACAAATATCGACAAAGGCATCGTCCGCCGCAACATCGAGGTCGCCAAGAACGCCCATCAATAGAGCGTGCCAACCGCAATGAACGCGCCTACCACACCGAAATGCGATCCTTGGGGTCAAGCCACATGCCATCGTTGCGCTTGATGGAATACGTTTGGTAGAACTCGTCCAATTCACGCAGAGGAACGTTGACGCGATGGTTGTCGAGCGGATGAGTATCCGTCGCCATACGGTTCTCTACATCGGCAACACTCCTGACACTCAACCAGCTGTGCGCATACGCACGGAAGAATGCATCGTAGTCGAAGCCCTTCTCGCCCGCGGCGACGAGCATGCTCGCCTTGAGTCCGCCCATGTCAGCAATGGCCTCGCCACAGACGGTCATCCCATCATAGCAGCCCCTCCCTATAGGATCGATGGCGTCGAAGCAATGCGCGACGCTTTCGACCTTCTTCTCAAAGGCGGCAAGGTCCTTGTCCGTCCACCATTGCTCGAAGTTCCCGTATTCGTCGAAGTACGCTCCTTGGTCGTCAAACGCATGAGTTATCTCATGCCCGATGGTCGTACCCAATCCCGCAAGCTTCTGCTCGTACGTCCCATCCTTAGGCCAATACGCACCACCCATTATCCCCACGCCGATACTCACCGAGTTGGTAGCCACGTCGTAGTAGGCATTCACGTCCGTGCAGTCATGCCAGTATTCCCCCTCGTCAGGGTGGCGCAGCAAATACAGCTCCTGCTCCAAGTCATACTCCGCCATGCGCCTCGTCTCAGAAAAGAGTGTCCCTCCCTCGTCATGCGAGCGCAGCTTCACCCCGCTAGTGTCTGGCCACGTCTTCGGATGGCCAACCTTGACACTCATGGTGCGTAGCTTGCGTATGGCCGCCTCACGCGTCTCCTTTGACAGCCAATCCTCCTTGCCAAGCATATCCTCGTACACTTCGAGATAATCACGCACCATGCGCTCGACCTCACGCCCGACCGAAGCGTCATAATACGTTTCAACGTACGCCTTGCCAAAGCTCGTCGGTGCCACTTCCCGCAGGTAGTTGCACGCTTCGCGCTGATACCACAGCGCCCAATCCTCGTCGCTCGCGTCGCTGTAGTCAACCTCGTCCGAGCCGTCAGTGCATCCTTCCTCCAAAGCCTCGGCTATCGCCTTTGAATAGTAGCGGCTTCCATCCACTTCGCCGCGCAGACAAGAGGCCTCGTAATCAAGCAGCGTGGCGCTTTCGAGAGCGATGCTCGCAAGCGCATGAGACACGAGTGCGTCGAGATTGTCCTCAATGTACAGCCCATTGAGACGGTCAAGCCACTCGGTATCTTCTACCAAATACTCCTCTGCATCATCATAGCCCCAGGCAGCGAGAATCCGATCGAGGGGAAAGCCGCCCTCGCACTTCTTTGCAAGCTCATCGAAGGTCAGGGACTGCTCCAACTCCAAAGCGCTGGAAGAATCCTCGTTCCCTTCCTGCCCGGTGTCGGCAAGTCCCGCTTCGAGCAAGGCGGCATCCTGTGCCGTCTCATCCGCATCGCGCCTGTCAAACCCGAAGTAACGAAGCATCTCGTAGGCCACCTCCACGTCGGTGCAGGCCAGCTTCACCTCCTCGAGTCGCTCGTAATCCGCCTTGCCCTGCACGATAACGTCCGAGTCATCCAGACCAAACGCCGCAAGTTTATAGTCGGGCTCGTAGATTTCCACGACGTACTCCCCGTCGTCCTTCTTTCCCGCATCCTTCTCATCTTGCTCGGCGTCCACGTCGTTGTAGGCCACAAGGCTAAAGAGCGAGAGCCCCTGCGAGATGGTCAGGTTGTATTCGGAACTCTCGCGCCACGCAAGGGAGAGCCTCAAGTCATCTGAGCACAACCAATCTGTAAACTCGTCGAGGGTCTCGATGTCACACAGGCGGTCGATGATGTCGTCCACGGGCTTGATGCCATCAGCGTCACGCGCGTCCCAGTCTGCGTAGAGATCATAGAGGGTACGCAGACACTCGAAGTCGTGCGCGGTCTCACTACTGCCCGCATCTTCAGCCATGAGCAGGTCAAACACCTGGTCGGCAATCTCGTTCATCCGTTCCTCGGTAACCGAGGACACATCCATGGGATGGGCATTGTATGCAAGGATGCCCTTCCGGTTTGCCGCCGTATAGAAGTCGTCCTCCAGGCGCAGCTCTTCGTCATCGGTCAGCAGACTTCGGATGAACCAGTCCTTCCATGGATCACCTGCCACCTGCAAGGCGGGACCAGCCTGCGCAACCATCGGAACGGCACAACTCCATGCAACGACGACACTCATAAGCAGAGCAAGCAGACGCTTCACGACAACCACCTCCGCAGGGCTGGCATAGCTTTCTAGCGATTGACCATTAGATTACCGCTCGCAGATATTGTGCATCAAGCCCGGGACACTTTTGCGACGGTCAAGCGGCCAACCTTCAGCAGGTGCAGCCTTTACCGTTCGTCTACAAAGGAGAGAGCGACGACGGCGAGGACGGCGTAGATGACGGCAAATGCCAGCAGAATGAGCCACAGGCCGAGCAGGTTGCCCACAGTGGATGCCTGCTCCTCAACCTTGGTAAAGAAATATGAGTCAAACATCTCGTTGGCATGGGCGCTCGCGCAAACGGCAGCGAGACCCCAACGGCTTATGGTGACGGTCGATATGGCTTTGAGGAAGCCTTCCAGCTCGAAAATCGCTCCCGACATCACGAGCTGCACGATGAGCACAAAAGGCATTACCGTCATGGCCGTGTTCTCGCTCGATACGATGGACGACACGAGCAGCCCCAGCGCGTCTGCCGAGAAGGTCACGAGAAAGAACGTCACGTATACCTCCAAGACCGGCGGCAGAAACACTCCCTCTTCGATGAAGTGGTCGAAACACATGATGCGCGTGATAACGGTAACGATCAGGGCCTCCGCAGCGCACAGACACGCCTCAAACAGCCAGTGCGCAACTATGTAGGAGCGCAGGTTAAGACCCGTTCGATACTCTCGCCGGACGATGTCACGCTCACGACACACGGTTCGGATGGAGTTGAAGATGCCTATCCAAATGCACGCACTCACCAAGGCGAAGGAGCCGTTCTTGGTGTCACCATAATTAGCGAAGGTGTCCTCCGACATAACCAGCCCCACGAGGAAGGTGATGAGCGCCGCAGAGACGAACGTCTTCCAGCCCCGGTCGTTCCTGAAGCCACGCACGCATCGGTCGAAGCACACCCTGGCCTGCTGTGCAAAGTCCGCAC
>ONMP01000110.1 GCA_900318935.1 uncultured Actinomycetes bacterium
GGACGAACGTGACAACGGGGACGTAGGCCTGCCCCCAAAGATGAGTCAAGCCGGGTGCCGCTCGAGCCCCACGCCCAACCCGCAAGTCCGGGTACAAGCACGACCGGGGAATCGAGTACCACTAGAGGGACAGCCTGCGCCAGCGCCTCGTCGACGCGCTCGCCCTGGTATCAATGGTCAAACTGGCGGAACAGACCGCGCCGATGCCTGCTTGACTCATCTTTGGGGGCAGGGGACGTAGGGTGTTGTCACGCGGACTCGCATGACAACTGACTGTGAGACCGTGAGGCAGGTGGGATGCCTAGTCCGCGTAGATGACGTTGAGGTTCTTGAAGTTGCCCTCGGTGCCGTTGTCCACGTAGAGGCCCACGCCGCCGCGCAGGTCGGCGCCCCCGAACATCTCGTCCACCACGAGCGCTGGGGTGTCCATGTCGTCCACGTAGAACTTGGCGCTTGCGCCTGCGACCTCGGCCCGTATGTGGATCCACTCGTCCATCTCGATGTCGGCCTTGGCCTCGTAGTCGGTGATGCCCCGCTCGCGGAAGTAGGCGAAGGTGTAGCCGGGGTACGAGAAGTACTGCATCGTGTGGATGCGGCGCTGGGGCTCGGTGCAGCTGCGGCCGTTGCGCGGGCGCACGTAGAAGCTCTCGAAGCGGTCGCTGTCTTCGCTCGCGCGGAAGACGATGCCGATGAAGCCGCGGCAGTCGACGTCAGCCCAGTGCATGAGGCGGGCGCGCACGTCGACATCGATGGTGCCGTCGTGGAAGTCGGAGCCTAAGAGGCGCGCGTAGGTGGGCACGTCGGGCTCGGTGTTCTCTTCGGGCTTGACCACGCGGATGAGCTGCTCGCCGTCGAGCTCGGTGAGCCCTACGCTCGTGCCCACGGGGATGAACTGCTGGTCTTGGAAGGTGACGGAGTTGGTCATGGCGTGCTCCTCTGGTTGTAGGAATTCATTGCTTCCATCATACGACGTGTGGAACCGTAGCGCAGTCTCGGAGATGGCGTCAGTGATACGGGATGGGCATCAGTTGACCGCTACATGCAACACTTAATCTGTAATCTCATTCGCTATTCTGTTGCCGATTGATGGGGCAGATCGTCGCGGTCGATGCCCCTCTTCTGAAGGAGTCCTATCAACCATGGAATGCTATACTGGTTCAATAATTGACGGCGGTCGATGGGACAGGGGTGCGAAATGCCAGAGATTAGCCGTTTTCGCGGATTGATTATACGCATGTACTACGACGCCGCGTGGCTCATCCTACACGAGGACGAGCTGTACCAGGCATGGAACCTCACGGTCTCGAACCGCCGCTTCGACAGGATCGATCCGCTTCGCTAAGGGGGGTTCAAGATATGTTCGAGTTCAACGGCTACGTGTACGCGAGCGAGCCGACGCGGGGCCTCAGGGTCGAGTCCGCGAGAATCGTCGACGACCTGTGCATGCTGGTGACCTTCTCGACGGGCGAGACGAGGCTGCTCGACGCGACCGAGCTGCTCGGGTTCGAGGCGTTCGCCCCGCTGGCCGACCGCGAGGTCTTCGAGGACTTCTCCGTGGAGCACGGCGTCCTCACGTGGCGTGACGGCGACATTGACATCGCCCCGGAGGGGCTCTACAAGCGCACGTACGAGTGGTCCCCGCTGCCCGTTGCGCTGTAACGCCGTCTGCGGTGACGTGCGGTTTGCGGTCATGCGTCTCTTGCCATACGAGGGGGTTCTGAGTAGAAATGTATCGTGAGAGAGAACACGAGTGATTGTCATTGCCTGATACCGGACATCTTCTTAGCTCTGCCAGACGCGCTCTAGCTCGTCCCAGCTCGGCATGGCGGCGCGCAGTGCGTCCCAGGTGGGATGCGCCACCTCGGGCGCCTGCGAGAAGAGCTTGCTGACGTCCCCGTCGAGCGCCCGCATCTCCGAGACGGCGTTCTTGCAGTGGTCGGTCACGCAGAGCCGTCCGATGGCGGTCTTTGCCATCGCGCGCAAGGCAAGCTCCCACACGACGCGCTTGGGGCCGGGCCTGAGGAAGTCCTCGTCGCCCTCGGGCAGAATCATGCCGCCCGCGGCGAGCACCACCTCGTACCCCTCCAGCATCGCGTCGGTGAGCCGGGTGACGTCTGCTGCCGTTGCCTTGGTCAGGTCGCAGTCCAGGCGGTAGGCGAGGAAGCAGAAGGGCAGTACTGAAACTGCATGGCACACAAGCCACCAGCGCATGTCGTGCTCGAAGCTTGCCCGGTAGCTGCCGCAGAAGATGCGCTCGAGGAGTGCGCGGTCCTGCTCGGAGACCTCTCCCGTGGCAGGACCCACGGTGAGGTGCCAAGCCCCGAGCCGGACCACGACCGCGCGATCCGCTTCGCGGTGTCCTGCCGTCCCCTGGAAGCCGAAGAGTACTCGCTCGTGACCCGAGCCGTCGGCACGGATGGCCGCCCCGACCTCGTCGACTCTGAGGTCGTTGCCCACGCAGACCACGAGGCCCGTGTCGAGGGCGGCGAGCTCTGGCGCGAGTGCGACCATCTGGTCCTGCCGCATGACCACGAAGGTCGCATCGAAGCGCTCGCCAGTTGGCAGCTCTCGCACCACGCGCGGATGGCATGTCGTGTCTTTGCGTTGCAGGTAATGGCGAATCCTCAGGCCGTCTCGTTCTATGGTGTCGGCCCACCCGCCGCGGGCCACCACGCACACGTCGTGGCCGGCCTCGCAGAGCACCTGCGTGAGGTAGCTTCCGATGACGCCGACCCCCACGACGAGCAACCTGCACGGCACATCGGTGGTCCCCTTCGCTAGGCTCACGTCGAAGTCGCATACATCGTTGCCGCGTCCGAGCGTACCTTTGCGCGAGAACTTGATGCCTGGCAGGTCGCCGTAGATGATGTCGTCGTTGGTGCAGAAAAGGTTGCAGAGCTCGGGGACGCCGAGCCCTGCCGTCACGCGTCGGTAGGGGCATTCCGTGATGTCGAAGTGGGCGTGGGAGCAGTCGTGGGAGGTGTTGCGGACGGAGAAGCCGGCGCTCGCCCCAAAGGCGCGTGGCTGCAGGGCGGCGAAGCCCCGCAGGAAGAGTCCCTTCCCGCCGGGGGCGCTCACCAGCCGCTCGAAGAAGCGGCGGCTTTCCAGTGCGTTGGAGTGGGCGAAGTCCATGAGGAGCGCGAGTGCCTCCTCCTTGCCCATCTCCTCGGCCATCTCTTGGTAGATGGCGCACGTGGGCATGATGAAGCCCTCGACGTGCATCCTCTCCGCCTTGCCGAGCTCCGCTGTGGTCCTGAGCATACCGTCCAGCCGCCGCTCGGCGCGTACCCAGAGCGTTGCGGCTCCGTCTGTGCCCAACATGTCGGACAGCCTAGCTACGAGCGGGTCGAACTTCTTCTGCTCCAACAGCTTGCGTGCGGTGCGTGGCATGGTAGACCTCCTGGTGGGTGAGCGGTTGGGGTTTTTGTCGATGCCTGGAGCCCACGGCAGTTTCTCTGGAGTCTAGCAGTTAGCTTATTCTAACATCATGCTGGCATGTGAGGTCCCTGATTCTTCACTTGGCGCATTGGGTATCAATATACAGATAGTTACTTGACTTAAAGCATGGTCTAAGTTGCACAATTCTCTTAGGTTGAGATTGAAGAGTGAACGCGCGTAAAGAAGGCCTTGCGCGTGTAGTATGTAAACGCGACTCGTTTCTGGTCAGAAAGGTTATGGGCAACCATGGGATGCACACGGTTCGATAGGAATACCTGCAGACTGACTCACATGACAAGAAGGTCGTTTGTTAACGCAACTGCCGTGGCCGGTGGCATGGCGGTGTTGTCGGGCCTTGCCGCGTGCGGAGCCAGCCCGTCGCCCTCTGAGGGTGAGCCTGTATCCACTCCAAACGAACCTATCGACGAGGTGGGGGAGGCGACGACAAACCCAGGCGACACCTCAGGAAAAGTGCCCGCCGTCTACTTCGTCCATGCGGTTGAGCCCGCGGCGCTGCAGGCCGTGTTCGACGCGATTGGCGAGGGGCTCTCTGGCAAGATCGGCGTCAAGCTCTCGACGGGCGAGCCAGGCGGTGATCACTATCTCAAGGCCGACCTCATCTCGGGTCTCGTCTCCGCAGTCGGCGGGACGATTGTGGAATGCAATACGGCCTACGGCGGCGGTCGCAGCTCAACTGACGCGCACTACCAGGTGGCGGCTGACCACGGGTTCACTGGCATCGCAGACTTTCAGATCATGGACGAGAACGGGTCGCTTTCCTTGCCTGTCGAGGGCGGCCTCCATCTGAGCGAGAACCTCGTCGGCACGCACTTCTCTGACTACGACGGCTTCCTAGTCCTCTCCCATTTCAAGGGGCACGCAATGGCGGGTTTCGGCGGCGCGCTCAAGAACATCTCCATCGGCATGGCGTCACGGGAGGGAAAGCTGCTCATCCACTCGGCGGGACAGAATCGAACCAGCTGGTCGAGTGCGGCCACGCCCGACTTCCAAGAGTCGATGGCGGACGCTTGTAAGGCCGTGCTCGCGTCCCAGCCCAACATGCTGTTCGTGAACGTGATGAACAACCTCTCGGTGGACTGTGACTGCGACCCCAGCCCGGCGCCGCCAAAGATGGCCGACGTCGGCATCTTGGCTTCCGCCGACCCGGTGGCACTCGACCAGGCGTGCATCGATCTGGTCTATGCCAGCGACGACGACAGCGCGGATCTCATCGAACGCATTGAGAGCCTTGACGGGCAGCATGTTCTCGAAGCAGCCGAGCAGCTTGGTGTGGGTAGCCGTGAGTACGAACTAGTAGAGATATAAGGGACAAAGGGGGAGTTTGTCCCGTTCGCGCCTTTGCGGCGATGAAAACCATACCTGAAGCTTCCGCATGCCCGACTAAAGCCTGAGACAACTTGGCATCCCGTGCGTATCACCTACGAGAAAGCGAACCTGGCCAAACGAAAGGAATGGACGCCATGGATCACGAGACGCTGGCAAGCGAACTGAGCGATGAGGACCTTGAGGGAATCAACGGCGGCGTGCTGACGGAATCGCGCAAGCAGTACATAAAGAAGGTGCTTCGCCACGCAAAGCGTATTGAGGATGCGGATCTTGACACGAAGCTTGACATGCTCAAGAACAACCCCGAGGAATCGGCCTATGTCAGGAGCGTGTGGGACCAGGTTTAGTGAACCGTGAAGCCACTCGATGTTGTCGAGCAGCTCGGGTGACCTCTCCACACCGTCCTCGAACTGCCGCACGGAGATCCCGAGCTTCTTTGAGAAGGACACTGACGTCAGTAGGCACGTGGTCTTCGAACATTCCGATACAGCGTACAGATTGACGAGTGGATAAACAGACTCCTCGAGTAATGGTGCGGCGAACTGGGTCCTCCAGATTGATTTTTCGGCTCCCCTGACAGGATACCATGGGAGCCGCTCATATTTCGTCATCCTTGCGCTACAATGACAACCGAATAGGGGAGCAGGCGCACGCCGGCTGAGAGGTGGCCCATCGCGGCTGCGACCCTCGAACCTGATCTGGGTAATGCAGAATACCCGAGAAAGTAATGCAGCCGCAGGTAGGGCGACTTTTTTATGTCCAGTCCAGCCGATTCCCAAGAATCGGTCCAGCCAGCAATACGACGCCCATTCCACGGGAGCGGCGAATCGGTGAACGGTCAGCCTACATTGCGGCTCTGCGATTCTGCGATCCTCTTGCCGCGCAGGTAAGCGCCGGGCTTGCGCATCGGGCGTATGCCAAGCGGGTGCAGCATGTAAGGAGCGCGTCTTTCGGGCTATGCGGGGTCGAGGCTGCGCTTGCCCTCGAGCGTGAATCGGTTGATCAGCTCGGTGATTTCCTCGGGTGTCGCGCGGCAGCCGTCGTAGAGCCAGCGCTCCACCACGGCGAGCGACCCCTGTGCGGCGTAGCGCAGGAAGAGCTCCCCCTCGCTGAGGGCGGTTAGCCCCTCACCCCGCCACACTCCCAGGCTCCTGCCGATGACGAGGTCGATGGCGCGCTCTTTGAGTCGCGAGCTCTTGCAGCGCCAGAGCACCCGGTAGAGCTCCTGGTGTCTCGCAACGTGGCGGCTCATTGTCAGGGTGACCTCACCCTCCTTGTAGCCCTTCCCCAGCTCCGTCTCCACGTTTGCCACGAGCTCGTCCTCGATCTCGCGCAGCACGTCCTCCGGCGAGCAGTAGTGAGCGTAGAAGGTGTTGCGGTTGATGTGCGCCTCGCGGCAGAGCTCGGTGGTGGTGATGCGCTCCACCGGTTTCTCGCCCATGAGCGAGAGCAGCGTATTTCGTATCGTACGCCTTGTGCGCTCCACGCGCTTGTCCATGTGCCATCCCTCCCAGAAAGAGCGAAAACGTACGAAGTTGGCCAAAGTGTTCGTTACCTCGATTATGCACCGATTGTGACCTTGTTTAACGAACAATGCGTTCGTATTCTAGCAGTAAACGAACGAAGTGTCACGAAAAAAAGCAAATAGGGAGATGAGTCGTGCCGCTTCGTCCAAGACCGGAGGAAAGTGGAAGGGGAGGAACATGAAGGGGAGAATCGTAGGAACGACGCTCGCTACGGCGGCGCTCATCCTGTCGCTCGCGGGCTGCGGGCAGCAGGCGGCCGACACGCAGGGAGGAGCCACCACAACGGTGCCCACGACGCAGGCTGAGACACCCGTCGTACAGGAGGGATTCGAGGCCACCACGGCCTCGATTGGAGCCGACGAGCTGCTGGGACGTTTCGCCGAGCCCGACATGCGCGACCGGCCACTCACGCGCTGGTGGGTGCCCGGGTCGCAGATGGATAAGGACGAGGTCGAGCACGAGATCGAGTCCATGGTCGAGGCAGGTTTCGGCGGCGCCGAGATCGTGCCTGTGTCCACTGCCGGCGGCGACGGCGAGGGCGAGCTCGACTGGGGCAGCGACGAGTGGAAGGCCATCACCAAGCACATCCTGGAGGTTGCCGGGAAACACGACTTCACCATTGACTTCACCATGACCCCAGCGTGGCCGCTGGCGCTTCCGGGCATCACCGACGCTGATGACCCTGCGCAGGGAGCCCAGATGGAGATGGATGGCGCACACGTGGACGTCGAGGGCAAGGCCGGCGAGGAGACTACTGTCGAGCTGCCCGCCAACCAGGAGGCCATCGATGACGCGGCGGCTGTGGACGGCACCGTCGAGCTCGTGGGCGTGACCGTGGCGCGCTACGACGCCGACGGTAAGACGCTGTTGTGGGACAGCGCCAAGGCGCTCGACCTCTCGACCGTCAAGGAGGATGGAGACGCCAAGTCCGTTGCCTTCACGCCCGATGAGGATGGCACCTACTTGGTGTACGCCTGGTACCAGCACCCCGCGGGCAACACCAAGTACGGCAACATCCAGCTCGACCACTTCTCGCGTGCGGCTGCCGACGCCCTCACCGGCTACTGGGACGAGAACCTCATCCCATATTACGGTGATTCGTGGAAGAGCGTGCGCAGCCTCTTCGTCGACTCGCTCGAGTTCGAGACGCAGGCCGACTGGACCTACGGCATCCAGGACGCCTTCCAGGCGCGCTTTGGATACGACGTGACCCCGTACTTGCCCGCCATCTACGACGAGGGTGGCAACTGGGAGGACGGCAACTGGGGCGCCACTGGTAACTACATGGGCGAGCCCGTACCCGAGTTTTCCTTCGACAAGAACTCCAGCCAGGTGCTCAACGACTGGCGCGAGCTGCTGACCGAGCTCTACGAGGCCAACCACGTGCAGCCCATCGCCGAGTGGGCCGCCAAGAACGGCGTGACACTGCGCTACCAGACCTCCTACGGCAAGGACATGGAGGTCGCCCAGACGGCGCTCTACCCCGACATCCCCGAGACCGAGTCGCTCTTTGGCAACGACCACATGGACTTCTACCGCCTGCAGGCGGGCGCCGTCCATGCCATGGACCGCGAGATCTACTCCATGGAGACGGCCGCCGAATGGACCGAGACCTGGAACCCCAAGAAGGATGACGGCAACTACGGCACGCGTGGCAATGGCGAGCTCAACTCCGGCAACTACGAGCAGACCTTCCTTGATCACATCTGGCACGACCAGCGCGCCTTCGCGAGCGGCGTCAACCAGGTTGTCTTCCACGGCTATCCCTACTCGGGCGCCTACGACGGCGGCACGGTCGACGGTGTGGAGTGGCCCGGCTTCAGCGGCTTCGAGAGCTCCCGCTGGTGCAACAGCTGGGGCGAGCGCCAGCCCAACTGGATGTTCGCGAAGACCTACCTCGACTTCGTGGCGCGCAACCAGTACGTCCTGCGCCAGGGACAGCCCAAGGTGGACGTGGCCGTCTACCGCCACAGCTACTACGAGATCATCGACTTCTGGGGTCCTGACAAGCTCTTCGACACCACCTCGCTCGAGCAGGCCGGCTACAGCTATGACTTCGTGGCGCCCGCGACCCTCGCGCTCGACAACATGGCCGTGACCGACGGCGTGCTTGACGCAGACGACACCGCCTACAAGGCCCTCGTCATCAACCAGGAGGACGCGCTTCCCTCTACTGTGGTCGACCGCCTGAACGAGTACGCCGAGGCCGGCCTGCCTATCGTGTTCGTCGGTGACACAGCTACAGCGACCACCTCGATGGAGGATGCCGACATCGCCGAGGGAATGGAAAAGCTCCTCGCGCACGACAACGTGGTGACCGTCGCCACCGTCGACGACGTGCTCGGCGCGCTTGCCGACGCCAACGTCGCCCCTGCTGCCAGCTACGACGGCCAGACGCTGCTCGCCGCGCATCGCACAGACGACGCCCGCGACTACTACTTCCTGTACAACTACGCCGGCACCGACATGTACCGCGAGATTCACGACGCCAAGGCAGTGGAGACCACCGTCACATTCAAGGGCGAAGGCACCCCGTACGTGCTCGACGCCTGGACCGGCGAGGCCAAGGTTGCCGAGAGCTGGAAGTCCGTTGACGGCGGCGTGGCCGTTGACGTGGCCATCGCCCCCAACGACTCCGTCGTCATCGTGCTGAGCACGGACGAGCTTGCTGCCGAGTCTGAGGCCGCCACGCCGATGCAGGGCTCCGTCGAGCTCTCCGGCTGGGATCTCTCCGTGGAGAGCTGGACGCCCGGTGCCACCGTGCTCGACACCGAGAAGACCGCCATCGAGGTTGGCAAGCTCGACGAGCTCAAGCCTTGGAACAAGCTGGACAAGAAGCTCGAGCATGTCTCCGGCGTGGGCACCTACACCGCCACGTTCGAGATGCCCGAGGGCTTCGCCGAGGGCCAGGCCGCGTGGCTGCACATGGGCCATGTGAAGGACGCCTACGGCGTGAGGGTCAACGGCACCGAGGTGACCGTCGACCAGGCCAGCGGCGACGCCGACGTCAGCACGCTGGTCAAGCCTGGCGAGAACCAGATCGAGGTCACCGTTGCCAGCTCGCTCCTGAACGCAGTCCTCGAGA
>ONMP01000121.1 GCA_900318935.1 uncultured Actinomycetes bacterium
ATGAGCACCGTGTTGCCATCCTCGTCCTGCACCGTGAGGACTTCTTCCTCGATCAGGGGCTCCTCCTCGCCCAGCACCGTCAGAGGTTTCTCCTCAAGCGACTCCGCCAGTGCACGGGGCGCGTCAACCCCGAGGAGCTGCAGAGACAGCAACGCGCTGAAGAGCAGCGACAGGCACTTTCGGACCCCTCCTCTTCCCTTGATCATGGGACACCACTTCCTTCCTTTGTCGGGAGGCATATAGATATTTATAACGATATCATATGCGGGCCATTGCCTCACTGAGTCCGGGGCCGAGCGGCAACAACGCTTCGGTTACTCTTCACGGCACGGCCAGCGACTGGCGTATCCCCAGCGGAACACCCGCCCGCCCCCGGTGGCCGGGGCGTGATAACACGCTTCGTTCGTCCTAGATGCATTTCCGACGTTTGGGCGAACGCACTGTCGCTGTGCTATACTCACGCCCAATCAGTGGTTACGTGACTGAAAGGTGGGTGCGCTTATGGATAAGGAAGCGGTACAGACATCGGGTACAAGTGGAAGGGATGACGGCTTCGAGGTCATCCCGGCGACCGTTGGCAAGGCTGAGGGCCGTGAAGTCGCGGAGGTGGAGGAGGAAGACATCTCCCTTGATGGGCTGGTGGCAATTGCCGGCGGAATTCATAAGGTGAGTGGCGTCGGGCGCTTCGGACTCTAGCTCCTACTCTTTGGACACGTGCGAGGAGGAGCACCCCCCTCCTTTTCGCGCGCCAATCGTGACGGAGACTCTGCGGGAGGTCCGATATGGCAGACTCGAGTGAGAGAGGCGTGCTCGGGGCAAATGCGGAGCATGGATTGAGTTCGAGCGAGCATCTTGATGAGTACATACACGTTGCCAGTCCTGCATCGGGACTACTCATCTTTGCCCTCACGATGGTGTCGGCGGCTCTCGTGATATGGGGTTTCACTGGTTGGCTGCCCCTCTCGGTGGGTTATTCCGGCTATGTGTACGATTCGGCACTCGTGCCGCGAGAGTATGCGTCGGATTCCGGATTGGACGCGCGGCACTCACGCGCTGGGGTCTTCGTCTACTGCTTCGTGGACTCAAAGAGCTACCATGGCGAGCGTCTGGTGGGCAATAGTGCGGTGATGCGCATGCCCGACGGAGCCATATGCGAGGGGAAGGTCATCTCATGTAGCACGACGCCCCTTTCGAGGGGAGAGGTTGCCGAGATGTTTGACAGCGAGTGGGTCTCATCGAGCCTCGTGCAGCAGGAATACTCATGGGTCATCTCCATCGTCCCGGATGACGACCTCGAGGCCAACTTGTACCAGACCTGCGACGTGTCGGTGGTGACGGGTCAGGTACACCCGATACGATTCCTGCTGAGATAACGGGTGACGCAAGATGTTCCGTAGGCTTCCGCAGGTGCCCGTCATTCTCCAGATGGAGCAGTTGGAGTGCGGTGCCGCCTGCCTCACGATGGTTTTGGCCTACTATGGCAGCTGGGTGCCTCTCGAAGAGGTGCGCGTGGCGTGCGGCGTCTCCCGTGACGGAAGCAACGCGCGCGACATTGTGCTCGCGGCGCAGGGCTATGGCCTGAGGTGGCGGGCGAAGCGCTACTCGGTCGCGCGACTGCAGGAGGCGGGGACGTTTCCGGCGATCATCCACTGGAACCTAGACCACTTCGTGGTGTTGCGCGGCTTCAGGGGCCGTTACGCATATCTTGTGGATCCGGCGATCGGTCGCGTGCGGGTGGAGATGGATGACTTCCTGCGCTCGTATGCCGGAGTCTGTATCGAGCTGGAACCGGGAACGAGCTTCAGACGGGGTGGCAGGCGGGTCGGCATAGCGGAGTTCGTGGCCACCGGGACCAAGGGTCGGCGGGCGATCGTCGCGCTCGTCATGGTCTCGGGTCTGTTCGCGGGCCTGGCGGGTGTGCTGATTCCGGTCCTGGTGCGGGTCTTCACCGACGAGGTGCTCGGCAACGGACGCACCGCCTGGGCCCGAGGCATCTTTGCCCTCTTTGGCGCGACGATCGCCTTTTCCCTCGTTGCCTCGCTCGTCAGCCGCGTCCTCATACGGCGTGCGACGGGCAAGGTCGCCGTGACGGCGAGTGCGAGGTTCATGCGCCATGTGCTGCGCATGCCGATGGGGTTCTTTGCCCAGCGCTCCTCCGCCGACCTCGCAAGCCGCCAGGGCGCAAACGATGCCGTCGCGCAGACGCTCATCGGACGCCTTGCCCCATCGCTTCTGAACTTGCTCCTGATAGCGTTCTACCTCCTTGTCATGATTCGCTACAACGTGACGCTCGCGATCCTCTGCCTCCTCACGGCGCTTGCAAACCTGTTGGTCGCGTATGTCATATCCGCGAGGCGTAACGAGGTGGGCGCCGCCCAGGCACGCGACAGGGCGCGCCTCGACTCGGCCACGGTGTCGGGCATCGACATGATAGAGACCATCAAGGCGTCCGGTGCCGAGGACGGCTACTTCGAGCGTTGGAGCGGCCTTCAGGCACTGGTCGTCAAGTCTCAGGTTCGCTTTGCGAGGCTCAACAAGTTCATCGGGACGCTGCCCTCGCTGCTGCAGGAGGTCTCCAACGTCACGGTGCTCCTGGCCGGCTTGTGGTTGATCATGGAGGGCGAGTTCTCGGCGGGCCTGCTCGTGTCGTTCCAGCTCTTTATGGGGGCGTTCCTCGACCCCGTCAACCAACTCATTGAGGCGGGGCAGAGCCTGCAGGAGATGCGGGTCTCCATGGAGCGCATCGAGGACGTGACGCGCTATCCCGAGGATCCGGCGCTCATGGGCGAGAGCGTGCCGCTCGACTACGAGGATGCCGCAAAGCTCGCGGGGCGTATCGAGCTCCGGGGCGTGACGTTCGGCTACTCGGCTCTTTCCGAGCCGACGGTGCGCGACGTCTCGTTCGTCGTGGAGCCGGGGAAGAGCGTCGCCTTGGTCGGCGGCTCCGGGTCGGGCAAGTCCACCATAGCCAAGCTTGTATGCGGCCTGTACCAGCCGTGGGAAGGCGAGGTGTTGTTTGACGGGCGGCGCATGGAAGAGATACCGACCGAGGTGCTAAGGTCCTCGCTGGCGCTCGTCGACCAGCATATGGCGCTCTTCAACGACACGATAGAGAACAACATAAAGATGTGGGACACGACCCTGGAGGACTACGAGATGATCGTCGCCGCCCACGACGCCGGCGTCCACACCGACATCGTGTCGCGTGCGGGAGGGTACCAGCGCGTGCTGCGGGAGGGCGGGCGCGACCTCTCGGGCGGCCAGCGGCAGCGCATAGAGCTGGCCCGTGCCCTGGTGGGCGCCCCGACGGCGTTGGTGCTCGACGAGGCGACCTCCGCCCTGGACGCGGTCACCGAGCACGAGGTGCTGGAGTACATACGCCGGAGGGGCAACTCCTGCGTGGTCGTGGCACACAGGCTGTCCGCCGTCCGCGACTGCGACGAGATCCTGGTCGTCGACGACGGGCGCATCGTGGAGCGTGGAACGCATGAGGAGCTGTATGGGCGGGATGGCCTGTACAAGGCTCTAGTGATGATGGAGTAGCCGATGCTCGCATATGGTCAACACCTCAAGGCGCGGCACGACGCCGACAAGCGCACCGTGGAGCAGGGATGGCACGACTTGGCCGACGTCGTGAGCGGGCGCAAGGGCTACGCGGACGTGACGGACGTGGCGCTCTCGGAGGACGTGCGCCAGATGATGCTGATCGCGCGGTATTTCGGCCAGAAGCCCCCGAGCGACATCCGTCCGAGCAACGACCCGGTGCGGCAGATCGACTACGTGCTGGGCCCCACGGGCATCACCAAGCGTCACGTGAGGCTGGGTGCAGGCTGGTGGAAGGACGGAGATGGTCCGCTCCTCGTGGCCTTGCGCGAGGGTGGCGGGCTGCGGGCGCTGTTTCCCACGGTGCTGGGTGGCTACAGCTTCGTCGATCCCGCGAGTGGGGTCACCATGGTCGTGGACAAGCGGAACTGCGACCAGTTCGAGCCCGACGCCTACTGCTTCTACCGCCCGATGCCGCGGAGATCGATGACGAAGGCCGACTACCTGCGTTTCCTCTGCGAGAGCGTCTCGGCGGGCGACGTGTTCGTCGTGGTTGTGGCGTCGCTCGGCGTGGCCGCGATCGGCGTGCTCACGCCGCTCGTCACCAAGGTCGCCTACTCGAGCATCGTGCCCTCGGGTGAGGAGACCCTGCTCTACGTGCTCGCCACGCTCCTGATCAGCTGCGCCGTTGGTGCGTGGCTCATGCGCTCCGTGAGGATGGGCGTGAGCGAGCGCGTGCGCGGCCGTCTCGACGTGGTGGCGCAGAACGCGGTGTTCGCCCGCGTCCTCAACCTCCCGTCCTCGTTCTTTGCGTGCCGAAGCACCGGAGGGCTGGCACAGTGCGTGGCTGCGCTCAACGCCGTGCCCTCGCTGCTGTGCGAGGTGGTATTCGGTGGGGTGCTCTCCATAGGCATCATCCTGCTGTACATGGTGCCCGTGTTTTGGATATCGAGTCGATTGCTCCTTCCCCTCGTCGCGACCTTCGTGCTCCAGCTGCTCGTTCTGCTCGTGTCGGTCCGTCAGGAGACGCGGCTGATTCGTGCCCAGCTTGCCGGCGGCGAGCGCAGCTACGCCCTCGTGTTCGACATGATCAACGGCATGCGCCAGATCAGAGTGAGCGGCAGCGAGCGGCGTGCTTACGCGCAATGGCTAGAAGCATACTCCCGGCAGGCAGGCCCGACCTTCGACCTGCGCTTTCCCCTGGTGGCGCGCGACCAGCTGGTCGACGTCGTGCGTCTCGCCGGGATGCTCTGGACATGTGCCGTGGCCTACTCGGCCCAGCTGGGCGTCGCAGAGTTCGCGGCCTTCTCGTCGGCGTTCGGGCTCGTCATGGGGGGAGTCCAGACCGTGACCAGCTGCGCGTCGAGCTATGCGCAGCTGCTGGCCATGCTCGAGATGGGCGAGCCCATCCTTGCCTGCGAGTCGGAGCTGCGGCCCGGCAAGCGCCTCGTCCGACGGCTGGAGGGCCTCATCGACATCGACAACGTGACGTTTCGCTACGACGAGAAGGGCCCCGCCATACTCGATGACCTGAGTCTCTCCATCATGCCGGGCGAGTACGTGGGCATCGTGGGACCCACGGGTTGCGGCAAGTCGACGCTGTTGCGCCTGTTGCTGGGGTTCGAGACCTGCCAGAGCGGTGGTATCTACTACGATGGCACCGAGATGGGCCAGATGGACGTACGTGCCCTGCGTGCCAACCTCGGGTGCGTGTTGCAGGACGACAAGCTCTTTGCGGGTGACATATACTCAAACATCGTCGTGACGGCTCCGTGGCTCGGCTTGGACGAGGCTTGGGAGGCCGCCGAGATGGCCGGCATCGCCGACGACATACGCCGCATGCCCATGGGCATGCGCACCTACATCAGCGAGGGCAGCGGCAGCGTCTCGGGCGGGCAGCGGCAACGCCTCATCATCGCGCGGGCCTTGGTCGGCAAACCCAGCATCCTGCTGTTCGACGAGGCGACGAGCGCGCTTGACAACATCACGCAGGGCATCGTGACCGCGTCCCTCGCGCATCTCGACTGCACGCGCATCGTGGTGGCGCACCGCCTCTCGACCATCAGGGACTGCGATCGCATCGTGGTGCTGGACGGGGGAAGGATTCGCGAGGAGGGCACCTACGATGAGCTGCTGGCCCGAGGGGGCCTCTTTGCCGAGCTGGTGGCACACCAGCGCGTCTGAGGGGAGCGGCTTTTCGCTGAGTCTTAGATTGATGACGGTAAGCCTATGCAGATTGTGTAGATGCTGTGGGTAAGCTTATTTTGGTAGTAAAAATAACTAATTTCTGGTTTTCAGAATCACTTTTAATCTCTGGAACGTATGCAAAGAAAGGGGGTATGCCATAGGTCGATGAAGCTCGATGCGGACGACTGGAACCGCGACGTATGGACTCAGAAGGGATCTGAAAGGAGAAGTTGGTGAAGCACACACACATGAGCCGCGTGCTGGCGGCCGTCCTGTCGCTCAGCATGGCCTTGGCGCCGCTTTCGGCATGCTCGAGCGCGACGAAGACCGCGCCTGTCACGGACGAGGAAGGCGAGGAGGTCGTCAAGGACCTGACCTTCGCAGATGGCGCCGGCGAGGAGAACATCAAGCAGCTCGACTACAACGTGGACGGCACCTATACGGTCAGCTTCGCGGAGGGCGACCTCTACGTACTGAACGACGAGGAGCTTGCCACAGCAAAGAAGGAGATGGGCGAGGCGAAGTCCACGGGTACCGCCACGACCTCCGACGACAAGGCTGATGACAAGGGTATTGTCGAGGACGAGGGCATCGCTGAGGATGACGGCAAGGCGTCGGACGACAAGTCCCAGAAGGCCGTTGACGAGGCCAAGGCCGCCTACGAGGAGGCGCAGAAGGAGCTCGAGGAGCTTCAGGCGACTGCCGACGACGAGTCCGTAGTCGTTGACGAACAGGCCGTGGCGGACGCCGAAGCCGCGCTGCAGGACGCCCAGGCGGCTGCCGATGAGGCCCAGGCCGCGCTCGACGACGCACAGGCGGTTGCCGAGGTTGGGGACGACCAGACCGTGGCAGACGCCGAGCAGGCCCTCGATGAGGCCAACAAGGCCGTGGCGGACGCCCAGAAGGCCCTTGATGACGCCCAGGAGGCGGACATCGAGGAGGACGCCGACGAGCAGGGCGCTATCGAGGAGGCCCAGGCGAAGGTCGACGAGGCCAAGGCCGCCTACGAGGAGGCGCAGGCCGCGCTGGAGGTCGAGGACGAGGCAGCGCTGGAGGCCGCCGACGAGGCCGAGGCCGTGAGCAAGGATACCGACGCCCAGGACAAGGCTGCCTTCGACGACATCGAGCAGAACGACGTTCAGGTCGCCTACGTCGTTGTGACGAATATGGACGAGTACGTCGCGGGTATCGGTGAGGATGGCGAGCCGACCGTCGAGATCGAGGACGAGAACCGTCTGGCCGAGATTACCTCCTTCGAGAACGAGGGCGGCACCATCACGATTGGCTTTACCGACGTGGATGCGGCGACGGAGCTCACGAATTCCTACATCGTCTATATCGATAAACTCGGGGCGTGCTGCCGTGTGTCCATCGAGTTCACTGACGTCGAGGTCAACTCCGAGACCGAGTTCGTGGCGTCCACGAGCGAGGCGAACGATATCGTCCTGAGCCTCGCGGAAGGCACTTGGTCTCAGGACGTGTCGGCAGACGACGTCTCGCTGGGCGGCTCCTTCAAGGAGATGACGATTGAGGGCGTGACGCTGGCAGACGACCAGCTCACTTTGTCGCTCAAGGGAGCCCCCGTGCTGGAGTCCGACATCTCCACAACCTTCACGAACGGTACCGTCACGCTGGCGGCCCGAGCTTTCGAGGGTGGGTCGTTCGATCAGTCCGTGGCGATTCCCGTCGAGGTACCCAACGTCTGGGTCGATCTCACGAGCATGGACGTCGACGGCGACACCATCACCATGCCGATAGACGTGGACGGCATGGACGTCGAGAGCATCACGGCCGACAGCATCGACTTTGGCGAGAACGCCACCGTTACCGACGTGCAGACCGGCGATGACGGCCGTCTGGTGGTGACCGTCCAGGCGAACACCTCCTCCGAGGACGTGGACGCCGCGATCGATGCCATCGCAGACACGGACATAACCGTGGGCGAGGTCACCACCACCTCGAACGTCGGGCATGCCACGTTCGATCAGAGGTTCGACTTCATCGCGGTCGAGGATGAGGACTTCACGCTCACGATCAACCTCCAGGCCGTGAACGGCACCTTTGCCGATGGCATCAGTGCCGATGACGTGACCCTCGCGGGCGAACTCGAGGGTGGTAGCGTCACCTCCCTGACCCGTGTCGATGACACCACCTGTGAGCTCGTGATCTCAGTACCCAACAACGGCCTTACCGAAGAGACCTACAACATCCTAGGCAGCGTCACGCTGGCCGAGGGTGCCCTCGTCGAGACGTGGGGAGACCCCGCGCCCGAGGCGACGAGTTCGCGCAACTATGCCCCCGAAAGCCTGGGCCGCGATGATGAAATCATCGAAGAAGAGCCCGAGTGGAAGGAAGACGCCGACGAAGACCTTGAATTCCCCGAGGCCGAGGACTATTTCTACGATCTCAACAGGATGTTCAACAACGAGAACGAGTATGAGGCCGACGGCTGGGTGGACATAGACGACAACACCAAGAAGAAGGTCATCACCGACTACAATATCGACAAGATGGAGAAGTCGATTGCGGCGGAAAACAAGAAAAAAGAGGAGGAGTTCGAGAAGAAGTACAAGCAGGGCCTAAACGATGCCGTGAAGGGCTTCGGTTATGCCGTGCAGGTCATGAAGTACATCGACAAGGATGCCGCCATGATCATGGAGTACGAGATGCAGGGTCTGAGCATCCTCAACAACATCGTGCAGGGCAAATATGTCGACGTAGCTGGCAACGTCATCAAGATTCTGGAGATGTCGGGCGTCCTCAAGGCTCCCAAGGAGGCCACTATCAACGACGTGCTGAACGAGCTTGACGAGATGAAAGAGTACATGGGCGTCATGAATGCCAAGATTTGACGACCGCGTGCACAAACATCGAGGGCTGGTTCAAGGAGGCCCGTCAGATTGCGGTGCTACGCAAGGACATCAAGGCTGTCGATAAGAACAGCACCCCGAAGGAGGTTGCCGCGTACAACAAGGCCCTCGTCGACATCATCAAGAAGAGGCATCCGGATTACCTCATCGAGCGGAAGGACCTCGCTGACCGCATTGATAATATCACTGCAGCCATCCTAGCGGGCAACAACACTGACGTTATTTACACGTACGACAATCTCATCAGGACGTATTACAACTGGGAGACGCAGGGCTATACTGCGCGCAACTCGTTCCGCACGAACATCAAGTTGGTTCTTAATCGAGCCTTCACAAACTTGTACAACATTTACGACCTGGCAAACAATCCCGCCGACCAACATGGCACGCTCGAATCGATTGACAACGCTGTGAAGCAGATTGACAAGAAATCTCCCGGAATCTCCCTCGCTCAGGTTGAAAAGCAGGGCTACGATTATGGGGTGTTCACGAAGGCGCGCGGCATCTATAGCCCGACCCTCAACATGAAGACGAGCCGGATGACCTGGTCGAGCGGCTCCATCGCTGGCCAAAAGGAAATCTCGAAGACCGAAATTGGCGAATACAAGAAGAGGCTGCACGGCAATACCCTCGTCGATGACTTGAAGAGCGCTGGCATCCTGAGCGAAGACTTCTCAATTGGCAAGGATGAGAAGATTAATCTGGGCTTTACCTCGTTGACTGTAAACACTGCCGACAACTATCTTGGCATTGGCATGAGGAACTGGTGGGAATGGAGCGCCATCTGGATTGAAGGCCCCTTCACATGGAAGAAGTATCCAAGGTATTATGCTGATGTTTGGAAATGGGACGGAGGCATAGCAGAGAAGGAGCCGACAGCGTATCAAAGGGATGGAATGGTACCCAAGTACACGATTGTCTTCTATGAATAATGCCGGTAACGGCGTTCTAAAGGGGGCCCACGCGCAGCGCGTGGGCCCCCCATCTTGTAGTATCGCAACACCGTGCGGGTCGACCTCTGGCCGGGTCGTGAATTGGGCGTATACTGTACGTGCCCACCCGCTCACGAGCACCGAGGACACATGACCACGAGACGCACCGCAACGCGAACCGCCCGCCCGCCCATGCCAGCGCTGGCTCTGACGCTGGCCTTGGTACTGGCCTGTGCGCTCTGCTGCGGCTGCTCTGCCGTAAACGCGCCTTCGGAGGTGGTGTCGGACATGCGCACGGTGTTCGTCTACCTGTGCGGGTCCAGTCTGGAGACCAAGCAGGGCATCGCCAGCAAGAACCTCTCGGAGATGCTTGACGCGGGCGTGCCCGACAACGTCCGCGTGATCGTGGAGACGGGCGGCGCGGCCAAGTGGCGCGGCCACGACATCGCCTCCGACCACCTCCAGCGCTACGAGCTTCTTGGCAACGAGATGACGCTGCTCGAGGACTTGAACGACGCGAGCATGGGGGAGGCAACGACCTTCTACGACTTCATCGACTGGGGTGTGGGCAACTATTGGGGCGAGCGCAACGCGCTCGTCCTGTGGGGTTACGGTGGCACGTCGGGCGGCGCCGTCTGCCACGACGAGACCTGGGACGACTGGCTCGACCGCTCCGACGTGGAGGCGTCCCTCGACGTCGCAGAGTTCCCTGCGAAGCTTGACCTCGTGGCGCTCGACGTCTGCTTCGGGGCGAACATGGAGAACGCTGCCGCCCTGAGTCCGTATGCCGACTACCTCGTGGCATCGCAGGAGGTCGTACCGGCCAAGGGCCTCGATTATGGCCAGCTCGTGCGCGACTTCGCGACGAAGGACGGCGAGGAGCTCGGGAGGAGCATCTGCGAGGCGTACCTCGCGAAGTGTGCGGAGGCGGACAAGGCAGACATCGTGCAGACCTCCCTGTTCGACCTCACCCAGGCCTCCGAGGTGATTCGTGCGATCGACAGGTACTTCGGGGGGCTGGAGGCCCTGAGGGAGGCCGACCCACGGCTTACGGAGTACCTTGCGAGCGCGTCTCACGCCTCGGCCATCTACGCCGAGAGGGGCACGGCGAACCTCCTCGACCTGGGATCGCTCACCGAGCTGACGGCGACCTTTGACGGTGCGGACCCAGACGCCCTGAGGGAGGCGCTCGGCTCACTGGTCGCATACTCCGCAGCCGGCTCGGCGAAGGGCAGCACGGGCGTCTCCCTGTACTATCCCTTCGACTACGACGGGAAGCGGCTCGAGAGGTACTGCGGATCTTGTCCTGCAAAAGGTTACGCCTCGCTGCTGGGAGGCATGTTTGCCCAGGCTGGCACGGGCGACAATGACCTTGTGGAAGCGGGGGGAGTCGACGGCGAGGGGCGCTTCCGCATGAGGCTGCCCGAGGGCGCGCACGCTTGGGTCGAGTCCGTGACGCTCGAGGTGGACCGTCCGGACACGAGGCATCCCGGCGAGTACGTTCCCTTGGGGCAGACGACCGACGTGGTGCGTTCGGCGGATGGCACGACTTACACGAGCGGCTTCGACGGCACCTGGCCGGGGGTTGGCGGCGACGCGCTCTGCATCCTGCCGTATCTGACGTTGCCGCATCAGGTCACGTACACGGCGCCCGTGCGAGCGAACGGGAAGCTCTGCGAGCTGCTGGTGACGTATGACGACGCGTACGCGACCTGTTCCCTGTGGGAGGGGCGTGACGCGTGGGGCATGCCCCTCGGGGGAAACCGCGACCTGCGGTCGGGCGACATGCTAGCGGCCTGCATGGTGGACGAGTACGGCACCGAGGACTACGAACAGCTGGGCGCCACGGTCACGGTGGGGGACGTGAGCGAGGTCGTGGACAGAGTCGCGCTCCCCGACGGGGACTACCGCTGCCGATTCGTGGTCACGGGGCTGGACGGGCACACGCTGACCTCGGACTACGCAAGCTGTCGAGTCGCGGGTGGAAAGCTGCGGACGACCGAGATCGTCGGGGAATGAATGCAAGGGGGAAGGTATGATGGCGGAAGCGAAGAAGACAACCATGCGCGTGCGCCTGTGGACTGCCATGTGCATCGTCGTGCCGGCGCTGCTTGCGATCGTGACGCTTGTGAGCTGCGAGACGCGCGAGACGCTGGGCAAGTCCTGCACCCTCTATATCTACCTGTGCGGATCCGACCTCGAGGCCAAGTACGGCCTGGCCGGGGCAAACATCGACGAGCTGCTCGAGGCCAAGGTGCCAGACGAGGTGAGCATCATCCTCGAGACGGGTGGCAGCAGCGTGTGGCACTCCCATGACATCGATCCCGGCAAGATACAGCGCTACGAGGTGTGCGACCGCGAGCTCGTGCTCGTGGAGGAGGACAGTCTGCAGAACATGGGCGACTCGGACACGCTCACCGACTTCCTGACGTGGGGCAGCGAGAACTACCCGGCCGAGCGAAACATGCTCGTGCTGTGGGATCACGGTGGCAAGTCAGCCGAGGAGATCTGCTATGACGAGGCGTTCTCGTACGATGCGCTCGACCGCAAGGAGCTCGCCAAGGCGTTTGCCCGCGCGAACCTGCCCTTCAAGTTCGACCTTGTCATGCTTGACGCGTGCTACATGGCCGCCGTCGAGAACGCCGCCCTGCTCGACGACTACGCCGACTACCTCATCGCCTCCCAGGAGGTCATACCCTCGGGCGGTCTGGACTACCAACTCATCGCCCACGAGTTCGCATACCTGGACGACGAGGAGCTCGGTCGCGCCATCTGTGACGCGTATCTGGAGAAGTGCCAGCAGATCGAGCGGGGCGAACTGGTGGAGCTGAGCCTCATGGACCTCTCGCGGACCGACGACATGCTCTCGGCGCTCGACGACCTATGCGCGGCGCTTGCGGACGTTCACGAGGACGGCTCCGGGGCGCGGGGCATCACGAACGCAGCCAAGTACTCGTCCATCTATGGCACCAAGGCTGCGGCGAACCTCTTTGACCTCAGCAGCTTCCTGCACGCGACCGAATACTTTGACAATGACATCGACAACGGTGCCGTGGCTAAGGCACTCGAGGGGTTCGTGCCCCATCGCATCGCAGGGAGCGCCGCCGAGACGGTGGGCGTGTCGCTGTACTATCCGATTAGCTATGACAAGAGCGAGCTCCGGAAGTACCTCGCCACCTGCCCGCTCGAGCACTACGACGACCTTCTTGACGAGATCTACGGCACGAAGCCAGCCAAGACCATCGCGTTCGCCGACAGGGGAAGCATCTCCGAGGAGGGGGATTTCAGCGTGTCGCTCACGGAGGACAGTCTGCCCTACCTCTCGTCGGTTACCTACACGCTCGACCGCAAGGATCCCGAATCCGGGAGCTTCGTCGCGCTCGGCACGGGGTGCGGCTTGGCCTATGACCCCGCGACGCTCACCTACACTAGCACCTTCGACGGCAGGTGGCCGTCCTACGCCGGAATGCCGCTCTACACGACCGTGACCCAGATGCTGCCCCATGCGGTCTCGTACGCATCACCCATCTGCGTGGACGGCACGGACTACGAGATACTCTCGGTCTACAAGTTCGACGAGGACTACGGCGACGGGTCGTACGCGCAGAGCTACGTGTGGGGAGGGTATGATAAGCATGGCATCCCGTCGCGTGACTACTACCTCCTCGACCCAGGCGACTCCGTGCAGGTCTACGCCGCCGCCGATGAGGAGGGCGAGAGCCTCGTGGTGCAGGACGCCTACGTCATCCCCGACGACCTCACTGACAAGGAGGCGACGCAGACGAAGGATTGCGTCCTGCCGGACGGCACCTATCGCTACCAATTTGAGTTCACCGACATCTTCGGTGACATCAAGCGCTCCGACCCCGTCCTGCTCGAGATCGAGGACGGCGAAGTGCGCATGCTCGAGGTTGCGCACGCATAAGCAAAGTGCCCTGACCTTGCGATACGTTCCTCTTGGGAGATTCGTGTGGCGACATGCGACGGAGGAGGCTTCTTGTTGTGCTATGGTCAGACCATGGTTAGCATGCACGACGAAAGGAGCATCATGTACAACAAATCGAGTCTTTTCGGGGATGGTTCAAAAGGGGGGTTATCCGCCATTATGGCGTTGGCGCTGAGCTTCGTGCTCTGCATCGCTCTGGCGGGATGCGGCCAGACCGCCGGCGACTCGTCAGCCGCGACCGAGGAGGCAACTACGGATGCGACGGCCGACGAGGCAACTACGGACGCGACGGCTGACGCCACCGAACCCGCAGCCTTCGACAACGACAACATCGACTACGCCACGGTGTTCCCCTCCTGGCAGGCCGACTCCAAGGCCCTCGCCGAGATCGTCGACTACGTGAGGTCCGTCACCGACGAGTCGGGCGCGGACTACGTCCCCGCCGAGGACCGCATCGCGACCTTCGACATGGACGGCACGATCGTCTGCGAGAAGGCCCCCTTCTACGCCGACTGGTGCATGCTGCTCAACCGTGTGCTCGACGACCCGAGCTACAACGAGCCCGACTACAAGCCCTCCGCGGAGGCCGTGAGGCAGTGCCAGGAGATCCGCGACTGCATCAACGCGGGCGGGAAGCCCACCGAGGAGATGGAGAAGAACAAGGCCCGCATGATCGCCACCGAGTTCGCCGGCCTGACGCAGGAGGAGTTCCGCGAGTTCGCGGCCAACTTCGCCAAGTCCGTCGACGCGGTGGGCTTCTCGGGCATGACCTATGGCGAGTCTTGGTACAAGCCCATGATCGAGGTCATCAACTATCTCAAGGCCAACAACTTCGACGTCTGGATGGTCAGTGCCTGCGAGCGCGAGTTCGTGCGCGCCATCGTCCCGACCGTCTTGGACATCCCGCTCGATCACATCATCGGTACCGACGTGTCGTTCGAGGCCACCAAGCAGGGCGACGAGGAG
>ONMP01000070.1:0-12594 GCA_900318935.1 uncultured Actinomycetes bacterium
GACATCACCGCGCGTGTCTACGCAAACTGTGAGGTGGTGGACCTCGCCGCCTACGCCGAGGGGCGTGCCCCCAAGGCGGCAGATGAGATTGCGCTTAACCGAGTGTTTTGCGAGAACCACGGGCTTGCCGTGGGCGACTCCGTCGTGGTGGGGGGCAACGATGCCACCATCACAGGAATAATGACGCTACCTGACTACCAGGCGCTCTTTGAGGACAATGGCTCGTTCATGTTCAACGCGATCACCTTCACGGTTGCGCAGGTGAGCAAGGAGGGCTATGACGCGCTCGGCGGCTCGGGCGAGGTCTTCAACTACGCCTATGTCTTTGAGGACGAGGGCCTCTCGACTTCGGAGCGCTCCGACGTCGAGGAGGACATGATCGACGCTCTTGCCGACAACGACGCTCAACTCAAGGACTTCATCGATGCTGACGACAACCAGGGCATCGGCTATGCGCTCGACGACGTGCAGGGCGACCAGACCATGTGGACGGTGCTGCTCTTCATGCTGGTCGTCATCATGGCGTTCGTCTTCGTCGTGCTCACGGGTACCACCATCGAGCAGGAGAGCTCGGTCATCGGAACGATGCTCGCGAGTGGATGGCGTAAGCGTGAGCTGGTCGTGCACTACCTGCTCCCGCCCGCCGTCATCGGACTCATCGCCTGCGTCGTAGGGCTCGCGCTTGGCGTCAACGTGCTCAGCAACCCCTTCCAGGGCCTCTACTATCACAGCTACAGCCTGCCTCCCTTCCATACGATCTGGAATCCGCGCGTCGTGGTGCTCACGACCGTCGTGCCCTACATTCTGTTGGTGGGCATCACCGGGCTGGGACTCGTGCGGAGCCTGCGTTTCACACCGCTGCAGTTTCTGCGACACGAGGCAAGTGCGCGCCGTCGCCGCGGTCTCATGCGGTTGCCCGACGCCCTGCGCTACGCGACGCGCTTCCGGTTACGAGTGCTCATGCGCAATGCCAGCCATTTCGCGACGCTCTTTCTGGGGATTCTCTTTGCAAGTTTGCTGCTGCTCTTTGGCCTCTGCATGCTGCCTGTGGTGGACAACTACGCCCAAGCCTTGCGTCAGACCGTCGTGGCGCCCCATCAGTACGTGCTCAAGACGCCCGTCGAGCTTACGGGCTCTCGTAAGGACATCGAGCGCTATGCTGCCGCGTTGCGTTTGGCCGATGACCATGGGCGCATCGAACGCAACCAAGATGCCGTCGACGCCCTCGAGCGCCTCGAGGACAACGACGAGCTGGTGAATGCCTTGGAACGACTGCAAGACAACGACAAGCTCATGGACGCACTCGACCGCCTGGAAAAGAACGACGCGCTTATGGATGCGATCGACCGTCTGCGCAAGCGGCAGGATCTGCTCGACGCGGCTGAGCGTCTCAAAGACAACCAAAAGCTGATTGACGCGATCGACCGCCTGGAAAAACGCCAGGACATCCTGGATGCGGCCGAGCGCCTAGAGGATCGACAGGACCTGCTCGATGTGGCCGAGCGCCTGCAAGGTCAAGAGGAACTGGTCGAGGCGGCTGAGCGCTTGCAGAATCGAGCTGACCTTGTGGCCGCCGCCGAGCGCTTGCAGGCGAGGCAGGACCTCGTCGCGGCGGCCGAGCGCCTGCAGGCTCAGCCCGAGTTGGTCGCCGCGGCCGAGCGCCTGCAGTCGAAGCAGGAACTCGTGGCGGCAGCCGAGCGCCTGCAGACGAAGCCCTCGATAGTTGCGGCAGCCCAACACGCCCAGGAGGGAACAGCCACGCCAGAGGAGCTTGCTCTCTTGGCGGGTCTTGATGCGCAGACGAAGGCCGATCTGGAACTCGTCTCGACTATGGACGAACAGACTCGGGCAGACATGGAGCTCGTTGCGACGATGGACGAGCAGACGAAGGCCGACCTGCAGATCGTTGCCGGCATAGACGACCAAACCCGTCTAGACATGGAGCTGCTCCAGACGATGGATGACCAAACCCAACGCGACATGGAACTCGTCGCTGGGATGGATGATCAGACCCGTCGGGATATGGAACTGATTGCGAACGTCGATGACCGCACCCGTGACGACCTCGAGTTGCTTGCAAACGTGGACGACCAGACGCGCGATGACCTGGAGATGATAGGCGACGTGGATGACCGGACACGTGATGACTTGGAACTCATCTCCGACGCGGACGAGCAGACTCGGGCTGACTTCGATTTCATCACCGACCTAGACGAGAAGACTCGCGCCGACATGGAGCTCATCACCGATGCCAAGGGCCAGACAAAGAAGGACCTCGAGCTGTTGATGGACCTCGATGACGCGACCCGTGACGACGTGGAGCTTATTCGTGACATGGACGAGGACCTCGTGGACGACCTGCGGCTTGCCAGCGAGATTGACGAGGACGCGCACGTGGTCAACACGCAGAAGAATTCGCCCGAGGTGATTGCCGCCGCCGAGAAGTATGCCTTGGGGAGTGTCGAGGTTGAGCGTGCCTTCGGCGGGGAGTTCGAAACGATATCGGTCTATGGCATTGTGCCTGGCAGCGCCTATTGGACAGGCATGCCGGTGGCCGACGGCAAGGCGGTGGCGGGTCATGGCCTGGTGGAAAAGACCAAAGCCGAGGTGGGCGAGACGGTCGTCTTGCATGACGTGCGGAAAGGGCGCGACTTCGAGGTGTTTGTTGCTGACCAGACGTCAAATGCGGCCGACACCGCAATCTACCTGACGCTTGATGACTTCAACCGGCTCTTCGAGAACGATGCTGACTACTTCAACGCCTATGCCAGTGCTGACGAGCTACGCCTCGACGGGCGTTATGTGGCGTCGTCAATCGTACCAGGGGATATGGATGACATCAGCACCCAGATGCGCGAGTCGATGGGAGACATCATGTACATGATGATGCTCATGGCCGTGCCCATCTACCTCGTCATCATGTACCTACTCACAAAGACGGTCATCGACCGGAGCGCGCGTTCCATAAGCTACATGAAGGTCTTTGGCTACCATTCGCGTGAGGTGGACGGGCTCTACATCCGACCCATCACGACCTTCGTCTTTGTGAGCCTCGTGGCGAGCATCCCGCTGATCATTGGCCTCATGACATTGCTGCTGACGCTTGTCTTCATGAGTTATGAGGGCAACTTCCCGATCGTGATTCCCAACGACCGGCTGGCGATGCTCGTGCTCGCCGGCATGGCGGTCTACGCGTTGGTGGCGGTGCTGCACGTGCGTCGAATCCGCGGTGTTCCCCTTGCCCTTGCGCTCAAGGTACAGGAGTGATGCGGGGACACGCTTCCGTGTGATGAAGCGCCTTATCGATTGTGTTGGACCAAAAAGAGGGGGTTTTGAGTTGTTACTACGCTGATAATACGCTATTGTGCTGCAAACTGAAGTACAATAGCATAAAATGCAGATTCTTACAGGGAGGTGTTGATATGGCTGCTACGAAAACGGCGAACATCAACGCGCGCATTGACATAGATGTAAAAACGAGGGCGGAGGCAATCCTCTCTCAGATTGGACTACCGCGCTCCGTTGCGATTGACGCGTTTTACCGTCAGATCATCATGCATGGCGGTATTCCGTTCTCGCTGACGATACCTGAACGCTCGTTGCCCGCTCGGGATGAAATGGGCGATGCAGAGTTCGACCGGATGATGTCAGTGGGGCTCGCTCAGGCGAGGGCGAATGATTCCTATGATGTGAACGAAGTCTTTGACGATTTGGAAGCTGGGCTGGGGGCGTAGTGGACGAGTATAAAGTTCGAATTACTCATCAGGCCAGAGAAAACCTACAGGATATCGAACGATACATTGAGCAGAGACTCTTATCGCCACTTGCTGCGAAGAATACGATGGAAGCAATCAAAGCCGAGATCCAGTCGTTGTCTCGCATGCCAGGCAGGGTACGCCTTACGCCGGAGCAACCGTGGCACGATCTGGGAGTGCGCAGGGATAGAGTAAAGAATTTCTACATCTATTTCTGGGTGGATGAGGAGAACATGAGGGTTCAGATAATCGGTGTCATCTATGCGCGGAGAGACCAAGCGGAGCAGCTGGAGCGGATGGGTACTTAGCCGACCAGTTGAATGCGTGACGCAACGTCGGCATCGCAAATCACTGCGCTCGATGACATGGACCCACCATGAAACAGGTCGAGTTCCTGCAAAGGACCGAGGATGTCTTCGCGCCAGAGGATAATTGCTCCTTCATTGAGGTTGTCGTTATCTCGCAGCTCTCGCACGTCTGCTGCGAGGACGTACAATGGTAGTTGTCCGACAATCACCTGTGTAGTGAGGAGGTGAGGCGAAATGAGCTGGATAGACGACCTCAATCTCGCGATGGGATACGTCGAGGAGCGGCTTCCCGGCGAGGTGGACGTAGAAGAGGTGGCGCGCCGCGCGGCATGCTCCGAATTCCACCTGCAGCGTATGTTTCCCTACATGACGGGCATGACGCTTGCCGAGTACGTGCGGCGTCGCAGGATGTCACTCGCGGCGACCGAGCTTGCGTCGGGCAGGCGGGTCATCGACGTGGCACTGGAGTGCGGCTATGAGAGTCCGACCTCGTTCACGCGGGCATTCAGGACGGTGCAGGGCGCGAGCCCCTCGCAGATTCAGCGCGGCGAGGCCAAGGCCATCCAGTATCCACGCCTCACCTTCACGGTTCAGGTGAGAGGAGATGTCGCAATGGAGTACAGGATTGTCGAGAGACCGGCGTTTCGCGTGGTTGGTCACATCACGGAGGGCGACTGGGCGCTAGAGGAGGCCGGCGAGAAGGCAGCTGCGTTCTGGAACGAATTGTTGGGGGATGGCGGGAGACGTATCCACGACGTGCTGGCGCTCATTGACGGAACCCAGCCGGAGGGCTTGTTTGGTTTGCTTGGCGTATGTTTCTGCGATACCGGTTCGTACGACGGCTACCTCGTGGGCGTTGCCACATCCGCGCCGTGTCCCGAGGGCATGGCGGAGCGCATCGTGCCCGAAGCGACCTATGCCGTGTTTGACTGCGTGGGCCCGATGCCGGATGCCATACAGCGATTGCATCACCGCATTTTTGCAGAGTGGTTGCCGAGCTCCGGCTACGAGTGGGCGCCGAAGTCCGACATCGAGGTCTATTCCGGCCCGAACATGACGGCAGAGGACTATCGGAGCCAGGTCTGGCTACCCATCGAGAAGGTTTCAGGAACGCGACCGGATATCTACAGAAGGCGCAGTGTCATTTCCGCCTAAGGAAGAGTAACAAGAAGCACGAACAGTGGCCTCTTCTGATGATGGCAGCTAGTGATAATGGATTCTGAAGTCGGGGATGTGGAGTGTGGGCGGTGCAAGGTCGACGTCGGTCATTTTAGCGCTTGGTGATGGTCCCTCGGTCGTCTTTGCGCTTCGTGCGGAAGGTTTCGTTCGTCTTTGCGCTTCGTGCGGGACGTTCGGCCGCTTTTGCGCTTCGTGCGGAAGGTTTCGGCCGCTTTTGCGCTTCGTGCGGTCGGTGTCGGCGCACCAAACGCAAAGACAGCCGACCGAATCGCACCAAACGCAAAGATGACCAAAAAAGAGCGCACCAAACGCAAAGACAACCAATCCACCCTGCACCAAACGAGAAAGCGCTCGAGGCGGGCCGCACCAAACGCAAAGACAGCCGAAAAAGAGCGCACCAAACGCAAAGACAGCCGGGGGAGGCGCACCAAACGCAAAGACAGCCGAGACGGATTCTACGGTGCGCTACTTGGGTACGCCACCATCCCGGAAGACGAGGTGCCACATGTCGTTGGCGCCTCGGGTCCAGGCGCGCTCGCGTCGGTTGGCCGTTGCGACCTCTGCGAGCTGACTTGTCGTTGCCATAAGGGCTTTGTTCAAAAAACATCGAGGATTTGCTGCCAAGCTCGCCTTTCGCAAACTTGAATCTCGGCATGTCGCAAGCAAAAATGTAAGTCAGGGTTGACTTTTTGATTAGCTACGGTTAACTTATCCAGTTGTTAGTTGTGGCTTACTCTGAAAGGTCGCCAGTATGCCCCTTACGCTCTTGCAGGCAGGACAAAGCAGCATCATCACGCGCATCGGTGGCAAACCCGAGGTGCGTCAGTTCCTCGAGGGGTTAGGGTTCGTGGTGGGGACCCCCGTGACGGTCATCAGCCAGATCGATGGCAACGTCATCTGTGCCATCCGTGACGCGCGCGTGGCCATCAGCGAGCAGATGTCAAAGAAGATCTACGTCTAGCCGCAACGCACCCATACGTCAGCAATCAGCCCAGGAGAGGGAAGGAGCAGGCATGACACTGCGAGAGGCCAAAGTCGGCCAGACGGTCAAGGTCACGAAGCTTACGGGGACGGGCCCTGTCAAGCGCCGCATCATGGACATGGGCATCACCAAGGGACAAACGATTTACGTGCGTCGCGTGGCACCGCTGGGCGATCCCTTGGAGATTACGGTACGCAGCTATGAGCTCTCAGTGCGCAAGGCGGATGCCCAGATGATCGAAGTCGAGGAGGTGGCATAACCATGGCGGAGATTACCATCGCCCTTGCGGGCAACCCGAACTGCGGCAAGACCACGCTTTTTAACGCGCTCACCGGCTCGAATCAGTATGTGGGCAACTGGCCCGGCGTCACGGTGGAAGAGAAGCACGGCAAGCTCAAAGGGCACTCGGATGTGACCATCGCAGACTTGCCTGGTATCTATTCGCTTTCGCCGTACACGCTTGAGGAGGTCGTCGCGCGCGATTACCTCACCGATCATCGCCCGGACGCCATCCTGAACATCGTGGACGGCACCAACCTCGAGCGCAATCTCTACCTCACCACGCAGCTTGTCGAGCTGGGCATCCCCACGCTCGTCGCCGTAAACATGATGGACGTGGTGCAGAAGAACGGCGACGTCATCGACCTCGCCGCGCTCGCCAAGGCGCTCGACTGTAAGGTGGTGGCTATCTCCGCACTCAAGGGCACGGGTATCACCGAGGCGGCCGAGGAGGCCGTGGCGCTTGCACGCTCGGGCATCAAGCCCATCCCGCAGCACCGCTTCACGGGCAGTCTGGAGCACGCCTTTGCCCATATCGAAGAGGTCACGGTTCACGAGTTGCCCGAGGAGCAGCACCGCTGGTATGCCATCAAACTCTTCGAGCGCGACGAGAAGGTCCAGCAGAAGTTGGGTCTTTCGGAAGCAACACTGGCCCACATCGAAAAGGACATCGAGGCTTGCGAGACAGAGCTCGACGACGATGCCGAGTCCATCATCACCTCGCAACGCTACGACTACATCACGTCAATCATCGGTGGCTGCCTGCGGCGCGCCAACGCCGGTGAGCTCACCACGTCCGACAAGATTGACAAGATCGTGACGAACCGCATCCTAGCCATCCCAATCTTCATCATCGTGATGTTCTTCGTCTACGCGCTGGCTATGGGCGCCCCCATCGGCGACGGCGGCATTTCCATCGGCACCTTCCTCACGGACTGGACGAACGACGTGCTCGGTGCCGAGTGGCTCGTCGCGGGCTCGCGCTCGTGGCTCGAGAGCTTGGGTGCCAGCTCCGTGGTCACCGGCCTTGTCTCCGACGGCATCGTCAACGGCGTGGGTGCGGTCCTCGGTTTCGTTCCGCAGATGCTCGTGCTGTTCCTCATGCTTGCCATCCTTGAGGACTGCGGCTACATGGCGCGCATCGCCTTCATTATGGACCGCATTTTCCGTCGCTTCGGTCTCTCGGGAAAGAGCTTCATCCCCATGCTCGTGGGTACGGGCTGCGGCATCCCCGGCATCATGGCCTCGCGCACCATCGAGAACGAGCGCGACCGGCGCATGACCATCACTACGACCTGCTTCATTCCCTGCGGGGCAAAAATGCCCATCATCGGTCTCATCGCGGGCGCCTTGTTTGGCGGCAACACATGGATCGCCACTTCGGCCTACTTCATCGGCGTTGCGGCCATCATCATTTCGGGTGTCATGCTCAAGAAGACCAAGAGGTTTGCCGGTGACCCCGCACCCTTCGTCATGGAGCTGCCGGCCTACCATGTGCCGAGCGTGGGCAATGTGCTGCGCAGCACCTGGGAGCGCGGCTGGTCGTTTATCAAGAAGGCCGGCACCGTCATCCTGCTCAGCTCCGTCATCATCTGGGGCCTCTCCAGCTTCGGAACGGTCAACGGGCGTTTCGGTATGGTCGAAGAGCTGTACGAAGACGAGACGCTTGTGGATGACGCGTATGTCGAGTCCGTCGCTGCTCGCTTGGGCATCTCGGCCGATGAGGTCAACCCCATGGATGACTCCCTGCTCGCCGTCTTCGGCAACACTTTCGCGCCAATCTTCACGCCGCTGGGCTTTGGTGCCTGGAAGCCAGCTGTGGCCTCCGTCACCGGCCTCGTGGCCAAGGAAGAGGTCGTCTCCACGTTTGCCGTTCTCTACAATGCCGATACCGAGGCCGACGATTGGGATGACGAGGGATCCCCGATCTGGGCTAACGTCGCTGCCGACTTCGAGTCCTTCAGCGGTGGACACGGACAGCTCGCGGCCTTCGCGTTCATGATGTTCAACCTGCTGTGCGCACCGTGCTTCGCGGCCATGGGTGCCATCAAGCGCGAGATGAACAACGGCAAGTGGACGGCGTTCGCCATTGGTTACATGTGCGTCTTTGCCTACTGCGCGGGGCTGGTCGTGTATCAACTCGGGCTCGCTGTGGCCGGTGCCCTGAACCCCTTGGGCGTGGTTGCCGCCGTCGCAATCCTCGGGTTTGTGGGCTACATGCTCTTTGTAAAGAAGTACCAGGAGGCGGATCGTCTGTTGGTCGAGTAAGGCACATGCTCTGCGGTTTGACGTGGCGTGCAGCCGGGGTGTACCTGCCCTTGGCTGCGCGCCTTGGTTTCGAATATGACTTCGGATCGGGCAATGAGGGAGGTGCGTCATGGCGGACGCCATTATCATCGTCGTGCTTGCGTGCGTGCTGGCGCTCATCATACGGGGCATGGTGCGGGGGAGCATCCGCACCTGTGATACGAGTTGCGGTGGCAACTGCGGAAGCTGTGGGCATGCCTGCTCGGCACCGCGCATTCGGCTTACGGACGAGCAGCGTGCTCAGCTGGCAGAAATCGACAAGAGAAGTGGGGTGCACTGATGATTACGACAACGCTCGGCATCGAAGGGATGGCATGCTCCATGTGCGAGGCGCATGTGAACGATGCCATTCGGAGGAACTTCTCGGTAAAGAAGGTCAAGAGCAATCGTCGCAAGAAGTCCTGCGTCGTCGTCTCGGAGGAGCCGTTGGACGAGGCGCGCGTACGTGCCGTCATCACCGAGCTTGGCTATGACCTCGTCTCGTATTCGTGCTGATGAATGCGGGTGGCGGGGGGATGTTTCTCCTGTCACCCTGTCCCGTCCTGAAACCGGTCCTCTGGAGTCACCGAGGGGGCTTCTTTGCGAGCTAGTGATGGCTGTTACCTGTACGCCGTGTTTCAGAAGTCTGGTGAAATAGATTGGAATGCCGCGCGAGTCTTCCATGGAGGATAATAGCTTTAACGAGGGTACGGCGACCCGAAAGAAGAGCGAAAGGAGTCAAATCATGTTGCGTATGGCTATCTGTTGTGGAGGCGGGTTCTCATCCAGCACCATGGCGGCCCACCTAAACAGGCAGCTCGAGGAGAAAAACCTGAAGGACAAGGTGTTCCTCGAGTTCATACCCTTCGCCAACCTTTACGGTGCCGACTCGGCGTTCATCCAAGGAGTTAAGCGCAATCGCCAGGACGAGGTCGACGTGGCCATGCTGTGCCCGCACCTCGAGTTCGACGCGAAGCGTGCCGCCGCGGAAGGCAAGCTGCACATCCCCGTGTTTGTGCTGCCCATGCGCCTCTATGGCCTGGTGGACATCGAGAACCTCATCGAGGATGCCGAGGACGTGCTCGAGCTCTGGAAGAATGGCACGCCCAACGTCGTCACCTTCCCTGACGAGCCGCGTTCCGTCACGGCCAAGCGCACGGTGTCGCATCGTCGCTGGCTCGCACAGCAGTAACTTGCCTACGAGGTAAAGGCGACAAGGGGGATGTTTCCCTCTTGTCGCCTTTTTTGCCGGCTAAAACGTCGCGAAGGGTTTCGCCGACGGGGTCCTAGTCGTCGTCAAGGTTCCTGCTACACTGGGAAGACGAAGACACCGTTGGGGGGAGGCATCCATGGAGCTGTTTGCCGGTTTGCGTACGTTCGGTTTCGGTGTAATTGCCCTGCGATTGTTTGGCGCATTGCTCTGTGGGGCGATGGTAGGCCTCGATCGCGAGATGCGCAACAAGAAGGCCGGTCTCAAGACTCATGTGCTGGTTTGCCTTGGCTCAGCGCTGTGCATGATCGTGTCGGAATGCGTCATCCTAGGGCGTGAGGGCGTCACTACCGATGCCACGCGCGTAGCGGCGAATGTGGTCACTGGCGTGGGATTTCTTTGCGCTGCAACGCTGATGACTAGGGGCAACGGTTCGCTGCACGGCCTTACCACCGCAGCGGGGCTCTGGACCACGGCAGTCATCGGTCTCGCCTGCGGCTCGGGCTGGCTTGAGGTCGGCTTGTTGGCATCCGTCATCGTGCTGGTCGTGTTTTCTGTGTTCGGGCGCGTCGATGCCTATATCGACAGCATCTCACGAGGCTTCGATCTCTACGCAGAGATCAGTGACTACGAAGATGTTCCAAAGGTGCTCGACGTGCTGCACGCAAACGGCGTGCATTTCAGTGGCCTTACGGTCTCAAAAAGCCCCGTGGACACCGCCATCGTCCAACTCTCAGCCACCACGGCGCGCTTGGGCGAGAAGGAAGGTATCGCCGAGAGCCTTCGCGCACTAGATTGCGTCCGTCACCTCGAGATGTTTTAGTGGTCGTTGTAAGGTGGTGGGGTACGCTTTTCCTGCCGCCGAAGGTGCTACCATAAGTTGAGGTGGCGCTAGCCAATGGCTCGAGAGAGGGGAGTGCGCATGAGGTTGGGAATCATCGGGGCGGGCATGATCGTCAAGGAATTCTTGCCCAAGCTGGTCAAGATGGAGGATGTGGAAGTCGTCGCAATCCAGGCGAGGCGGCTCGAGGTCGTGCGCGAGCTCTGCGAGGCCAATGACGTCCCGCATGCGGTGACGAGCTTCGAGGAGCTTGTGGCCACGGGCATCGATACCGTATACGTCGCCGTGCCGAATGCGCTACATCACAGCTACTGCAAGCAGGCGCTCGAGGCAGGCCTCAACGTCGTGGTGGAGAAGCCCATGTGTGCCAACCTGCACGAGGCTCAAGAGCTTGCGGACTTGGCGCGCGAGCGCGGTGCGTTCCTCTTTGAGGCGATAACGGCCGTGCATCTGCCTGCGTTTGCCAAGGTGCAGGAGTGGTTGGGTCGCATCGGGAAGGTGAAGCTCGTCGACTGCAACTTCTCGCAGTATTCGAGCCGCTACGACGCCTTCCGTGCGGGGACGGTGGCTCCGGCGTTCGATCCCGCACAGGCGGGCGGTGCGCTCATGGACATCAACCTGTACAACGTGCATTGGGTGGTGGACCTCTTTGGTGCTCCTCAAGGCATTACGTACTTTGCGAATGTCGAGCGTGGCATCGACACCTCGGGTACGCTGGTGCTGCGCTATCCGGGCTTCTTGGCGACCTGCGTGGGAGCCAAGGACTGCGCCGGTCCGAAGCTCTTTGCGATACAAGGCATCGACGGCTACATCAGTCTTGACCTCAATCCTGGTCTCGTGGGCATGGCACACCTGCGGCTCAACGATGGCACGCAGGAGGACTTCGAGGAGGTCTACGTCGATGCACGCGTCGTGCCGGAGTTCCGCGCGTTCGCAGATTGCATTGCCCAAGGCGACCATGAGAGATGCGACGCCTTGCTCGCAAAGAGCCTTGAGGTTGCTCGCGTGCTCACCGAGGCTCGCATGGATGCTGGCATCGTCTTTCCTGCCGACGAGGCGTAGCACGCGAAGAGTTGCGGCAAAAAGAAAGACCCCTCGGCGCGTTGCCGAGGGGCCTTTGGCGTTCTGGTGGCATGCCTTATGCGGCGGCATCCTCCTCGATGGCCTCGTCGCCATTGTCAACTTCCTCGATTGCCTCGCCGTTGGCATCGGTGCTATCCGTTGCATTGTCGGTGGAATCGGTTGCAGTGGCATCGGTAGCGGTAGCGTCGGCCGTGGTGGCAGCTGCCGCAGCCGTGGTGGCGTCGGCGCTGGTGGAGATGTACTTGGCCAGAATCTCGTCATACTTGCCGTTGGCCTTGATGTTCGCCAAGCCGGTGTTGAACATCTCAAGAAGCTCTGCGTTCTCGCCCTTCTTTACGGCGAAGCCGTACTGCGAGAAGAACTCGCTCGTGGAGTCAACCTCGGCGATGATCTTGAGCCTGACGTTGCTAGAGTTGATGGCGTAGCCCATGGTGGGGGTGTCCTCGAAGCAGGCGGCAGAGTTGCCGGCGAGGACGTCCTGGTACATGACGTCGGAATCGGCGAACTCGGTCATGGTGAAGCCGTACTCCTTGGAAATGCTCTTGGCCCAGTCAAGGCTCTGCGTGCCGGTCTTTACGGCGACGTTCTCGCCCTTGAGGTCGCTAAGAGACGCGACCTTGCTGTCGGCGGCAACGGCGCAGCAGACGGTGGAGTCATAGTAGGGCTCGGAG
>ONMP01000070.1:12619-20391 GCA_900318935.1 uncultured Actinomycetes bacterium
TCTCCTTGCGCTCATCGGTGATGCTCATGCCGGCGATCATGCCGTCGTCCTGGCCCTGCTGGACGGCCTG
Organism: uncultured Actinomycetes bacterium; assembly: GCA_900318935.1. Taxonomy (GTDB): domain Bacteria; phylum Actinomycetota; class Coriobacteriia; order Coriobacteriales; family Atopobiaceae; genus RUG440. The sequence goes on from ONMP01000070.1 coordinate 12,690, forward strand.
CTTGGAAGCGTCGAAGCCGATGGAGTCGACGGTGTACTCGAAGCCCTGGTCCTCGGCGATGGCGCTCAGGATTTCGATGTCGACGCCTACGAGGTTGCCGGACTCGTCGGTGAACTCGAACGGCGCAAAGGCGGTGTCGGTTGCGATGCTGTAGACCTTGGCCTCGGCGTTCGCGTTGGTCTCGGTGCTTGTGGCCTCGGTGGACTCCTGACCACCACCGCAGGCGGCCAGAGAGGCGGTGAGCAGGACTCCTGCGAGTGCTGCCCCAAACGTGCGAAGTTTCATGCATCCCCCTTGTTCTGCACGGTTACAACGAGAGTACATGATACCTATATTGAACGAGAATGGAACAAAATGTGACAAAACTCACAGGTGCGGATTGCGGTATGCTTCTACTTAGTGTCCGTTGACTTAGATGGGGGTCGCCATGGATGCGAGTTCTCGAACCATACTTGGACTCATTGCCGAGATGAACGCCTGCTATGTGGTGCCGGTGTATCAGAGACCTTATTCGTGGGGAGAGGAGCAGTGCGTACAGCTATGGGATGACGTGCTTGCCATCGGGCGGCGCGAACGAGGCTCGCACTTCACGGGCTCCATCGTCACGGTGCAGCAAGGGAGGCGCACACGAGACGGCGTGGCGCGTCTGCTGCTCATCGACGGCCAGCAGCGCATGACCACCATCGAGCTGCTTCTGGTCGCGTTGGCCCGCCACGCCGCGCGCCATCCTGAGCGCAGGCTCGCGTACTCAGCCGCCGAGATTCTCGAGGGTGGCTTCCTTACGAATCGCTTCCGCGAGGGTGATGACCATCTTAAGCTGACCCTTTCGAAGCAAGACAAGGCAACGTTTGCGGCCCTTGTGCGTGCGCTCGAGGCGGGCGACCTCGACTTCGCGCCTGACGGGCGTATCGGAGAAAACCTCGCGCTGCTCGAGCGTCGCGTGGGGGCGCTTGACGACGTCGATGCGGTGTGGCGCGGTCTGCAGCGTCTGGAGGTTGTTTCCATCGCGCTCGATCAGACGCTTGATGACGCGCAGGTCATCTTTGAGTCGATGAATTCGACGGGCAAGGACCTCACCAACGCCGACCTCGTGCGCAACTTCGTGCTCATGAGCTATCCCGTGGACGAGCAGCAGGACCTCTACCGCACCTATTGGCAGCCCATCGAGCGGCTTCTGGGCGAGGACAACTTCGACGTGACGTTCGACGAGTTCATGCGCTGCTTCCTCGGTATCGCCTACGCGCCGACCTCCCTGGACAAGGCAGACGTGTACCAGACCTTCAAGCGCTACGTGCTCTTCCATGGCTACAACCAGAACGACCGCATGAAGAATCTCAGTCTGCGACTCAAGCGCTACGCGCGTTACTACGTCGCGGTCGTGCGGGGCGAGTCGGATGATGCGGAACTGGCGAGCGCGTTTGGACGCATTGGACGACTGGGAGTCACCGCCGTGAGGCCCCTGCTCGTGACGCTCTACGACGCATATGAGCACAAGCAGCTCGCCCACGATGACTTCGTGGCTCTTGTCGGCATGCTGGAGGCGTATCTGGTGCGTCGCGCCGTCTGCGATTGCTCGCGCAGCGTGCTGGCGTCATTCTTTACCTCGCTCGTGGCACGCGTGGATGCTGTGCGTTCCGAAGAGGCGAGTGTGGCTGACGCGCTGCCCGCGATGCTGGCAAACGAGGAGGGCGGGCCGCGCAGGATGCCTGGCGACGCCGAGTTCTCGCATGCGCTCGCGACCCGCGACTTGCACGACGAGGGGCTTGTTGTGTATGTGCTTGCCGGCATCGAGGCTCGACTCTCTCCGGAGTCAGTTGCGTGGCTGCCCCAGAAGCGATGGACGGTGGAGCATATCATGCCTCGGCGTGCGCTGGCCGACGAGGCGTGGCGTTCGGCGCTTGGGTCTGAGCCGGAGCGTGCGTTTGAATCGTGCGTGAATGCGCTTGGCAACCTCACGCTCACGAGCTGGGCGTATGACGCGCAAGACGCGAGCCTTGCGGAGAAGCGCGAGCGGGTGGCGGCGGATGGGCTTGCCATTTCTGCTGGTGTGTCTTCGGCGGGGGATTGGACGCCAGAGCTTATCGCTCGCCGTACGGACGAGCTCGTGGCCGAGGCATGCGCGGCTTGGCCCGTGCCTGTCGTACCGGAGGGCGCAGGTGCTGCGTATCGGCTCTCGCAGCGCGCGGCCGCGCTCAAGAAGGTGACCTTTGCCGACCTCTTTGCCGCGGGTTTGGTGGAGATGGATGATGCGCTGGTGAGCGTAAGCCCGCTGCACCCGGGTCGTGCTACGGTCACGTCTACTGGCAAGATCATGCTGGCGAATGGGGAGATGTTTGAGGATCCGACGGCTGCCTACGAGCGATTCCTTGAGTCGCTGGGCTCCACGAGCATGGGGCAGAGCGGCTGGATGTACTGGCGGCGCGGCGACGGAGGTCCTTTGCTCGACGATCTGCGCGGTGAGCTGCGATAGGGGAGTGAGATACCATGGGAATACTGGAGTTTATCTTTGGAATCTTGGCCTTGGGAGTCGCAGGCGCACTCGCCGTGTCAGTCGTGGGACTCGCCATGCTTGGGTTGATAATCTGGGGTTGCGTCTCGGTCGTGGGAAAGCTGACGGGCAAAAACAAACAGCAGCAAAGCATCCCTTCTGGCGCGCAGCGGCGTGATTTGCCGGGCGAGACCACGGAGCGCAGCTCGGGGCGGAGGACTGAGGTTGGAACGCGCGTGGCGGCACGGACTGCTGACAAGGCAGCAGGCGTGCAGAGGCAACAGAACGTGACGGCGCCAGGCATGATGCGGGACTACGAGTACCTCGATGTCAACGAAGGTGCTACGGCCGAAAAGATTACCAACGCGATGAGAGGCTTCGAGGGAGCGCCCTATGTGGGGGAGTACGCACGCGCAGTCATCTCCACACTCCAGAAGGCCGAGTTCCGCCGCAAGGGTCTCTTTTCGGCGATCAATCGCGAGTTTGAGGCAAACACCATCACATGGGACAAGTTCTCGGCGCCGGTTGACGTGGCGATGGACGGCATCCTCCGCAATTGCGCGCAGCTTGCCAATCGCGTGCAGGGTTTTGACGTTGCCGAATACGAGCGGCTGAAGCGCTTGGTCAATGCCGGTGCCTGCGAGAAGGGCAGCAGCAAATGGGAGCGCTGGAAGATATACGAGAACACGCTGGCCGAGATGGACGAGATCCAGCGTGACAACGAAAAGCTGCTCTTTGAGCTTGAAAAGCTCCAAGACGAGCTTGGCAAGCTCGGCGGCAAGAATCCAGGCGGCACGACTGACGAGATCGCCGAGGAGATTCGCAGGCTCTCAGAGGATGCGAAGTACTACTCGTGAGCCCAAAACGGGCAAATGTGGAGAGTTCTACACATGTGTTGACCGAAGAAGTGAGGGCGAGTAATATTGCTTCTTGCATTGCGGGGTGGAGCAGTTTGGTAGCTCGCCGGGCTCATAACCCGGAGGTCGTTGGTTCAAATCCAGCCCCCGCGACCCGATTTCTCACAGGCCCTACGGGGCCTGTTTTCGTATCGGAGAGCTGGGAGGCGACCAATGAGCGATGCGGGGGGTCGGTTCCGCTGCATCATTTTTGACGCTGAGGTCAGGGAGCTCCGCAACGCGAGGCCCGGTCCAGGGTGCCGCCGCAGTCCCGAATGAACTTCTTCTACTTTCCGCGAACAGAGAATGGTGCCAACCCCTGTGAACACCTGGAGAAGCAGTGGAGCAAACTATTTGACGGCAGAGTAAGGCCCGATGGCTCGATGGACCTCCTGGAGAGTTTCTCCGCCTAGTCCATTGACGTGTTGATGCACGGGGATCGGAGCTGTCTGTCAATCTGGTTTTGGGACACTGCGCCGCATCGTTCCACACAACAAATCTGTTGCTCATAGACTTATCGCCCAATAACCTCCAAAACCACGTGCGCCAAGAACTGCCGCTAACGCCGCGGCGGAGCTTGTGACGAGGCCAGCCTGGCGCTCATCGCAGCCACCGAGCGAGTTCCCATCTTCGCGCAGGATGTGCGTTGCTTAAGCTTCAAAGTGCGTAATGCCGAATGCCGCAGGTGTCCCTATCTGCACGTATGCGGTGGGGGGTGTCGGGCAAGTGCGTATGAGGCGAACGGGTCAATCTTTGCAGGGGACCCTGCCGCATGCGTATTCTTTCACAATGGATGGACTCAACGGGTTGCCGATGTGGTGCGTGGCGCTTGCCCAGAGGCGAAGACGCAGCCAATCGATGTCCTGCCGATTGAACCCCCCGAACGGAGGACGAAGGGTGGTAGCGCCGGGAAGAGGAATGGAGTATTGCAATGAGCAATCGAAATGAGAGAGTAAAGGCGCTGGAGGAGGCATATGCGTCGGATGAGGTCTTTGCAGCCGAATTCAGGCGTGCTATCGAGACGCGCTCTGCTGAGAATGCGATCAGGCTGGCTGCGGCGAAGGGAATCGAGATTGGTGCTCGTCGATCGTGGGCGGGAAGGGCATGGTGTGGGCTAGCAACAAGACTGCGTACGCCGGTTTTCTCGAAACCATTGCGGCCATGGAGGAAACCGGCGGAGAGTCCGACGTTTTCGGAAGGAGAGCCTCTTGAGACGCTTCGCGGATACCTGCGTATAAGAGGCAGACATGGAAATTGCGGCCAAGCACACAAGGAGGACGAGGCATGAGCTACGAACTGAACCTGATGGACGACCAAGAGCGGCGCATCGAGGAGGCCGAGTCGCCCGAGGAGAAGGTGACCGTCATCAAAGAGGCCGTGGGCGCCGGGAGGGAACTATCCGATGACGAGCTCGACTCCATGAGCGGCGGCGTGCGCATCCCGCGGACGCACGAGTTGATAGACGCAGAATGGGACGCCATCCAAATCGTAGCGAACAAATACGACAAGGACACGGCGTTGGTCCTGGCTTATGAAAGGGGTCTCATCCCATCGGATCTCACTCCCGATGGTTTCAGTTACTTAGAGACTAAGAGGAGCATTTCGGAGATGCGTGCCTGGATGCACCGGGAGCTCGACGGGAAGAACGACAAGCTGACCAGCATATGGGGCATCTAGGTTCGCTCGGTATCGAATCGTGTGCGCCTATCGGGGCGAACATGAGTCTCATCTTTGCCGAACTCAAACAAGGCCGAGATGCTCTCGTTTGTGAGGTATGAGGTCGCCCCGCCCCGCCCCGCCAATTGGCTCAATACCCATGATGGGACGTGGGCAGTGGAGCAATGTGGTTGCGGCATATCCCAATGAGCGTGGTAGTAACAGTTACGTCCACGAGGAGAAGGGCAATGGGAAACACGAGCCCGACTGATCATGATGGAATCCGCGGATTAGGGGGTGAAACGCGTCTCACATTTGGTGATGACGCTCCAAGAACGGAAACGGGGTTTGCTATGCCCCTGGCACCGGACGGGCGGAGACTGGTCTAGAATGACAGCTACTTGAGGCGAGACACAAAACGAAAGGGAAAGGAACAATCATGGCAGAAGACGATTTCCTCACGGGCATCGACGATATGGTGGAGATCAGTGACGAGGACCTCGACAGCATCTCGGGTGGCTATGTCGTTATCAATGAAAAGGGCAAAAGCTTTGATGTCGTCGACCGAGAGGGCAAACTGATCACGACATTCTTGGGCGGCGATAATATTAATGAAGCATTCAGGAATGCAATTCATTTCGCCCGTGAGAACGGCTATTCATACTATAAGATTGACCAAGAGACGCTCGATGCTCTGCGTCGCAAGCACCAATTTGGCGCGCCCGCTCCCGAAGCGAATTGAGTTTAGTTTTCCAGCGTGGTGACAGGTAGGCGGTGATAGAGCGCTGTGTCCGCATCTTTGAAGATGTCACCCATGGGGTTTTGACGATCGGAGAAGGCCGCTCCCACGCTGAGCGAGGTTGGCGGCAGGTCGCCGGCTGGCTTTTGTAGCATGAGGTTGGCCTGGTCAATCTTGCGTTGCAGCGTCTCGCGCATGGAGCTGTTCGCATCCAACATGATCACCACGAACTCGTCACCGCCCAACCTGAAGACGAGGTCATCCGAGCGGAAGCTGTACTGCAAGACCTCGGCAACGCGCTTGAGCACCAGGTCGCCCACGTCGTGCCCGTAGGTGTCGTTCACTGTCTTGAACTTGTCCACATCCACCATGAGAAGCGCGACTCTTGACAGATCCATCTCGCGCTGCATGAGGTTGTAGGCTTTGCGGTTGTAGAGACCGGTGAGGGCATCGTGCATGGAGCGGTAGTTGAGACGGTCGAACTGCTTGCGATTGTCTTCAAAGATGGAGTTGTACGTATCGGCGACGAAGCGAAGCTCTATGGCTCCGGCAGGATTCACGAACTCCTTTCGACGCATGTTCTCTACCATGCGTGCCAGCGGTCGTTGGATCCAACCAATGATAAAGGCCACGATGGCAAGGACGATGATGAGCATGGCGAAGGTGCAGATCGACTGGATTGCGAGCAAGGTCACCATGTCCGTCGAGGTCTTGCTCCTCAGCTGCCCAGAGCTTTCAATGAGCGCATCGGTGCATCTGGCTGCATGGTCTTTGATGTGCGCTTTGTACTCTGCATAGGAGTCGCCAAACACGAGGCCTTGGGCAAGTCTGCGCTTTTCTTCTGGTGCAAGAGCTATCTGCTCGGCGCTGAGCGATACATCGCGCAGATCTTCGGGCATGCTTGTCTCGTCATAGCCCTCCGCGAGGAGCGTAAGCTTCATTGCCTGGTCCTCGAAGGTGACCAGCTCGTTGGAATAGTCCAGCGCCTTCCTTAGGTTGTCAAGAGCCTCGTTGTCGCCAAGAAGGTCTTCTAGGCTCTGCACGGCACCATCCCGTCGCTTGGTGACGTCGAGCTCCTCGAAGTAGTTTTCGAGGTATTGGGTATCGCCCGTCATCACGAAGCTGCGCACGTTCTCGGTGAGATAATCGGATCCCATCTCGAGGTCGGTTGCCGCCTTTTGGGCAAGGATGAAGCGCTCGTTGGCAGCTTCGATGTTGTCGATTCCTTGCCTGACGTTTAGGGAGACGATGATGATTGCGATTGCGACGATTGCCGCAAGAACCACAGCTGCCAGCTCCGCATGCCGAAGCGAGAATGCCGGGAGATGCTCCCACCAGCTCTTGTGGTCGGAGGAGGGGGAGGAGGCCCCGGGCGCTTCGCCGCCCCGCGTGTCGGCCTTGGCCCCGGGGCTGCTCGCCGCCAGCCGCTCTATGCGCGTACCCAGTTCTTCTGGTGCGAGGGGCTCGGAAAGCAAGAACCCCTGCGCCATGTCGCAGCCCATAGCCTTGAGCTCTTTGAGCTGCTCTTGGGTCTCCACTCCCTCAGCAATGAGAGGCACTGCCAGATGACGCGCGATATCGACCACAGCGCCGAGCATATGGGTGCCGTTGTCGGCCTCTTCCGAAAACGCCGTTTGCACGAAGCGCATGTCGAGCTTGAGCACGTCGATGGGGAGCGTCGCTAGCAAGTTGAGCGAGGAATAGCCCGTGCCGAAGTCGTCCATCTCGATGACGAGTCCCATCGAGCGCAGCCGACCGACAGTCTCCACGAGCTGTGCCGAGTCCTCCGCATAGTCAGACTCGGTTACCTCGAGATGAAACTCGCTGGCATCGAGCTCGTGGCGGTCGATGATGCCCTGCAGCACCTCTACGATGTCGGAATCGTACATGTCGACGCGCGAGACGTTCACCGAGATGGGCACG
>ONMP01000126.1 GCA_900318935.1 uncultured Actinomycetes bacterium
TGGGTGGCGGGAGCATCCCCAAGCGTAACATTTCACTTACGAATGTAGTGTCTGGGGATGCTTCCCAAGAGGTACGATGTAAGCGATACTGTCTGAATCACACCAAGGCGTTAAAAGGATTGATTATGAAGGAACCGTATCTATCTGATAAGTATTACTACTACTGGGTCACGCCTGGTGGGCGTGCACCCATCGTGGAGTGGGAGGTAGTTCTCTCACAGGACGTGGACGAAGCCGCTCTTAGACGGGCGCTCGAGACAGCGGTGCAGGCACATACCAACTTCCGTACGCATCCGATCATCGTGAACGGTAGGCCACAACACGAACTCTTGGACGTGGAAGACGTTCCTCTCTTTGAGGACGACGGTGCCGTGCGGCGCATGGGCACCGCCGATACTCTTGGCTACCTCTTCTACGTTGCTTGGCAGGGCAAGAAGGATGCGCTCCATTACTTCCACAGCGTCGCAGACGGACGAGGGGGTCTGGCATTCATGTGCACGCTGCTTCGCTGTTACCTAGGTGAGAAGGGTCTCATCGATTGCGATAAACCCGCTTCGGACAGCTCGGGCACGCAACCCACCTTCGAGCGCATACTCGAACGGATGAAGGGAGTTCCCCCCTTCGGAAAGTTCGATCCCAAGCGGCATGACGTCTTTAGCATGCCGGTGGAACGGTATCCCAGCAAGGGCACCAAGCAGCGCATGCTCGAGATCAACGTGCCGCTCATGCCGCTTCTGAGCCTTTCCAAGCGAAGTGACAGCTCCGTGGTACCCACGCTGCAGGCGCTCATTGGCCGCGCCCTGCATAAGACCTTTGACGTGGGGGAGCGGACCATCGTCGCGTATACGTCCATCGACACGCGCCGCGTGTTTGGGCTGGAGTCGGGCGGCAACGCCGCCACGCACTTCTCGGTTCCTTATGTGGCGAAGCTCGACCACTACGACCTACCAAAGCGTGCGATGGTTCTACGCGGGGCGCTCGACCTGCAGACCCTGCCAGAGAACATCGCCACGGAGATTGCGAGCAACATGGCCGGTGTGGCCGAGGGCGAGGCGACTCCCTATCCAGTGGAGGCTATCACGGCCGCCATAGAGGAATCGGTGCTCAGGGACAGCAATTCGATCTACACCTACGCGATCTCCTATCCTGGCAAGGTGAGCCTTCCTGCAAAGGTGGAACCGTATGTGGACGAGGTGCGCACGAGCGTGAGCACCTACACACTGCCTTTCTCGATTGAGGCGTGCGAGTACAAGGGGACCATACGCATGGTGTTCACCCAGAACTTCGCGGGCGATGGTCCCGTGCGAGCCATATACGAGGAAATCGCGCATGCGGTGCCCGATACCACATTTGTTGATAGGGGAGAGCGCGAATATGACGAACTCCGCCTAGAGGAACTCGAACACCGATGAGCTGTAGGGCGACGAGTCCTGCAAGCGCGGTCGTAAAGGGTCCGAGCCAGTCGGGGTTGACGCCGGTGAGGAGCCGGTAACGGTGCTCATGGAGCCGGAATTGCAGCATTAGGTGCCGCCATACACGCCTACGAGCGCCGTCGCGCGGGCGCTCTTCGAGGGGCTCAAGCTCGCTGAAACCGCACCAGTTGCCTTGCGGGGTGGTGAGGTGCGCGGTATTGTGCCCGTTGAAGAGCGCGATTCAAACGTCCCAGCAGAACCGCCTCGCTGGTCTCTGTATGCGCCTCTCTCGGTGGCAGCCGCTGTGGAGACGGGAGAGATCGCTAACTACTGGGGAGGCACCGAGACCTTCGAGGCCGGGTATGGAAGGTTACAAGCACCACATCTGCCGCATCGAGCGTGCGTGAGCATGTCTTGCATGCGACGATAGGAATATCCCCATCGCTTGCCAGACGACCCGCTGCCGGGTGCGAGCAGTAACGTATCGGGAGGCGACGGGGTCGCGTCCCGCCGGCTTTATTGCAGAGCCTGGAGCATTGAGAGTATAATCACTACTATATGGAAATCTATAATAGCAAAAGGCACATAACCGGGGGGAGACGGCATGACACTTAGAGATTTGGAGATTGGCCAAAGCTGTATTGTGGAGCGCGTGGGGGGCGAGGGCTCACTTCGTCAGCACTTCTTGGATATGGGCATCATACCGGGGGTGCGCGTGACGCTCGTCAAGTTCGCCCCCATGGGAGATCCCATGGAGCTGCGCATCCACAGCTATGAGCTTACGCTTCGACTGGCCGATGCTGAACAGATCGACGTGCGCCCGATAATGGCTGCCGACCAAGAGCCCTCCACGTCGGCGCAGGCGATGGACGCCTTGGCAGATCAGCTTCCCCGTCCCGAGTACGGCGAGGGAGTACCCATCCAACTAGCCGCAGAACCGCTGCCCGATGACGCGATGCTCTCGTACGCGCTCGTTGGCAACCAGAACTGCGGCAAGACGACCCTCTTCAACCAGCTCACGGGGTCGAACCAGCACGTGGGCAACTTCCCCGGCGTCACGGTGGACCGCAAGGATGGCGAAATACGCGACTATCCCAATACCGTCATCACCGACCTGCCCGGCATCTACTCGTTCTCGCCGTACACGAGCGAGGAGCTGGTGAGCCGCGAGTTCGTGCTCAACGAGCATCCCCTCGGCATCATCAACATCGTGGACGCCACCAACATCGAGCGCAACCTCTACCTCACCATGCAGTGCCTCGAGATGGGGATTCCCACCGTGGTCGCGCTCAACATGATGGACGAGCTCACCGGTAACGGGGGCTCGGTGGATATCAACCGCATGGAATGGATGCTCGGCGTACCCGTGGTGCCCATCTGCGCCGCCACGGGCGAGGGCGTGGAAGAAGTCGTGCGTCACGCGATCCACGTCGCCAGGCATCGTGAGGCGCCGGCGCAGCCGGTCATCGACCTTCCCGGCGACAACGACGACTCCCTGCGCCGTTGCCACACGGCAATCTCGAACATCATCGCCGCGCGAGCCGAAGCGGCGCAACTGCCCGTCCGGTTTGCCGCAAGCAAGATCATCGAGGGCGACGAGCCCCTTATCGAGCAGCTCAAGCTGAGTGGGGACGAGAAACAGGCAATCGAAGCCGTTATCCGCCAGATGGAGAAGGAGCGTGGACTCGATGCGAGCGCGGCCATCGCCGACATGCGCTTCCAGATCATCTTCCACATTTGCGACAACTGCGTGGTAAAGCCCCACGAGAGCAAGGAGCATAAGAAGAGCACGCGAATCGACCGCATTCTCACGGGCAAGTGGACGGCCATACCCTGCTTCATCGGCATCATGGCCGCCGTCTTTGTCCTCACCTTCAACGTCATTGGTGCCTGGCTGCAGGAGCAGCTCGAGGTCCTTATCGACATGGGGACCTCCGCCGCCGACGCGGCGCTTACGAACGCGGGCGTCAGCGAGGCGCTTCACAGTCTGGTGATCGACGGCGTCTTTGCGGGCGTGGGGTCGGTGCTGTCGTTCATGCCCATCATCCTCGTGATGTTCCTGTTCCTCTCGCTGCTGGAAGATTCCGGCTACTTGGCTCGTGTGGCCTTCTTTATGGACAAGCCCTTGCGCCGCATTGGCCTCTCGGGTCGCTCCATCGTTCCCATGCTCGTGGGCTTTGGCTGCACTGTCCCCGCGGTCATGTCCACGCGCACGCTTCCGTCCGACCGCGACCGCCGCATGACCATCCTTCTTACGCCCTTCATGAGCTGCACGGCCAAGCTACCAATCTACGCTTTCTTTGTGTCCGCATTCTTCCCAGGGCAGGGCGGTCTAGTCATGACGCTGCTCTATCTGCTGGGCATCGGACTCGGCATCTTGGTTGCGCACTTCTACAACCGCACCATCTTTAAGGGCGATCCTACCCCGCTCGTGATAGAGCTTCCCAACTACCGCATCCCCAGCCCCAAGAACACGGGCCAGCTCATGTGGGAGAAGGCCAAGGACTTCCTGCAGAAGGCGTTCTCGGTCATCCTCATCGCCACCATCGTGGTGTGGTTCCTCTCGCACTTCGACGCTGGCCTGAACCTGCTTCCCGACGAGGATGCCGGCAACAGCTTGCTGGCCGCGATTGCGGGGATCCTCTCGCCAATCCTCAATCCCGTGGGACTTGGTGACTGGCGCATTGGCACCTCGCTGATCAGCGGCTTCATGGCCAAGGAGAGCGTCGTGGCCGTCATGGAGCAGCTCTATGTGTCTATGGGCGGCGTGGCCGCGGTCTTTACCACGTTGCAGGCCGCGTGCATGCTGGTGTTTGCCCTGCTCTACACCCCATGCGTGGCGGCTATGGCGGCCATCAAGCAGGAGCTGGGGACGGGCTGGGCCATTCGCGTGGCCGTGGGCATGTTTGCCATGGCATGGCTCGTCGCGTTCGTGGTGCGGCTCGTGGGACAGGCCATGGGCATGGCATAACATGTGTACCGAGCATGTTGATTGTTAGATTTGTGTGATAGGAGAGTCCATGGAATTACATCGACGGCTGATTGCCTATTCGACCGCTATTGGATGGCCTGCCATCCCGCACGTATCGTATTCCTATGAGCCGGACGTGACCGGCCTCATGGAAGTGTATGAAGACATGCGCGACGGCTTTTTTGCCGAGCACGGTCATCGCCTTACCATAAACATTCTCATGCTCAAGGTGCTGGCCGAGGGCATCAAGCTTGCTCCGCGAATGAACGCGCGCATCGACTTGCCTCGTGACATTGACCCCACAAACTACGACGGCACTCTTACTTTGCGCGAGTCCATCGACGTAGCGGCCCCGTGGCACCTGCCCAACGGTGCCACGCTCTCGCTCAACATGCGCGACTGCGGAAACAAGAGTCTGGCCGAGCTCGCTGCCATGGCGACCGATCTGCAGCAGCGTGCCGAGGCCACGGATTTCGACGGCCTATACGAGCGCATGATCGGAGCGACGTTGGGCGGCGAGGTAATCAACATCGATGGGCAGCTCAACCCCGCTGACATGCTCGATGGATCCATTACGGTGTCCAACATCGGGTCCATCAGCAGCGCTCCTGGCAAGTTCGACATGCTGGTCGTCATCGCCCCGCAGACCACTGCGATTGGTATCTCGGCCATGCAGCGCCAGCCGCGCGTGTGCGTTGTGGACGGCGAGGAGCGGATTCTGCCGCGTAGCGTCGTGCCCATCACCATCGCCTTCGACCATCGTGCCATGGGCTTCTATGACGTCGTGCCCTTCATTGACCGCTTGGAGCAGATTTTCGCTGAGCCAGAGGTTATCCGTACCTGGTAGTTTTTGTTTGGTCGACTTGGAACAGAACTCCCTGGGAACTTTGTATCATGTGGAACAAAGTTCCCGGGGAGTTCTGTACCGCGTAGAGGAAACCCTACACAAGCTCGTTGAGCATCTGCCGTGCGTTGTCCTTGGCCTTCACCTTGCCGAAGGCGCGAACTATGGCCCTAGTGCTTGGCCTCGAAGTCACGCATGAAGGCCACGAGCGTCTCGACGCCCTCAACGGGCATGGCGTTGTAAATACTCGCACGCATGCCGCCTACGGAGCGGTGGCCCTTGAGATTCTCAAGCCCCGCAGCCTTGGACTCCTTGACGAACTCCGCGTCAAGCTCGGCATCGCCGGTGACGAAGGGGACATTCATGAGTGAGCGGTCCTGCTTGCGCACGGTGCCCTTAAAGAGCTCGGACTCGTCGAGGAAGTCGTAGAGTATCTGCGCCTTAGCTGCGTTGAGCTTCTGCATCTCCACGAGGCCACCCTTGCCCTTGAGCCATTTAAAGACCTTGCCGCACACGTAGATGGCCCAGCAGTTGGGCGTGTTGTACATGGAGCCCGCATCGGCCTGGGTGCGCCAGTTGAGCATAGTGGGGCAACCGTCCACTGGCCCCTCGGGGATGAGGTCCTTGCGAATGACGCTGATCACGAGACCAGCGGGACCGACGTTCTTTTGCACGCCGCCGTAGATGACGCCATACTTCTCGACGTCGTGCGGCTGGGAGAGGAACATCGAGCTCACGTCGGAGACGAGCAGCTTGCCCTTGGTGTTGGGCAGCTCGTGGTAAACGGTACCGTAGATGGTGTTGTTTTCGCAGATGTAGACGTAGTCGGCATCGTCGCGAATGGCGAGATCCGTGCAGTCCGGGATGTAGGAGAAGGTCTCGTCAGCGCTGCTCGCGACGACCTGAGCGTCGATGAAACGAGCTGCCTCCTGGTAGGCCTTCTTTGCCCACATGCCGGTGAGGATGTAGTCCGCCTTGCCGTGCGCACCTGCGAGGCCGCAGATGTTCATTGGTACGGCCGTAAACTGTTGGCTCGCGCCACCCTGCAGGAATAACACCTCGTAGTTGTCGGGGATGCCCATTAGGTCGCGCAGGTCAGCCTCGGCGTCGTCGATTATCTGCTGGTACATGGCGGAGCGGTGGCTCATCTCCATGACACTCATGCCGCAGCCGCGGTAGTCAAGCATTTCGTCCGCGCATTCGCGCAAGACGTCCTCGGGAAGTACTGCCGGACCTGCTGAAAAGTTATAGACTCTGCCCATGTGGTTTACCTCTTTCTGGAACCGTTGGAGCCGCTATTCATGCCGCTGCTCGAAAGCACAGCGTAGCATCAAGTTAGGTATGGTAATAGACCTCGGCCTCATCAATCCCATCAGTTAGCGTTTTCCTCAAATTGGGTATAAGAAACTTGGCGCTTGTGGAAGGGGAAGGTCCCCTTCCTCGTCCGAAGGGAGATGACATGGCTCGGAACAAGGGACGTCTGGTGGTGCTGTTCGTTCTGTTGGCGATGCTGGTGGCAGTCGGCGTGCTTGGCGTCTCGTTGAGTCTAAGTGCCTCCTCCATCATGCAGAAGGTCGAGTCTGCGAACGTGGCGAGTGAGCGGCTTGATACAGAGATTGGGCAGTTCGACATGCAGGCGGCGAGGGCGACCATTGAGGAAATATCGAGGACTTGGGACGAGGTCAATGAGGAGTCACATCAGTGGCAGTGGCAGATAGCACGATACGTGCCGGTCGTCGGTGAGGACGTTGACTGCGTGCAGCGGGCCGCGTCTATCGCCGATAGGCTCTCGAACGCTGCGGTCATGCCAGTGGTGGAGCAGCTCGAGCAGCTAGGCGAGGGACTCGACACGGACTTCTTTGCACTGATTGACAACAAGCTCACTCAGCTAGGTAATTTGGCGACGGTGGTTGGCACGTCGAGGGAGGTTGTCGGTGCTTGCCGCGACGAGGCGGATACCTTGCCGACGCCACACCTGACGCAGATCAACGAGTTGGTGGCGGGACTCAAGGAGCAGGTGACAAGCGTGGATGACGCTCTCTCCCAGGTTGATGCGCTCTTTGATCTCGCGGGTTCCCTCGGCATAGGCGCTGGCGCCTCAAGTGATGCCATGCCGGGTGATGCTGTCGTGGCTTAGTGGCGTTAAGGTGCCCAGAAAGGGAGTACCCCATTTGTTGAACAGGGGCTACTCCCTTCATGTACCTTCCATTGGCAAGCCTGTAAGAGTTTGTGCTAAGATGCCGCGTTCGTGTCGTGCTTGACTGGGTTAGAATAGTAGCGAAACGGCACGCGAAGAGGTGACGCACATGGCAGAAATGCAGCTTAACGGAACGATGTTGCAGGGCTTCTCCTGGAATCTACCGCCTGACGGCCAGCACTGGCGTCGACTGGCGCAATTGGCGCCACGTCTGGCGGAGGAGGGATTCACCTCCATCTGGATGCCGCCCGCATACAAGGGCACCAATGGTGTACGCGACGTCGGCTATGGAGTCTACGACTTGTGGGATTTGGGTGAGTTTGACCAGCGTGGCACAGTGGGGACGAAGTATGGTACACGTGAGGAGTATCAGACTGCGGTGGCCGCGTTGCGCGAGGCCGGCCTCTACGTGCTGGGTGACGTGGTGCTCAACCATCGCTTGGGTGCCGACCAGACACAGCGCGTACTTGCTACCGAGATGGCGCAGGACAACCGAACCTACGCCATGGACAAGCCGCGTCCAATCACCGCATGGACTCGCTATACCTTCCCAGGGCGCAATGGAGCACATGATGACTTCACGTGGGACTATCATGACTTCAAGGCAGTGGACTACGACGTGATGCACGAGCGCTCAGGCGTCTTTTTACTCGACGGAAAGCACTGGGACGAGGACGTTGACCGCGAGAACGGCAACTTCGACTACCTCATGGGGGCCGATGTCGACCTACACAGGCCTCGCGTATACGATCAGCTTCTGCGTTGGGGCACGTGGTACGTCAACGAGACGGGTGTGGACGGCATTCGCCTCGATGCGGTCAAGCATATGAGCTGACATGCGCCGCTCGCTTGGTCGTGAGCTCTTCTGCGTGGGGGAGTACTGGTCGGGTTACACGGATGCTCTGTTGCACTATCTCGGCAACGAGAAGGCTATGAGCCTCTTTGACGTGCCCCTGCATTTCAAGTTCTTCCATGCCTCTCGCGACGGAGCGCAGATTGATTTCCAGCATATTCTTGCGGGAACGCTTGTCGACCTTGACCCCATACACGCTGTCACCTTCGTGGACAATCACGACACCCAGCCCGAGCAGGCGCTCGAGTCGACGGTCGCGCCGTGGTTCAAGCCAATCGCCTACTCGCTGATTCTCTTGCGCGAGTCCGGCTATCCGTGCGTCTTTTTTGCCGACCTCTATGGTTTGCCCAACGATGGCATTCCGGCCGTGGCCGAGTTGCCCCTACTGCTCGAGTTGCGCAGGCGCTTTGCCTTCGGCGCGCAGTGGGACTTCTTTGACGAGCCTGACCTCGTGGCGTGGGTGCGCAACGGTGACGACGCACACGAAAACAGCGGCTGTGTGGTGGTGCTCTCCAGTCGCAGGGAGGACGGCGAAGCAGTGTTGGCCGAGAAGCGCATCGAACTTGGCGCTCAGCACGCTAACGAGCGGTGGGTGTGCGTGCTCGGACAGGCGCAGGAACCTATTGAGGTGGATTCTAACGGCGTCGCGGTCTTTAAGGCGGGGGACAAGTCTATGATTTCGGTCTACCTACGTGAGGAAGCTGCACGCTCGCTTGATAACATACCAATTAATATTTAGGAGGTTCCCATGGCCACGAAGTCTGACATCGCACGTGCCCTGCTTTCGATTCGGGCGGTGTTCCTGCGTCCCGATGATCCCTTCACTTGGGCGAGCGGCATAAAGAGTCCCATCTACTGCGACAATCGGCTTACGCTGAGCTATCCAGATGTGCGCACGCTCATCGACGAGGCGTTGGCGGAGAAGGCTCGCAAGTTGTATCCGGATGTGCAGATGCTCATGGGCACCTCGACGGCCGGTATCGCACATGCCGCCATAGCCGCTGATCGTTTGGGCATCCCCATGGGTTACGTGCGTGGTTCGGCCAAGGACCATGGCCGTCAAAACCAAATCGAAGGTCGCTGCGAGCCTGGTACCAAGGTAGTGGTGATTGAGGACCTCATATCCACGGGTGGCTCGGTGCTCGAATGCGTGGATCCGCTGCGCGAGGTGGGAGCGGAGGTGCTCGGCATCGTGAGCATCTTTACCTATGGCATGAAGCGAGGGCTAGAGCGACTGGCCGCAGACGACGTTGAAAACACGAGTCTCTGTGATTTGGACACCCTCGTAGATGTCGCTGTCGATGAGGGCTACATCAAACCTGAGGACAAGGAGCGCCTGCTGCGATTCCGCGACAATCCCGCCGACGAGAGCTGGATGGCATAAGGCGGCCCAAGGGAGGAGGGACTTATGGCATTGACCGTAGTGCTCGTGAGGCATGGCGAGGCAAAGAGGAAGATGCTCGGAGAGACCGACTTCGATCGCGAGCTCACTGAGTGGGGCGCCAAGGCGCTCGAGGAGGCATTCCCCCGCACGATGGGCCTCGTGGACGTGACTGCGGCGAGCGAGCTGTGGGTGAGTACCGCAGTGCGCGCTCGTCAGACGGCTGAGATTGCAAACAAGACCCTTGGCATAGAGACCTTCCGCGAAATGCACGCCTTATATGACCAGGATGACGATGCGTTTTTGGTGGAGCTGAGCAAGAGCAATGCTGACGTCGTAGTAGTCGTGGGTCACATTCCCTTCATGGAGGATGTGTGTGCCAGACTCTGTGGTCAGCATCTCGGCTTCTCCACGGGTGCTGCTGCAGCCATCTCTATCAGTGACAAAAAGGTTCGCAAGCTGGCGTCGGACCGCGCGCGTGGAGACTTGCTCTGGTTTGTCCAAGGTCCTTCGACCTAGCGGGAATGAGGCCAGATGCTCAACGTTTCGCATGCGATACTGCATGCTTTTGATTTCGATACGGGAACGGCGTATCTCTCTGATCGCGAGCTTGACCTCGACGAGAAGCTTGTGAAGTCCTTTGTGCGCCGCCACCTTAACCGTTGCGTCTCGAGCGAGCGCAACATGCATGGCGAGTTCTCGGAGGGAAGCGGCTTTGTGGAGGAGTTGGGTCTCTATCTACAGCGCCGTACCTCATTTGAGGAGCTGTCCAAGCAAGTGGCGGGGTTTCTTTGGGATAAGTTGCGTACCTGCGATGAGCTCGAACCGCTCGATTTGCTTGTGG
>ONMP01000025.1 GCA_900318935.1 uncultured Actinomycetes bacterium
ACTCTGCATGCTCGGTATCGCCCTGTGGAGCCGCCACAGCACGCAAGCCAAAGCCATATGGGTCGAACAAGGACGGGCGTCGGCAGCTTATAGCATCGCCATCGCGGCATGGATCAATCCGCCACGTCCGAACCTCAGCACAACATCAGAAGCGTCGCGAGGATGGCCGCCGGGACCGTGATCGTGTCCCACTCGCTCGGCGACACGACCTCCACGAATGTCCCCACGAGCGCGCCAACGCCGGCAGGTACGAGCACACCAGGCAACGCGTATCCGCACAAAACGAGGACAAGCGCGCCGCACGCGAACGACGTCGCCAGCATAGCGGCGCTCCCCTCCCAGGACTTCTTGCCGTCCGCCAAGCGTAGCCGCACCTTGTGCCTGCCCCAAGGGATGCCCACCAGCGCCGCCGCGCCGTCTCCCGTCCCCCACATGAGGATGGACGCCGCAGCGAGCTCTCGCCTGCCAAAGACACCCCATGCCACGACGACGAGGCACGCGAGCATCAGGAAGAGGAGCAGCAGGCTTCGCTTGATCTCGCCGGGCGACTTCTGCACAAAGAAGCGAGCGAACCACGGTCGCGACTCAAGGACCGCGAGCACGGGATAGACCACAACGGCGATAAGCAGGCAGATCGCCACCACCGCATGCCAACTTCCTGCCGCAAGGATGACCGCGGTCACGCAGCCAAACGCCACTGCATGGAGCATCTTGCGAAAGACGTGCGAGGGAACTCGCGCAAAGAGCCGCACGGGCACGAGCACCGCCAAACAAGGAGCGACGAAGCACACGAAGTTGGCGAGACACATCAATACCTGTGCCAGCAAATCGAACTTGCTGAGAACGGGCCAATAGTACAGGACGAGCATCGAGGCACCTAGCACCGTCAGGATGGCGCCCGTGACCAAGCCCACCGTCCGACCGTCCACGCGGTTGGCAAAACGCGCGCTCACCAGCGACGCAACGGTAGCGACGACCATGCAGACCAGTAGCGCATCCCAGCGCTCCAGCACGATGGCCGGGTGAATGAGAATGTGGCTCACGCTGGCGATGAGCGCCGTGAACGTCATGATGAACGTGCTCGTGCCCACGGCAACCTTGAGCTCCATTCCAAGAAAAGCCGTGAAGACGACGAGCATCATCATGCCACCGCCCGACCCCACGAACCCCGTGCCGAAGCCGATGGTCAGGCCAAAAAATACCGAGACGGCGATGCCCTTGGCATCGAGCGCCTGTCCGCGCTTCGCCGTCCGTTCGCGCGTGGTATCTGGCTTCACCAAAAAGCGTATGCCGATACAGAAGGTGAGGAACAGCGTGAAGCTGCCCAGCACGACGTTGCCCACCAACCACGCCGCGTAGCTGCCCACCGCGCACATCGAGAGTATACACGCCAGCATGATGCCTCCGCGCTTGAGGTCGATGTTGCCGTGACGCACGTAGGTGGAGGCGGTTACGGCCGAGCCAAGTATGTCGGACGCAAGGGCGATGGCCGTCGCCTGGTAGGCACCCGTCTCGCCCGCAAAGCTCGGACAGAGCACGAAGAGCATCGGCACCATGACCGTCGCAGCCGAAAGCCCCGCCAAGCCCGTACCAACGCCCGCCGCCAGCGCTGCTGTCACGTACCAAAGGTATTCCATCGGACATCGCCCTTGCCATCAAGTCTTTCGCGCACATCATCAGTATACCGACGGCGATCACTTTGTCATCCTTGATGGCGTTACATCACATGCCATGCTACCGTACGAATCGAGTGCGTGGTTCTTGCCAACGCGGGGGCAGTCGAGTGCGTGGTTACAAATCGAGTGCATGGTTTCCGTCATCGACAAGGGCCCGAGTGCGTGATTTGAGCGTCGAACCACGCACTCGGGCGCTTCAGGACGACAAGAATCACGCACTCGATTCGCAACCACGCACTCGATTCTGGGTCGTCGGGAAGGCGCAGACATTTGCCATCAATCAACCAGCTCCGAGGACTACCTGCTCGCATGGCTTAAGACCATCTAGTCGGCAAGCCCTTCCAGTCACTAGGGTCATTCGGGGACGCGTCATTCGGGATGTATCTCAAAATGACCCAGGATGTCGCTACCGTCCGCGTTTGCGGTGCCGGGGCTTCTTCTCACTTGGCTCCTCTGGTCGCACGAGGCACTTCGGACCGTAGCCGATGAGGTCGGTGCGATGCGCCCTGCGTAGGGCCTCCATCACGAGCTTGCGATTTCTGGGGTCGCGGTACTGGATGAGCGCCCGCTGCAAAGCCTTCTCGTGCGGATCGGTCGGACAGTACACCGGCTTCATCGTGCGCGGGTCGAGTCCCGTGTAATAGATACAGGTCGAGACCGTCGAAGGCGTCGGATAGAAGTCGCTCACCTGCTCGGGGTTGTACCCGAGGTCTCGGCAGAACTCCGCGAGCTTCACGGCCTCGGCCATGGTCGAGCCAGGATGTGAGCTCATGAGATAGGGCACCACGTACTGCTCCTTGCCCGCCTCACGCGACGCCGCCTCGAACTCACGACAAAAGCGCTGGTACACCTCGTTGGGCGGCTTGCCCATCACCCGCAGCACCGCGTTGGAGACGTGCTCGGGCGCGAGCCGCAACTGCCCCGACGTGTGGTGGGCGGCCAGCTCGCGGATGAAACTGTGGTCCTCGTCAAGCAGCGCGTAGTCGAAGCGAATGCCACTGCGAACAAAGACCTTCTTTACACCAGGTAGCGCCCTTAGCTTGCGCAGCAGTCGCACGTAGGCCTTATGCGTCACGGTGAGGTGACGACATGGTTCGGGCGAGAGGCACCGCCGACCCAAGCACGCCCCGCGCGAGAGCTGCTGCTGGCAGGCGGGCACGCGGAAGTTTGCCGTGGGACCGCCCACGTCGTGGATGTAACCCTTGAACTCGGGGTCATGCGTCATGAGCTCAGCCTCGGCAAGCAACGACTCATCACTGCGCGACTGGATGATGCGCCCCTGATGAAAGTTCAGCGCACAGAACGAGCACTCACCCAGACATCCTCGGTTACTCGTAAGCGAAAACTTCACCTCGGAGAACGCCGGAATCCCACCCGCAGCCTCGTAGCTCGGATGATATGCCCGCGCATAGGGTAGCTCGTACACCGCGTCAAGCTCAGGTGTCGAGAGCGGCTCGGCGGGCGGGTTCTGGATGACATAGACCCCATGCGGGTATTCTTCCACGAGCGGGTGCGAGAGATACGGGTTGAGACCGCGCAACTGCAAGCCGTAGCTCTGGGCATAGGCGCGCTTGTCGGCACTCAGCTCCTCCCAAGTTGGCAGCACGACGGGACGGTCGCATTGCTCGGTCGTGCGGGCTCGGTACACCGTGCCGGGGATAAAGGTGAGGTCGCGCACGTCAAGGCCTGCGTCGAGCGCCTCGGCGATGGCCACGATCGAGCGCTCCCCCATCCCATAGCCGATGAGGTCTGCCCCGGAGTCGAGAAGGATTGATCGCCTGAGCTTGTCGTCCCAATAGTCGTAGTGGGCAAGGCGGCGCAGCGACGCCTCGATGCCGCCGAGCACGATGGGCACGCGCTTATACGTGCGACGAATGAGGTTGCCGTACACGACGCAGGCGTGGTCAGGCCGCAGCCCCATCTGGCCAGCAGGCGAATACGCATCGCGATCGCGACGACGCTTCGCAACGGTGTAGTGGTTCACCATCGAGTCCATATTGCCCGAAGAAACGAGGAATCCCAAGCGTGGCTCCCCCAGCACCGTGACACTCGCGGGGTCGCGCCAGTCGGGCTGACAGATGATCCCCACCTTGAAGCCATGCGCCTCCAAAACGCGGCTGATAATGGCCATGCCGAACGAGGGATGATCCACGTATGCGTCTCCGCACACATATACGAAGTCACATTGCTTCCAGCCACGCCGCTCCATCGCTGCGCGTGTCATGGGTAGGAACTCTTCCTCACGCACCTCGCGACCCTGCGGCCACGACGGCCCCTGCTTCTTGCGTCGCGCCATGTGTCCCTACTTATCCGTTATCTCAAGCTCAACGTCGCTCACACACAAGAAAGCCCCAATCGAAAAGGGGCATGTTCTCTTCGTTTTTCTTACCCTGCATGAACAGCGACTTCCGTGCCGTTATTATAATGCATCATGTCCAGCCTGACATGCAAAGACGATTGGAGCATCACCGTGACATCCTTCAAGCTTGCAAACGTAGTCATCGACGACAACCGCGCGTTCTACGCGACGCCTCGCCTGTATGTGAACACGACGTGTTCCGTCATCGCCTCGGAGAAGCCGGACTCCTTCACAATCCTCGGCCCCGGTGTCGCGGACTTCACCACCTTCTTTAACGCGCTCTCACTGACCAAGTGGCGCGAGTATACGGTAGCCGAGCACTTCTCGCTTCATCTCGAGCTCAAAGGCGCCGCTTGCTCGGTGGTCCAGACACGGGCGAATTGCCTTGACTCAAGCTCGCAACCCCCCAAAGACGGTCGTCACGAACTGGCGGCATCGAGCGAATGGCGCGAACTTGACCTGCCCGTCATCGCAGAAGAGAACGACGTACTCGCGGGCTTCTTAATCGAGGCCACAGGGGAGGTTCAGCTCAGAAACTCCTACTTCTGGGCAGAGGTCGACGAGAGCTCCATACGCAACATCGAGCTCGCCATTGCCACCACCACCTTCCGCAAGGAGGAGTTCGTAACAAAGAACATCGCTCTCGTGCGCAAGGGGATACTCTCCACAGGAGAGCGGGCCTCGTCCCACGTCACCATGCACGTAGTGGACAACGGACGCACACTCGACGCAGCCGCGCTCTCGGGCGATGGCGTATTTGTCCACCCCAATCCAAACGCAGGAGGCGCTGGTGGCTTCGCACGCGGCATGATAGAGGCCCTCGACCAAGAGGTACCAGCCACCAACGTGCTGCTCATGGACGATGACGTGGAGGTGTCAGCCGAGTCGATTCTGCGTACGTACAACCTTCTTTCGCTCGCACGCGACGAGTGGGCCGAGGCGTTCGTCTCGGGTGCCATGATGAGTTCGCTGCAGCCGGATTTGCGCTGGGAGGACCTCGGGTTCATCACTTCCGGCGGCTTCCACATGTCGCTCAAGCCTAAGTACCTTGTCTCGAACTTCCGCGATATCATCCACAACGAGACAATCAAGCCTCACGAAGACAACTTCCCCGATGTTGCGCAAAGATACGCCGCATGGTGGTACTGCTGCATCCCCGCCACCACCATTCAACGCGAGGGACTGCCGCTCCCACTCTTTGTGCGCTACGACGACGTCGAGTACAGTCTGCGCTGCAAGCCGCGCTTCATGACGATGAATGGTATCTGCATCTGGCACGACGAGTTCACCCACCGTTACAACGCCGCTGTGGAACGCTATCAGACCATGCGCAACTGCCTCATCGTGGAGGCGACCACGAACGGCGCGCCGCTCAGCGACTTTGTCGGAGGACTTCGCCGCAACGTCTTCGTCGAGCTGGCAAAGTTCAACTACGCCGACGCCGAGCTCATCCTTGACGGATTTGAGGACTTCCTCAAGGGACCGGGCTTCTTCTCTACTCCGGGCAAGGCCGAGGAGACGTACATGGCCGCAAACGGTCGTCGCGAGCAACTCTTGCCCTACGACGAGCTCCGCGAACTGGCCCTCAAGGAGACAGGCATCGACATCGACGACTACAACTTCGACGAAATCGTTCGCGACATCCCCCTTGGCCTCAGCCCACACGGTCGCCCGTTCAACGTCATGCACACGCAGCTCTTTGAGCGCACGATCAACGGCCAGCTCCACCGGTCGCTCAAGCCATTCGATGGCGAGGCCGCAGCGGTCATCGAGCATGCTGGTTGGGCCATCTCATACGGCAGGATCTACGGCAAGAGTACGTTCATCGCCATCGACCCCAACACCAAGCGCGGTGCCATACGCCACATGAGCAAGGAGCGCTGCAAGCAAATTTGGGGCCGCTTGAGCGACGATATCAAGGAATACGAGAAGAACAAGAAAGAAATCGATGCCCTCTACCGCGACGCCAGGCCACTCATCACCTCCGTACCCTATTGGAGGAAGTATCTGGGGCTGGATGGCAATGCCGAGACGAGGTAGTGCGATGCCAAGGGCTTCGGTAGTCATTCCCTGCTACAACGCCGAAAGGTTCGTAGAAGAAGCCGTCGCAAGCGCTCAAGCGCAGACGATAGACGACATCGAAATCGTCTGCGTCGATGACGGCTCCACGGACACGACGCTCGACATCCTCAAGCGTCTAGCGGAGGACGACCAAAGGATTCGCGTCATCTCCCAGGCAAACCAAGGCGAAGGTCCGGCCCGTGACGCCGGACTCGTCGCCGCTACCGGCGACTGGCTCTACTTCCTGGATGCCGATGACCTTATGCTGCCGTCGCTTCTTGAGAAAGCCATCGCGCGCGGGGAGCAGGAAGACGCTGACGTCGTGATATTCAGGACGACGATGCTCGACGACCAGACGGGCGAGCAACATCTGTGCGATTGGTCATTCAAACGTGACTGGATCTGCGAGGATACGTTCAGCCCTCGGCAGCATCCCGACCATGTGTTCAATTCCTTCCAGAACTGGGTCCACAACAAGCTTTTCCGAGGTGCATTCGTACGCAAGCACGACTTACACATGCAGCACGTGCACCGAACCGCCGACTTGCTCTTTACCTGCAGGGCCCTCGCGGAGGCTGAGCGCATCACACTGTTTGACACTCCGCTCTACTTCTATCGCATCAACAACGCCCAAAGCGCCATGTCCACGAGCGACTTCTACCCGCTCGACTTCTATCGAGCCTTCGTTGGCCTGCGCACTTCGCTCGAAGAGCACGGAACATGGGAGCTGTACCATGACTCATTCGTGAACTGGGCAATTGAGGGAATCGCCGTCAACCTGCGCTTTGCAAATACTTATGAGGCATATCGCATCATAGCCGACGAGCTTGAGGCAGAAGGCTTCGACCTCCTCGACATCACCGCGTTCCCCCGCACCAAATCGGACATACCTTTCTACTACGACCTGATTCGTCCGCTGGTAGAAGGGTCGCCGCAAGAGACGCTCTATGCCATCGGTAAGTCCCATCGCGACGAGCATGGAGGCGCGGAGACCTCCGCATCCCGCGCACGCATGCGCATAAGCGAACTGGAAGATGTCGTACGTCGCTCCGACGAGATGCTGAATCAGCAATCAGAGCGCATCGCGGAACTCGAGTCGGAGCTCAGCGGCCTACGCCACGACCTTACGTGCGTCACGACTTCCGCGTCGTTCAA
Source organism: uncultured Actinomycetes bacterium (assembly GCA_900318935.1). Taxonomy (GTDB): domain Bacteria; phylum Actinomycetota; class Coriobacteriia; order Coriobacteriales; family Atopobiaceae; genus RUG440. The sequence continues at coordinate 7,252 of ONMP01000025.1, forward strand.
AGTCGGTCGTGTTGCGACCTTCCTTCCCAGACAGGGACTCGAGCTTGCCCGCAAGGCACGTAAGCGCCTGCGGCGCCAATGACCACAAACCCACAGCGGGATCGTGGTCAGTTTTGACCACGATCCCGCTGTGGGCTTGTGTTCAAGTAACGGCCCGTGACGCTGGAAGCGCATGCGGCGACCTCTTCGGTAGTACCGGCACAGACGATGCGTCCGCCCGCATTGCCGCCACCAGGACCAAGGTCAATCACCCAGTCAGCATTGGCGATGACGTCAAGGTCATGCTCGATGACCACTACCGTGGCGCCCGCCTGCACAAGGCGCTCAAGCACACCGAGCAACACCTCCACGTCGAGTGGGTGCAACCCGATGGTCGGCTCGTCAAACACAAAGAGCGCGTCTTCTTGCCTACGCCCCATCTCGCTCGCAAGCTTGAGCCGCTGCGCCTCGCCGCCTGACAGCGCAGGCGTCGCCTCGCCCAACGTGAGGTAACCCAGCCCCAAGCCACTGAGGGTTGCAAGCTTGTCGTGCGCCTTTCGCAGACCGCGCGTAGCGTCAAGCGCCTCGTCCACCGTCATCGCCATCACGCTTGGCAAAGACAGACCTGGCCCCGTGGAACCACGTCCCGGCGCGCGCAGCACCTCGTACGCCTCGCGGCTATAGCGTGAGCCCCTGCAGTCCGGGCAGACCACGTCCACGTCAGGCAAGAACTGCACGTCAAGCGAAATCGAGCCCGTGCCATCGCAGGTTGGACAGCGCAAGGAGCCCGTATTGTACGAAAAAGCCCCCATTTTGAGGCCGCGCTCCTTGGCGGCTGGCGTTGCAGCCCACGCGCGACGCAGGTCGTCAAGCACGCCCGAGTAGGTGGCGACGGTCGATCGCACGTTGGCGCCAATGGGCGTGGAGTCGATGAGGTTTACGCGACGGATGCCTTCGGCGTCAATTGTGCGCACGTGAGCGGGCATGCGCGGAGCGTCAGGCCCAGGTCCCGCCGTCAATGCTCGAAGTGCCGGCACCAATCCCTCGAGCACGAGCGTCGTCTTGCCCGAACCCGAAACGCCCGTCACGCAGGTGAGACGACCGCGCGGAAAGCTCGCCACAAGCGGACGAACCGTATGGATGGCCCCACACTCGATACGTATCTCTCCGCGTTCGAACGCCCCGTCCGCCTTGCAGCGCTCCCGAGCCTGAACCTTTCGCTCGCCACTGAGGAAGCCACCGATGCGGGATGCAGGATCGCGCTCGACCTCCTCCACGCTCCCCTGGCACACGATGCGCCCACCGTCAGCCCCCGATGCTGGCCCTACCTCCACGAGATGGTCGGCAGCGCGCAGCACCTGCACGTCATGGTCAACAACCACCACGGAGTTGCCATCTGCCACAAGGTCATCCATCACGCGCAACAAGCCATCTACGTTCGAGGGATGCAGTCCGATACTCGGTTCGTCGAGCACGTAGAGCACCCCCGTCGTGCGATTGCGCACGGCACGACTGAGCTGCGCTCGCTGTCGCTCGCCCGTGGAAAGAGTCGCACTTGCGCGGTCGAGCGAGAGGTAGCCCAAGCCCAGCTCGCGCAGGCGCTCCATCGGCTCAGCCATGTTGTCCACGATGGTGCTGGCCATGGGCTGCATATCTTTGGGCATGGAATCTGGCACCCCAACAACCCATTCCGCCAGCTCGTCGAGCGTCAGGGCCGTCGCCTCAGCGAGGTTGATGCCTCGGACGAGCGGTGCGCGAGCGGCGTCGCTAAGCCGTGTCCCGCCACACGCCGGGCATGGCGCCTCGGCAAGGTAGCGTGCCACACGTTTGAGTCCCTTCTCGTCCTTGACCTTGGCAAGCGCGTTCTCGACGGAGTGGACGGCACTGTAGTAGGTGAAGTCCATCTCGCCCGCCGTGCCCGTCTTTTCGTTGTGGTAGAGCAGGTGATACTTGTCGGGTGCGCCGTGTAGGACGAATTCCTTCTCGCTATCGGTTAGATCGCGATACGGCACGTCGGTACGCACACCTGCCTGCCGGGCAATGTCTTTCATGAGAGACCACATGAGGTGGCCCCATGGCACGACGGCCCCCTCATCGATGGTCTTGCTCTCGTCGGGTATGAGCGTGGACTCATCAACACGGCGCACGGTCCCCGTTCCCGCACACTCGGGGCACGCGCCATCGGAGTTGAAGGCCAGCATCTCGGCACCAGGACCCATGAAGGTCGCACCGCACTCAGGGCATATGATGTCCTGCTCGAGCGCCACGGCCATGCTCGGCGGCACATGGTGCCCGTTTGGACAGACGTGGCTCCCCAAACGGCTAAAGAGGAGCCGCAGGTGGTTGAGCAGCTCAGTCGACGTCCCAAAGGTCGAGCGCACGCCCGCAATGCCCGGACGCTGGCGCAACGCGAGCGCCGCCGGCACATGCAGTACCTCGTCCACATCGGCACGGCCCGTCTGGGAGATGCGCCGCCGCGTGTAGGTGGAAAGCGCATCCATGTAGCGACGAGATCCCTCGGCATAGAGCACGCCCATCGCAAGGCTTGACTTTCCCGAGCCACTGACGCCCGCGATGCCCACGACCTGGCCCAGCGGGATGCTCACGTCCACGTCCTTGAGGTTATGCACCCGTGCGCCGCGTACCTCGATGGCCTTGACTTCAGAACGGCCCATCCTAGCGCACCAGCGCGAAGTACGCGATTACCACAACGCCGAGGATGATGCGATACCAGCCGAACGGCTTGAAGTCGTGCTTCTTCACGAAGCCCATGAGGAAGCGAATCGCAAGCATCGACACGACGAATGCCACGACACAGCCCACACCGAGAATCGCCAGCTCTTGCGTAGCGAACGAGTTGCCCTTGAGGAAGAACTTCACGAGACGCAGTCCGCTCGCCCCCACCATGACGGGTATGGCAAGAAAGAACGTGAACTCTGCGGCAACGGCACGCGAGCAGCCCAACAGCAGCCCACCGATAATCGTGGAGCCCGAACGCGACGTGCCCGGAACGATGGAGAGCACCTGAAATGCCCCGATGCCGAGCGCCGTACCCCAATCCATGTCAAAGACCGACTGCACGCGCGCATTGGCGTCTGACGTAAGGGCAAGCCGTTTGTGCGATGGGGCCAAGTGCGCACCGCTCAACGCATTCCCTCGCGCGTTCTCGATTAGGATAAAAGCGATGCCATACACGATGAGCGCACCGGCGACCACAAAGGGACTGCCCAGGTGCTCTTCCATCCAATCGTCGAGCGGGATGCCAATGGCCGCCGCAGGAATGCAGGCCACGATTACCTGAGCCCAGAGCCGCCACGTGCCCCGACGCTCGGGCGCGGACTTGCGACCCGAGAAGGGATTGAGCTTGTCAAAGAAGAGCACGAGCACAGCCAGAATGGCGCCGAGCTGTATGACCACCAGAAACATGTCCCAGAAGTCCTGGCTTACGTCAAGCCTCACGAACTGGTCGAGCAACAGCATGTGACCAGTGCTCGATACGGGCAACCACTCAGTGATGCCCTCCACCAGACCAAAAAGAGCCGCCTTGAGCAGTTCGATAATGTCCACGGTTCCTCCCTCCGCGCGAGTTGCGCGTTTGCCGCACATACCTATCCATCATGAACCCCCAGCGCCCTACGCAAGCCACCGCACACCAAACCAGCACAACCGCGCGCGCATTCGTCAACGGACACGCACCTTGAAGCGGCTAAACTATGTCCTTACGACACAGGGGGCGCGCAGAGCCATAATCGCTTATCGTCCCCATCCGAGCAGCCTGTTTCGTCGAACGGAGGTAGCCATGCCAACCACGGGAATCCCCGCACCCAACTATCAGTCACTGGGCTACGACCGCATCTTCGTGGCAGTGGATGGAACGCCGCAGCAAGAGCTGGTCATCCAACGCGCCATCATCATCGCCGCAAACAACAACGCCGAGCTCTTCATCGGCCATGTGGTCGACGCCACTACCCTCGAGACCGCCGGTTCGTACCCCATGGAGCTTTTGCCCACGCTCGAAAAGAGCTTCCGCGAGGGCATCGCCCCGCAAATCGCCGAGGCAGAGATGGAACCCCAGATTCGCAAGGTCGAGCTGATCGTGCGCATCGGCAAGGTACGCGAGACGCTGCGTGACGAGATGATCAACCAGATCAAGCCCGACCTTATTATTTGCGGGGCTCTGGGCCTCTCGAACTTCAGGTATGCGCTCATGGGCTCGACCTCGACGTTCCTTTCGCGCATTCCCGGCTGTGACACGTTGGTAGTCAAGTAACTCCATCGATAGTCCCATCGCCATTGAGCGATAGGGGGCGCACGAAAGGCGTCTTCCTTTCGTGCGCCCCCTAGATTTGGTTGTGTCTTTTGAAAAACAATGGGGCTCGCCCGCAGTGGAAAGAAAACCTGTCCATTCTTTCATTCGCGTGGATATCCCGTGGCATAGCACAATTTGGTCTATTATGTCTGCCATCTATAAACGAAGCAGGGAGACAGGCTATGCAACAGCATTCGTTCGTTCGCAAGCATGCTGCCATCGCATGTACGCTCTCATTGGCACTTGCAACCAGTCCGTTCGCCACAGCATTTGCCGCAGGCAATGACTCAGCAACCCCCATAGCGGGTCTGGCTGAAATCAACGCACAAGTGGAAGCCACAACGACCGCGTATCGCGAAGCAGAAGCTGAGCTCGAAAACCTCAATGCGCAAATCGCCGACAACGAGGCAAAGGTGGCCGACATCGAAGCACGTCTGCCCGAGCAACGCGCACGCACGGCGGCATCCATTCGGACACTCTACAAGTTCCAGCAGAGTTCTCCTAACCTCATCGACCTCATCATCTCGACGGATGACTTCAACGACTTCGTGAGCACCCTGCACTACATCGACTCCATCACGTCGCGCAACACCGCCGAGATCAAGGCCCTGAGCACCATGCAGGACGAGCTGGTGCAGGCACAGTCATCACTCGTAGTCGAGCGCGATGCTGCCGTCACCAAGCAGGAAGATGCGCGTGAAGCCCTAGAGCTCGCACGCAATACACGCGCTGCCCTTCAGCAACGGGCAGACAAAAAGGCCGCACAGGAGGCTGATGCCCGCACGGCGGCGATTGCGGCAGCACAAGTAAAGGTGAGCACCGCCTCCTCGACGGGTCCCGTCACAACGGCGACGACCACCACGGCCCCATCGGGAGCCACGACGCAGCAGACGACTCCGACCAACAACGACGCCAAGCCCACGGATGCCAAACCCGCGGATAGTAAGCCCGCGGATGCCAAACCCGCTGAAAACAAGCCTGCAGAGCAGCAGACGCCCACTGAGGCCCCAAAACCCGAGGCCAACCCCAGCAATCAAACCACTCCGCAGCCAAGCACTCCCGCCAACAACGATAAGCCGACCTCCGAGGCAACCTTCACCACGGTTTCCGGCAATACCGCGACTGTGGAAGTGGCTCCCGCGCCGAGTCCAAGCACCGATCCCATCGTCACGAACACGACCTCGGACGAGGTCTCCAACTGGGCATCACGCATCGATGCCTATCTGGAGGGCACCGCGCTTGCCGGCCACGGCTCCGACTTTGCCCAGGCCGCCTCTACTTACGGCGTAGACCCGCGCATTGCCCCCGCCATCGCAGGCGTGGAGAGCGGTTGGGGCCAAGTATGCTTCCGCGATCACAACGCATGGGGCTGGGGCTCATCGGACTGGGATAGCTGGGAAACGGCCATCGACAGTTATGTCCATGGATACTCAAACATCTACGGTAGTACCGTTACTTTGGAAGGCGCCGAGATGTATGCGAGCAACGACATTTACGACGTGTGGTACTCCACCGTCCTCTCGGAAATGGATCGCATCTAGCACATGCAGGCTGAGATGGAGACCACAGAGCACCTCGACGTGAGCAGCATCCGCAAGCGGTTGTTGCTCACGCTTTTTGTCGGACTCCTCGTGGTTTCGGTCGCATTTGTCGCGACCGCCTACTTCGCCTTTCGCAACTACGTCGTGAACACCTCCGCCCGATACGGTCAGGGAATCACCAGTCTCATTGCCGCAGAAATCAATGGGGACGACGTAGACGAATACCTTAGCCGTGGCCACGATTTTCCCACCTATGATGCCATCGAGCGGCGCCTCTATGCGCTCTCACGCGCCTACCCAGACATCCTCTACCTGTACGTGTACCAGATTCAACCAGACGGCTGCCATGTCGTCTTTGACCTCGACATCGGCACGGATACCATCTCGGCCGAGGAACCTGGTGCCATCGTGGACTTTGACGAGTCGTTCGCCCCTTTCATTGACGACCTCCTGGCCGGCAAACCGGTCGACCCTATCGTCACCGATGACACCTTTGGCTACCTGCTCACGGTCTATCGTCCCATCTACGACTCCCAAGGTACGTGCCAGTGTTATGCAGCCGTCGACTTCTCCATGGACGCCATCAACGGCCTCACGCGCAACATCCTTTTAAGCATGGTCATCGTCCTCATCGCATTCGTGGGCATCGTGGCGATCATCGGCTTCGGCATCACCGAGCATAGAGTCATGCGACCCATGGAACGAATCGAAAAGACCTCCTACACCGACCCGCTCACCGGCCTCAAAAACAAAACCTCCTACTTGGAGTACGCCACGACGCTTGACGCTCGCATTGCCTCGGGCACGGCCGAGTTCGCAATTCTCATGATAGACGCGAACTTCCTCAAGCGCGTCAATGACACTTATGGCCACGAGAAGGGCGACGCATACCTGAAGACGTGTGCCGAGCTGATTCGCCGCGTCTTTGGCACGCAACACAGCTATCGGGTGGGAGGCGACGAGTTTTTAGCCGTGCTCGAGGGGAAAGACACACTTGACGCAGGTCTCATGCTGCAGAAATTCAAGTCCACAGTGCAAGAATGCCAAGACGATCCCGCACTCGAGGAATGGGAGAAGGTGTCGGCGGCCATCGGAATGGCAATTTTCACCGCCGAAGAAGACGGCTGTGCAGATGACGTCCTCAAGCGCGCTGATGCGGCCATGTACGCCGACAAGGTCGCGATGAAGGCCCACCGCACCGAATGACACCGGCCTCAAGTGGGTTACACTATGGTGCGTTCGACTCTAGGAACCGCCAGGAGGTACACATGAGCAACTTCGCAAACGCCACGCTGCGCATCGGCAGCGTTCATGCGGGATTCGAGGTCACGGGCATCGAACCCCTGCCAGAACTCGCGGGCACAGCTTACATCATGCGCCATGCCGCTACTGGTGCGCGGGCACTCTGGATCGCCTGCGATGACGACAACAAGTCCTTTGCCATAGCGTTCAAGACGCCTCCCGCCGACGACACGGGAGTCTTTCATATCATCGAGCATTCGGTGCTCTGTGGATCGGATCGCTTCCCGGTGAAGGAGCCCTTCGTCAACCTGTTGAAGACTTCGATGCAGACCTTCCTCAACGCCATGACCTTTTCGGACAAGACGATGTATCCGGTGGCCTCCACCAACACCGCCGACCTCGAGAACCTTATGGACGTTTACCTTGACGCCGTGCTACACCCGGCCATCTACCAGCGTCCCCGCATCTTTGAGCAGGAGGGCTGGCACCTGGAGGTCACCGAAGACGGCGGGCTCGCATACAACGGCGTCGTCTTTAACGAGATGAAAGGCGCGACCTCGGATCCTGACGACGTGCTGCTACTCGGTGTGGACCGCGCGCTCTTTCCCGACACCTGCTACCGTTTCGAGTCGGGAGGCGACCCGCGTGCCATCCCCACGCTCAGCTACGAACAGTTCCTCGACGCCCACGCGCGCCATTACGACCTTGCTAACTCCTATGTCATCCTCTATGGCGACATGGACATCAAGCGCGAGCTGACATTCATAGACGAGCGGTTGTGCAAGGCGGAGAAGCGCAACGTAGGCGCGCCGAACCCCCTCGAGATGCAGAAGCCAGTGATTGCGGGGCTCTCGCGCGTCGAGATGGCAACCGCACCAGAAAACGCTGCCGTTGCCCTAGCCTACGTGGCTGGCAACGCCGCCCAACGCGAGCGCATACTTGCCATCGACATCCTCCTCGATACCCTAGCCGGCTCCAATGAGTCCCCACTTAAGCGTGCCGTACTCGATGCGGGTCTCGGCGATGACCTCATGCCCATCCTCATGGATGGCGAGCTGCAACCGCGCGTGGTTCTTGTGCTCAAAGGCGCAAAGGAGGGTGTTGCCGAAGAGTACCGTAACCTCGTTGAGGACACCTGTGCCCGACTATGTGACGAGGGCATCGGCCACGACCGCCTCGCGGCGTCGTTGGCGCAGGCGGAGTTCAACCTGCGCGAACAGGACTTCGGTTCTTATCCGGCAGGCATTGCGCTCTCAATGCATGTGATGGCCAGCTGGCTCTATGACGACGAGCGTCCTATCGACTACCTGCACTTCGAGGACGTCATCACGACCTTCAAGGCCAAGCTCGATGAGGGTTACTTCGAGGACCTCCTGCGTGAACTCGTCTGCCAGAGCACGCACTCGGCCGAGGTCGAACTCGTACCCGTCACGGATGGCGCCGCCTCACAGGAGGAGGCTGAACTGCGGGCGCTAAGGGAAACCCTCGACGATGGCGACATCGAGCACATCACACACGAGGTGGAGGCCCTTCGCGCCGAGCAGGAAGCCCCCGACGCCGAAGAGGACCTCGCCAAGCTTCCCCGTCTCTCGATAGCGGACATCGAGCCGCCCAAGCCAGAGATAGAGCCGTACGACGTCGACGCCCCCCTACCCTGCATCGCCCACGAGTTGGAGACGCACGGCATCGATTACGTCTACCACTACTTCGACCTGCGCCACCTCAGTTACGAGGACATGCCCTATACGGGACTGTTGAGCGACCTTCTCGGCAAGCTCGCCACGAGCCAACACACAGCCGCCGAACTCGACACGCTCATGCAGCTCAAACTCGGCACGCTTGATTTCTTCTGCGAGACCTTCGGACGCCCCGACGATCGGCTCTTCGCCGCGCCTACCATGGTCGTCGGCGCAAGCGCCCTTACGGAGAACGTGGATGCACTTGCAAGCATTCCCAGCGAGGTGTGGGACGAGACGCTCTTTGACGACACCGACCGCATCCTCGCCATCCTGCAGCAACGTCGCATCTCGCTCGAACAGCATTTCGTCAACGCGGGACATGCCAGCGCCGTAGCCCGTATGGCAGGCTACTATTCCGCCGCCTCGAAGGTATCGAATGCCATGGGTGGCGTGGAATACTACCTCTTCCTCAAGGACCTGCTCGCACACTGGGACGAGCGCAAGGCAGCCCTCACAGAGCGCTTGTCCGAGCTCGCAAGGCGCATCTTTACCGCAGGCAACGTAATCTCCTCCTTCGTGGGAGCTAGCAAGGACCGCGAGCGCTTCTGGGAGACGGGCTCGACGCTTGGTCTCGCCCCTCTTGCCGACGGCACCACGCAGCTCGTGATACCGACCCCGCAGCCGCGCAACGAGGCTTTCGTGATACCTTCGAACGTAAGCTTTGTAGGCGCATCCAAGGCACCCGCCATCGAAGGCTTTGAGCGCTCGGGCATCTGGCACGTCGCTCAGCGCGTTTTTTCCTACGACTACCTATGGAACGAGGTACGCGTCAAGGGCGGCGCATACGGTTGCGGTTTCCGTCGAACCATGACTGGCATCCTGCAGTTCTGGTCGTATCGCGACCCGAACATCGATGCGACCCTACAGCGCTATGACGAGCAAGCGGCATGGCTTGACACATGGCAGCCCGACGAAGACGAACTCGCGGGATATGTCGTCTCGACCGTCGCAACCCATGACGCGCCCACCAAACCGAGGGCCCTTGCGCGCCGACAAGACCTGCTGCGATTCTCTGGCAGACCATTTGGCTGGCGTGAGCAGGTTCGTGCCCAGATACTCGCGACCACGGCAGAGGACGTCCGCGGACTCGCCGCTCTGCTTGCAAGCACCACGAGCGGGAACGCCACCTGCGTCTTTGGCCCACGCGAGGCCATCGATGCATCCTCGGTGTCCTGGGATGAGGTCACCGACCTCATGGGCTAGCCCAAAAGTATTATACTGACGATTAACGTCCCTGATACCAAGGAGGAACCATGGCGATACATGCAGCAACACCAGCCACTGGCGGCGACCACTACATCGCGCCGGATCAGCGTGACGGTGGCTCGTCCGTCGTCTACTTCACCCGCGATCTCTCGGCAGAGGGACTGCGCAAGGCCTTTGCCAAGGTAGCGGGAAACCTCGAAGGCCGCGTCGCCATCAAGCTTCACACCGGCGAGAAGGACGGGCCAAACATCATCCCTCGACCCTGGGTAGCCGAGCTCGTCGCCAAAGACCTGCCCGACGCCACCATCGTGGAAACCAACACCTACTACGTGGGCGACCGCGACACTACCGAGAAGCACCGTGACACCATCGCCCACAATGGCTGGACCTTCTGTCCGGTAGACATCACCGACGAGAACGGCTACATCGAGTGGCCCGTCGAGAACGGCAAGTGGTTCGACACCATGGCCGTCGGCGCCAACCTCGCCAACTATGACTCCATGCTCACCCTCACGCACTTCAAGGGTCACACCATGGGCGGCTTTGGCGGGTCAAACAAGAACCTCGGCATCGGTTGCGCCTCCGGCAAGGAAGGCAAGAAGTGGATTCACGCCCAGACCTCCGACAACGGCCAGACCTGGGGCCACCAGTGGTCGGTCGACAACGAGGAGCTGATGGAAAAGATCAGTGAGTCCACCAAGGCCACCATCGACCACTTCGGCGAGCACATCGTCTATGTCAACGTCATGCGCAACATGTCCGTGAGTTGCGACTGCGAGGGACTTGCCGCCCAGCCGGTCGTCACGCCCAATGTCGGCATCCTCGCCTCGCTCGACATCTGCGCCATCGACGCCGCAAGCGTCGACCTCGTGGTCACCATGACCGATGCCGGGCTCGTCCACAACCATGACCTCGTAGAGCGTATGACGACCCGTCATGGCTTCCGTCAGCTCGAGTACATGCATGAGCTTGGCATGGGCAACTGGAAGTACACCCTGCTCGACCTCGACAACGACGAGACCGAGGTAAGCCTCGCCGAGGCCGTCGCCCACGTCGTTCCCTTCGAGGGATAGATTCGCTCATAAGGCACACAAGAGGGGTGCGCGCAAGGGGGTTCACCAACTTTGCGCGCACTTTTTTATACACCTGCGATGTCGCCGCGATCCACCACGACCTCATAGCCAATCTTTGCCATGCGATGCGCCAAACAACCCCGGCAGACGGCGCTTTCATCGCCCGTGCAGATCTTGTTGTCGTAGAGTTCGTATTGCTTGCGCACGGCCACGGGAGAGAGATTGGGCATCACGACGTTAGCACCTGCTTGCACGCCCTTCTCACGACCGAGAGGGTCGATGGTACCAAGCGCCGTGGTGGCTGGCAGGAGCACGCGCGGGTAGATGAGACGGATGATCGAGAGCAGGTAGAGCGTAAGCTCAAGCGTCCCCGCTGGCTCGTTGGCAAACGGCGTGTCGTGGTGAGGAATGAAGGGGCCGATGCCCACCATGTCGGGTTTGAACGTCTCGATGAACACGAGGTCGTCCACGAGATGCCGCGTTGTCTGGAACGGTGAGCCTACCATCATGCCCGCGCCCACCTGATAGCCGATGTCGCGAAGGTCGCGTAAGCACTGCATGCGATGCTCGAAGCTCATGGACGCGGGGTGCAGACGCTCGTAGTGCTCCTTGTTTGCCGTCTCGTGGCGCAGCAGGTAGCGCGTGGCTCCGGCATCATAGAGGCGCTGGAAGCTCGCCCGACCCCGCTCGCCCATCGACACGGTGACAGCCGTGTCGGGACACGCCTTGATAATGCGTTCGATTACGTCGCACAAGACGTCATCGCTGTAATAGGTCGTTTCTTCACCGCCCTGCAACACGATGGTACGATAGCCGTATTCCCAGCCGTCGCGCGCGCAGGCAACGATCGTGTCTGGGTCGAGCCGATAGCGCTCGACGTTGTGATTTGAAGCTCGGATGCCACAGTAGAGGCAATCGTTCTTGCAGATGTTACTGATCTCGATAAGCCCACGCACAAAGACCGTGTTTCCGTAAATCTCTCGGCGTACTGCAACGGCCCTCTCCGCCAGATGCTCTGCCGCCTCAGGCGTGCGCCTTTCGATGAGCTGCTCATATCCATCCGGCGATAGCGTATGCCGACTAGCCAGCTCGTCAATAAGGACCTTGACCTCACTCGTCATCATCTCTCCCCCTGCTTTCGGCGACAAGGTCGGCAACGGTGATGCCACCAAAGAACGCGCGCACGGTTTCGTCGAAGCGCTTCCACATGCCGACCGTCTCACATCGATGGGCACGCTCGCAGACCTCAGCACCTGGAACCAAGCACGCCACGCAGGCAAGCGTCCCCTCAGCAGCTTCGAGCACCTCGAGCACCGTGCACTCCGATGCCGGCCGTGCCAACCGATACCCGCCGCCCTTGCCACTCACACCGACGAGGATATCAGCGTCCACCAAGAGCCTTGCGATGCGCTGCAAATAGTTCTCCGACATACCCTGCCGCGCCGCCACATCGCGCAGTGGTACGTATCCCCCTTTGTCCTGTTCGGCTATGTCCACGAGCACTCGTATGGCATAGCGTCCCTTGGTCGAAATCATGGCACCTCCTTGGCTCCGCTCGCGTGAGATTATACGCTCGAACTCCCGTAAGACCTACCATATCGGTATCCTTATCGCGTCTCTTCATATGCCTCGCATTGATTATTGTTTGTGTCACCAGTCGCTTTCGTGGCATGATATACATAGACTCAACGTGAGGAGTATGCATGGAAAAGACTGGGCATAGAATCCGCGACTGGAAGGGGCTGCTGCACGAGGAGTCTAGGCGAACCAAGGCCCAAGTGTTTGTTGCCCTGCTTATCATCTCCACGTGCATGACCTTCACTCAGTTCGGCTTCATCGGCGTGGGACCCGAAGGCGATTATCTGGGCTACGCCCTCGGTCTGCTCGGACCCATCGCAGCCGCAGCATTGCTTTTGGGCAAGGGACCTGGAACCCTTCTTGGACTGCTTGCGGGCGCCGTGCTCCTTGCTCACTCGCGCGTGCAACCGCTCGATTTGTTCGAGCGCTTTCTTGTCTCGTTTCGCACGCCGATACTATACATGGCAGAAGGCTTCTCCCTCGGACTCCTCTTTGCGATAGCGCTGCGCAACAACCCCCATGGTAAGCGGCGGACCATCTACCTCGCAATCGCATGCCTCGTCTCCGCATGCCTCGCAAGCTTCGCCTTTTATGTCGATGGGTTCGTCAATGCGTTCACCTCGCTCGTAGCGAGTGCCGCGAATAGCACAGATCAAAGTCAGTTCACCGTCTCGTCGGATTGGTTTGACATACTGGGCGTCGTAGGAGGCGGCATCCAAGTACCACTTGACTTCATCCTCATGTTTGGGGTCTGCCTTTTCACGAATGGCATCGCACACCGCAAGACGCAGAACTCAAGTCAGATAAGCGTTCGCACCTCCTTCCGAGCGCAACTTCTGGTCGTGGTAATTCTCGTGTTCCTCATCGTCCAAGCGCTAAGCTACGCCGCCATCACCCATCAGGCGAAACGGACAGCCTTCGATTCTATGGGTGCAGAACTCGATTATCTCGAGACGCAAATCGACAAGAGAATGAGCCATCGCAGAGCCCTCCTCAATACTATGGTGAACCACAACGTTCCAGAGGACACCATGAGGAAACTTCTAGAGACCGAATCTGCCGCGGACGTCCTCGATGGATACAACCTCGATGACGGGACAATCCTCATCTTTGACGGTGACGTGGTGGAATGCAGCTACAACCCCGCCTATCCCGTAGGCGAACGTGTCAATGATCTCTTTGACACGTACGCAATCGGGACACTTGAGGAGCTGTCCGAAGCCTCGAGTGCACAAATGATGGTCTACGACACCAGTACCCACTCGCGCATCTTGGATTCGATACTAAGCGACGCGCAGATAGGCTACATGCGTGTCAAGAAGGACAATGACAGCTATATCTTTATGGCCATGCCTTCCAGCATGGTTTTTTCCGACCGACTCAGTGCCATGCAATGGACATCCGTTGTCGCCTTCGTGTTGCTGGCAACCGTCTATGTCCTTGCCGCGCGGCTGCTCAACAAGGACGTCGTCAACCCAATCGACCGCACCAACGCCTCGCTTGCGCTCATCACATCCGGCAACCTGGACGAGGTCGTAGACGAGAGGGACAGCATCGAGTTTGCCTCTCTCTCCAAAGGCATCAACACCACGGTCGATGCGCTCAAGGGCCGGATCGCCGAGACCGAGAGTCGCATGGAGGGTGACCTCATCACGGCAAAGGCCATCCAAGAGAGTGCCTTGCCGCGTGTCTTCCCACCCTTCCCCGAAGTGGGGGCCTTCGATATCTTTGCCTCCATGGATGCCGCCAAGGAGGTTGGAGGGGACTTCTTTGACTTCTTCCTCATCGACGATCACACGCTAGGCTTCCTCATCGCCGACGTGAGCGGCAAAGGCATTCCGGGAGCCCTCTTTATGATGGCGGCAAAGACCGAGATA
>ONMP01000045.1 GCA_900318935.1 uncultured Actinomycetes bacterium
CTGCTCCGCGATGGCGGCCCTCGCGCAGCTGGTCGTCGACGCCAGGCCCCGCGGGGGGCTCAAGCACGCGCGCGCCGTGAACTTCGCGGCCGCCGTGCGGGCCTGCCGCGCGGTCCTGTGGCCGCGCGCCGGGCCCGCCGACGGCCTCCTCGAGAGGATCGCGGCGAACGTCTGCCCGGTCAGGCCCGGGAGGAGCTTCGCGAGGCACCGCAGGCTCTGGTCCCCGGGGAGCTACGCCTACCGCTGCTAGACTCCGCCCGACGATATGGCCAATGCTACCACGCCCGGCGTTTCCGGGCGTCGGCGAAGCTGCGCGCTCGCACGTGTGATCCGTGCTTGGCGAAGCTGGCTTAGCAGCCATGATTGCCATGGCGCGAGGCTGTGCGACCTCGTAGCCGCCCCTGCCAAGGCGGTAACGTCCCTAGCGGACGTTAACTGAATGACATTGGGACGTACCCCGATCATACAGGGTACGTCCCCAACGTTTCACGAACGGGCAGTCACGCGAGCGAGCAGCTTCCTGCCTGCATCAGACACGTGGCAGATGAACACGAGGTTCCCGTTGTAAAGCTTCGGGGTTTTCTCCCCGCACATTTGACCGTTGCAACCGCGGCAGGTGCATTCGTCTAAATCGATGCCGACCAAATCTTCGGCCGTAATATGTATATCCACAATCGTCTTCTGCATGGGACACCGCCATTCGTTTCACACCTGCCCGAACAACCGAAACGGGGCGCGGCACCAATGAGCCGCGCCCCGCACTGCACCGGCGCCTTGGAGTTACGCCGCAGCAGTTTCGCCTTTCTTGGCACGCTTGCGCGGCATTGCGAAGGCAATCACGGCGGCAACGGCCATCGTAACGCCAACGATCAGGAAGGAATTGCCGACGAAGCCAGTCGCGTCGATTACCAGGCCGGCAATCCAGGGGCCGAGGTAACGTCCGACGATGTTGATCGTGCCGACAACGCCGGTGCCCGTTGCGCGAATGTCGTCATCGTAGTATTCGCCAGCGGCCGTCATAATGACCGTGATAACGCCCGTGCAGGCAGAAATCGTGGCGACGAAGAAATAGCAGGCGATGAGCGACGGCGTGCCCGCGTTGGACAGGTAGAAGAAGTACGCGAGCGAAAGGACGGCGTTAAGCGCAACCATGAAAGCCATGAGGCTCTTGCGCTCCATGCGGTCGGAAAGCTGACCAAGGATGAGCTCGGTGATGATAGTCAGGATACCGCCCCACGTGATGGCCAGACTCGCCTGAGCCAGATCGAATCCGGCAGACTGGATGGAGGCAACGTAGAACTGGGTCGCCGCCATGTAGCCAATCTGGTAAATGATGTAGAAGATGCCGAAGTGCCAGGTGATGGGCATCTTCAAAACGCGCACGATAGCGCTTTCCGACGATGCGGGCGCAGCAGCTTGCTTGGGCTGCTCGATCGTGGGAGCGGGAGCAGCCTGCGTCCCCTCGGGGGCGCCGTACGGAGCCAGGCCCTTCTCTTCGGGCCCCTCGCGGAACGTGACCGCGATGAACAGGGCGATAAGAGCGTAAATGCCGCCGAAGATGATGTAGGCCATCTCCCAACCGGTGCTCGCGATGATGATGGGAGCGACAACGCCCAGGATGATTGCCGAGAAGTTGGCGCCCGGGGTAATAAGGCTCATGCCCATGCCGCGCTTCTCGGGCGCGAACCAGCGAGAAACGATCTTCGGCAGAATGGCCATGAGCAGACCAGCAGTACCGCAACCGGCAATCGACCAGGTAACAATCGCGGGAATGAGACCGGTCGGGGCCAACAGGCCGAACGAGATGGCGCCGACAGCAGCCAGACCGCACGCAAGAACGATCATGCGCTTGGTGCCGAACTTGTCGGCAGCCATGCCCCACGCGAACGAGAGACCGGCGTAGAACACCATGTAGACGGACGTGATAAGCCCCACCTCAGCATACGACACGCCAAGCGTTTGACGAATCGATTCGAGCGAGATGGCCGGAAGGCGCTGGGCACTCAGCACGATGAACTGGGTGAGAAAGCCTCCTAGGCAGATCACGAAAGCGTAGTGCAATCCGCCTTTCTTCTTCGGGGCTGTGTTCTCTACTGTTTGAAGCATCATTTCCTCCTTAAAACCTCAGATGCTTTAGTTGCTTTTCACCAGGAACCCAGCGTTATAGCCGATAAGAAACGCTCACGGCGCCGACGCCTTTGCTCTTTCATCGCTTCGGCGTTGCTCTCCTTCGCCGCCCAGGCGGCACGCTCGAACTCGGCGCGGGCATCGCGGCCCTCCTCGCGCTCGAGCGCGGCGCATTCGCGCAGACGATCTTCATCGCCGATGATCTTGCTCGCCCGCTTCTTGCAGTTCGCAGGCACGTAGATATCGACGCCGTAGTTCTTGTCCTTATGCTGGGGGACCGCCATGCACGCAATGGGGTGGTTCATCTTCATCGTCCCCCGGTCTATCCCATACAGCGGGATGCCTTCCTTGCGGAACAAATACGCAATGCCGTCGTATTGCCAGGTCATGGTTATGTTGGTCAAAAAAGCCCACGTGGTCTCATTGAATTCGCGCAGGTCGACCATCGTGGTGAACCCGGTCTTCTTTTGCAGCATGAACGGTCTCCTTCGTTTAGGACGGGCCGGCCGCCGCCAAGCAAGGCAGGCAGCAGCCGGCCGATACAGCCGCCGCTACGGCAAATAGCAGCTCACTTTTCCGTGCCCGATCTCGGCCATGCGCTTGGCGAGGTCTTCCATGGGCAGGATCTCTATCACGTTGGCCAGGCAATGCAGCTCGCACAGAGCCTTCTTGCCCTCCTGCTTGCGCTCGGCGCACAGATCGCACAGGCGGGACGGAACGGGAACGTAGTCCCACTCCCACTCGCCACCAAGCTTCTTGGGACCGATCTGGTTGACCAGGATGCCCCATTCGTCCAGGGGAAGGTCCTTTTCCTTCCGGCAGGAAACTTCACAGGACTTGCAGCCGGTGCACAGGCTGTAATCGATGAGCATTCCGTATTGCATCTTCTTTCACCCTCCCCTAGTCGTCGAGCGAATCGACGCGTTCGATCTTGCAGATGCCGTTCTTGTAAGGCGCGCCGTAGCCCGTCACGCCCACGCTTTCGTGCGGAATAAGGTTGTTGGCATTTGCCTTCCAGACTCCGTACAGGTTGGGAGCCTCCCCATCTTGCTCGGGGAACCACCATGCGTGTTCCACGTGCACGAACTTGTCGTTGACCTCTTCGGTTATGTGGGCCTTCTGGGTCATATGGCCTTGCGGGCTGGTCACGCGCACCCAGTCGCCGTCGGCGATTCCGTACTTTTCCGCCACGACGGGGTTGATGCTCACGAGCGGCCACGGATGAAGCGCGCGCATGCTGGGAACCTGGCGATGCTCCGAATGGAACAGCGAGATATTGCGGCCGCCGGTCGTGTAGTACAGCGGGTATTCCTCGGCCAGCTCGGGCTTGGACACATGGCTGAACTCGGGCTCCTCGAAATAGGGAACCGACCCTTCACCGTATCCGGCCAACACGAGGGAGTTCAGCTCGACCATGCCGGTCATGGTGTCGAAACCGGGCTCGCCATCGGGGCGCAACAGGCCCTTTTCGTACTTGCGGTACTCGTAGCCAGCCATCTTGGCGGGAACGGCGCGCACATCTTCCAGACCGAAATCGTAGTTCGCGCGCAGCTGCTCGTCGAAGAACTGGTCGACCGATTCCATGCGGCCCCACAGCTCGGGACGCAGGCGCTTGCCCATGTCGATGAGAATCTCCAGGTCGCTCTTGGTGTTTGGGTTATCGAAAGCCTTGTTCATGGCACCGATGAAATGCTGGTTGCGACCGTAGTTGGGCGTCACCAGGCCGTCATGCTCGGCGAACGTGGAAAGGGGCAACACCACGTCGGCAAGCGCCATGATCGTGGGCGTCATGAAGATGTCCTGCACCACCACGAAATCGAGCGGCTTCATGGCTTCGTACCAGCGCTGGGGCTGATCGGCCATGCACGCGAGCGGGTTCGTGCCGATCATCCAGCACATGCGCAAATCGTAGTAGCAATCGTAGTCCTTGTACTTGCCCTCGAGCCAGTTCAGCAGCGTGTCGCCTTGCACGCCGCCCATCGCCGCACCAACGTTGAACAGGCCGTACTTGCCGGTCGGGTCGACGATGTGCTTGGCCGCCATCTCGGGCGAAATGGTGTCGGACATGTCATAGCGCCATTTGCCGATGAAGCTTGTCGGCTTCGTGATGGTCACGCCGCCCGGCACGTCGAGGTAGCCGCAGATGGCGACGAGCGCCAGGAAGCATTGCGCGGCCTGCGTGGACGCCTTGGACTGGTCGAGCGCCACGCCCCAGGTCGCCGTGGACGGCGCATTCGTGGCGAATGCACGCGCAGCCCCGACCAGCGCCTCCGGGTCGACCCACGATACTTCTTGCACCTTCTCGGGTGTCCATTCCTCAACCGCCTCGGCCAGTTCATCGAAGCCGAAGCACCACTTCTCCACGAAATCGTGGTCGTAGAGGTCCTCCTTGATAATCACGCGCAGAAGGCCCATGCCAACGGCGGCGTCGGTACCGGGTCGCAGCTGCAGGTGATATTCGGCATGCGCACCGAGCCAGGTGAGACGCGGATCTATAACGATCACCTTGGTACCGCGCTTCATCAGGTCGATGATGGAATGGCCGAAGAAGCCGTCGGGGCTGGAATACAGCGGGTCCTTGCCCCACACGATCAGGTATTTGGGGCACTCCCAACCCGGATGGTCGTAGCGGTCCTCGAAGTACTGCGCCCAGTCGATTTCGGGCACGCCCGCACCCAGCAGGTAGTTGACGATCGTGGCGCGCGGACCGTAGCAGGCTTCGCCGCTGAACGCATAGGTGGAAGCACCGTTGCAGGTGTTGAGCACCGCCGGCCCGTACACAGGCGCGTACAGCGTGCTCTCGCGACCGGTCCCGGTCAGCGTGAAGATGGTCTCGGCGCCGTATTCCGCCCAGATCTCGCGCACCTTCGCCTCGATGAGGTCGTACGCTTCATCCCACGACACTTCGGTCCACTTGTTCTTGCCGCGGTCGGCGCGGTCGCGGACCAGCGGATGCTGCAAGCGCTTGTCGTTGTACACCACCTCGTCGAGCGCGATGCACCTGGGGCAGAGGCGCCCCTGCGTCACGGGATGGTCGGGGTCGCCTTCCACCTTGACCATCTTGCCGTCTTTAACGTGAATGATGAGTCCGCATCCCACGGGATGGTCCCCCGGGGGCGACCATGCACACGTGCGCACTTTCACCATGCCATCCTCCTCGATGGCAAACTTCTCGCCGAACCCCATTTCCAACTCCTTCCGTTTGTCGTGTGCCGCAAGATTCCATTCGCAAATCCGCCGACAACCCTCTTCCTTTCACGCCGTCGTAATGCAGACGGCGCGTTATTACAACTGATTGCAGCCGTTCGCCCCTGCAGGTAACGCTCCAGGAACGAACGGCATGTGCTGTATTTACCGCATTTGCTTTGGCTTACAGCCCGAACAGGCCGCAGTACATCGGCGTGAAAGCCATGACGATTATCAAGATCAAACAGGGCACCGAACCGAATTTCAGGACGTCAAGCGGCTTGTAGTAACCCCAACCGTAGCTGAACAGGTAAATCGGCTCGATCCAGAGGAGCATCGGCGCGCATGCCCACATGGCGGGGAGGTATAGCATCGCCATGGGCGTCGCACCCAGGATGGGCGCCAAGGTGAGCAGCGGAGGTCCGAACAGAGCCACGATGGCAGGTGCCGTGGGGATGAATGCGCGGATCACGCAAACCACGAGGCCCATGATCAAAAACGCGAGCATGAGGTTCATACCGCCCATGCCAGAGAGCAAGGCGTTCACAATCCACGCCATGATGCCCGTGCTGCTCATGCCGCCGATGAGGACGCCGACCGAGCCGATGGTGAACGAGAGGTCCCAATTGATGCGTGCGGCCGTGTCTTTCCATTCCAAGACCCCGATGCCCGGCAGGAACATGGCAGCCATGCCGAGCACAGCAACGATAGTCACGTTCATAGCGGGGATCCACGTTCCCAAAAGCCAGCAGACGATCATAATGGCGATGATGACAAGCGTGCGTTTCTCGACAGAAGTCAGGTTCGAGCCAGCTTCTTCGAGGCGACGGTCAAGGTCGGCGAGCGCTTCATCGCTCACATGCTCGGGCTTGTAGATGCGCGTGAGCCATATGCTCGCAAGGAGGATGGCAAGCAGCGCGATGGGAGCGAACAGCAAGACCCACTGCAGGAACGTGACGGTGACGCCTGCTTCGCTCTCGAGCAAGCCGATGATCAGGGCATTACCCGGCGTGCCAGCAGGGGTGATAAGGCCGCCGATACCAGCGGTGGCCGGTATGCCGATCATCAGGCATTTGCCGAGGTTCGACTTGCCAGGAACCGTGTTATTTGCCTCGAGAAGGCCATGCGAGATGCTGAGGAAGATGATGCAAGTTGCCAGGTTCGACATGAACGCCGACACGAGGCCACACGCAAACATCAGCGAAATGACGAGCATCGACGGGTTGTTCTTCGTACGGCTCGTGAGCGCATGGCAGATGCGCAGGGGCATCGTCGTGTTCTCGAGCGCAATCGACACTGCAAAGGTCGCAATGGCGAAGAAGAACGCCGTCCCGCCGAATTGGGCAAACACGTCGCTGAGCGTCATCACTCCCAGCAGCGGCATGAGCATCATCATGGCCAGCGCGGAAACGCTCATGGGGAGGGAATTGCAAATCCAGAGGGCCAACGCGCCGCCGAACACGCCAAGAGAAAGGAGCGCTTCGCGCGTGACGCCATCAGGAGTGGGAAGAATCGCGGTCAGCATGATGAGCGCAACCGCAATAATGATGCCTATAATACGCCTTTTTATACTTGCATTCATAATCGTCTCCGCTCCTAAAGCCCAGCGGCTGCGTCAACACAAGCCTTGGACATCATCTGGACGTTTTCGATCTTGGCGTTGAATGGGATGTCGCAACCCGAGCAGAGCATGAAGCCAGTCGGACCGAGATCGCGGATGAGGCTCCTGCAGTAGTTGTAGGTAGCTTCGGGCGTGTCGAAGGCAAGGATCGTGGCGGGCACGTCGCCCATGATGCACATCTTGTCGCCCACGATTTCCTTGGCTGCGCGGATGTCGGTCTGGCCATCCAACGACATGACGAGCTTCTTCTCGGGGAACCTGCGGAAGTAGCTGATGCCCCTGTCCCAATTCGAATCAAGATGGGCGATGGGCACGACGTCGTACTGGATGCACAGATCCACGAGGTCGGCGAAGTAAGGCCAGGCGAAAGTCTCGAACATCTCGGGGTTGAGAGCGCTCGGCGTACCGCGCCATCCGCCAACCCAGACGCCGAAAGGCCTGGAAACGGGGTTGCTGAAGCGCTTCTCGTAACGCTCCATGTTGAACTTGTGGATGACGTCGAAGACCTGGAGCAGCTTCTCGGGAATATCGAGGATGTCGTCGACGAGGAACGCCTCCATCGACCGACCGCCGCAGAGCATCTCGAAGGGGGTGAGCAAAGACCCGTCCTTGACGACGGGGAATCCCGCAGCTTCGATGCGCTGGATCGCGGTGGCGTTATAGGTGGCAAACGGCGCCAGCCTCGACATGGGATCGCCGAGCGTGTTCTTCATGAAGTCCTGATACCACGGGCCGAAACCTCCCTCGAGGATCACGTCGTAGTCGTCTTGGCTGATAAGCTCGGCCTCGGCAACCTGCCACAACTCGTTGTCGGGAATGTCCTCGCCCGGCACCGCGATGCGCGACAGCCAGATGACGGGAAGACCGAACGGGATGGACGTGGCGGCCTGGAGACCGTCGACTTCGCCCATCAGCTCGGCGCACTTGATGTTGCACGTAACATTGAACTCGGGGTCGGAGATGAAGTCTTTGACCGTCGTGTTGGTAAAAGCCGCTGCACAGGCGGCTGCACCGGAGATAAGCGGGGTCTTGTCAACCGGATCCAGAGCGATTGCCGCCTTGACCCTTTCCCAGCGTTCTTCCAGCTTGCTCATGGCATGTTCCTTTCTCGCTCTTGAAATCCGCCTAATCGCAGGGTTCGTGCCGCCTAGGATATGGCCCTTGCGTTGCGATACGCAGATTGCGGGGCTTTACCCTTCAAGGTGAGTATAGGAAGCCGCGCCGAGTTTTTTCTCATTCGATTTTGTGCATTTCTAACTATTATTTGTGCAATTTTGTAGATTTAACTGCAAACTAAAGATGTATAGAGTCGTCAGGCGAGAAGCGCCAGCCTGCTAGATGGAGAGCGCTTACCACTTGATGCCGTGGGCGTCCACGATGGCGAACGAGAGCATCAGATACGTAAAAGCGTCTTTGTCCGGGACGGAAAGCAGCTTGTCGAACAGGCTGAAATCTATTATCTCCCGGATACGTTTGAGGCGATAGTCCAGGCTGTTCCTATGGATGCCCAAATACCGCGCGGCGTCGGAGAGGTGGAAGCTCGCGTACGTGTAGGCGTACAGCGTCTCGAAAAACTGGGTCTGGTTGGCTTCGTCGTACCTCTTCAGTCGCACCAGCTCCGGCAAGGCGTAGGTGTACAGCAAGTCGTCTGCAGCAAACGTGCGGTTGAAGAACGCAAGGCCATGTTCGGAAGCGCGGGAGAACGACCTTCCCGTCCGCTCAGACTCGTTGAGCTCGTCTTTTGCCTGGAGAAAGAAGGTCCAGCAATGCTCGATCCCCTCAAACGAATTGCTCACCCCGCAAAGGAAGTCGCCCTTCATCATGGACGGCAGCTCCACCGCGATACTCTCACCTGATTCGCACCGAAGCTCGTTTTCAAGCACGACCAGGACATCTTCGAAGATGAACGAGATGACGAACGGGTAGCGGTGAGTGACGGTGTAGTAGAGCTGCGAAAGGAGGACCGGCTCGGATTCCGAACGCTCCCGCATGACGTAGAGACGAAACGTGTCATCGTGGTTCCAGCGCAAAGCGCGAAGATACAAGAGGATGTTGGCCTCGTCGAAGGACCCTCCTTCGAAGAACAGCGAGAAGGCGTCACCGATCTTCGAGGTGGGGCTGTAGCGCGGATAGAACTGCTTCATGTGCTTGGTCATGGCAACCGCCAGAATGTTGACGAGCCGTGCAAGACCCTGGTCGAAGGGCTTTTCAAACCCGAACACAACAAGATGGCCAGCCATGTAGCCGTTGGGGAACAAGCTGCAATGCATATACTCGTGGGAGCCCATCGCCGACTGGCGCGATTTTGGATAGGTGTCCTTCCAAACCTCGGGCAAGTTGATCGAATCCCGTAACTCGCGAAGCCTATCCGAAGAAATGCCGTTACCTTCGACAATTTCCTTCCAATGCCAGTGTATGGTCGAAGGATATTCCCGCGAAATGGCAAATGCCCTCCCATCAGGCGCATAGACGAAAGCCGGCGCCTTGAGAATGCCCGCGCTCGCATCGAGCATCTCCTGTAAACCATCCACTCGCGAAATGGAAGCCTCTAGGGAGCGTTCCCATTTGTTGAAGTCATCCAAGATGACGCATATCTCATCGAAGACGCTTTCGATGGCAACGCCGCGCACAAGGATCATATCTTCTCGATGCACAATTAGGGAGTCATCGGCGTTTGCTTCAAAGAAATCGTTTGCACGACCGACGTAAATCGTTTCGTTGTCCAGGTACGATGAGGCTATCAATCGGGCTTTTGCAATCGAAGGCCGTCCTGTCTGGATCATTGAGACCATGTTTTCGTAATCAAGGGAATGGTATATATCCCACATGCTCAATTCCATCCAGAGCCTCCCAGCTCCGCATACCGCAAACTCTATGCGCACATTCTAATCGAAGCGACCTCTTCAGTGCACATCCTCTGCCAAGTAGTCATGCCATCAAGACCTTAGGACGATTGCAACGGACAATCCACTTATCATGAAAGCAATACACCCACATGAAAGGAAGGCCGATAGCGTTCGACTTCAAGAAAGAGTACCGCAGCCTCAACCAGCCCAAAACAAAGCCCTCCATCGTCGAGGTACCGCGCGCGCTTCATCGTCGTCGAGGCAGCAGGCATGCACATCGGCCCCTACGGAGACAAGCTGGCGCCCATTGCCGCCATGCACAAGTTCGCGAAATCGCAAGGTCTCGCGCCAGATTTCTCGGACGTGCGGCGACATCATGAGATTTACCTATCCGACCCGCGCAAAGGCAACTCTGCGAAGATGAAGACCGTCTTCGCCCTATCCGCTCCCATTCTTAACGAGTATTTGGGGAGACCCCATTTTTTGCGCGTTATACCATCTTCTTCGCCCAGGCCACGACCTTATCTCTGGATTGCGCGGCCTGATTGCCGATGATGGCGAGGCCTTGCTCGATGGTCGCGCCTTTGCAGACCTTTCTCAGGTGCTTCTCGGAGCCACTCATACCCGATCCCTCGTTCGTGCAGAACGGGACGATGCGCTTGCCCGAGAGATCCTAGCGCTCCAGGAACGTGAACACGCACATCGGGCAGGTGCCCCACCAGTTGGGATATCCCAGGAAGATGGTGTCGTATACGTCCAGGCTCTCCGGCGCCGCCTTGATCTTCGGGCGCGCGTCGGCCTGGAGCTCCGCCTTCGCCTCGTCGATGCGCCTGTTGTAGTCGGTGTCGTACTCCTTGACGGTCTCGATCTCGAACAGGTTGCCGCCCGTCGCCTCGGCCACGAATTCGGCGACGCGTTCGGTGTTGCCCATCTCGAGCACCTAGACGTCGCTCGCCCAATATTTCTATTCGGTCCATCGCGGCGGCATCCATCGCGTTCCCCTACAGCTCGCGATAGTAGAGGCAGATGTCGGCGTAGGAGCCGTCGGGCATATGGAAGCCGCCAGGGATCGTGCCCAGCTGCACGAAGCCGAGTTTCTCGTAGAGGTGGCGCGCACCCGAATTAGTGGCGACGACAGCGTTGAACTGCATGACGCGGAAATCGTGCTCCTTGGCCTTAGCGAGTGAATTATCGACGAGCATCCTGCCCACCCCCTTGCCGCGTGCCGCCGATTCCACGGCGTAGCTCGCGTTGGCGATGTGGCCGCAACGCCCCACGTTGTTGGGGTGCAGGATGTAGAGGCCCACCACGCGCTCGTCCTCGACCGCCACGCCGCAGTGCGTCTGGTCCGCGAAGAAAGCTGCTGCAGACTCGGCGTCGAGCGCCTCCTCCTGCGGGAACGCGATCCCGTTCTCGACGACCTCGTTCCACACCCCGGCCATGTCCTGCACGTCGTCTTGCTGATAGGCGCGTATTTCCAGCATGGCAATCCTCGCCGCAGTCCTATTCACTGGAAGAGAAGAAGCAGATCTGCGCCGACATGGAGGCGAGCACGGCCGAGGTTGATGCTGCCATGCGCAAGGATTTCGAAGCCCTTCCCGATTTTGCAAAGAAGGAGCTGCTCGACAAGTTGGGCGCGCCGGGAACACCCGAGCGCGAATGGTGGGAAGCAATCCTGCTTGACTTCGATTCAATTCCTGACGCACCACCGGCCATCGCGTAACAGAGCTACACGTTATATAACCATGCGAGGCCGTCTGCAGTTCTCAGGCAAGCGGCCTCGCTATTCTTCGGCACGCTAATCGCCGAACATTTTGTACTCGGAAATGAGCTCGTCGGGCCCGCCCGTGACCCAGAGCCCGACAGAGGCGTCGGCCTCCTCGCGCACATCGGGATTCGATAGGTAGCGGTCGGCGTAGGCCGCCAAATCTTCGAAGGCCCTTTCGAGGGAGCCGCCGAACTCGTCGGCAAGCCGCCGCTTGAACAGGCCGTAGACCTCGCCATGGTCGAAGATCCGCTCCGAGCGATACTTCTCGGCGAGCCAGGCATCCAAGACGCCCGTCACGGCGGCCGGAGGATCTGCTGCAGCGGCCTCATGCCTCAGGCGACGCAGCGCGACCGCAACCGGCAGTTGGGAGGGCACAGGAGCGGTGAGTGACATGGGAAACATCGACGCGATGCGCGACGCCGAGCCGCCGGCGCTCCCCCGCCCGCGCATGCCGCTGTCGCAGCGCGCCAAGATCTTCATCCCCTTCGACCCTCTGAAGGGCTACCGGGAGGCGCTCCGCGAGAAGGAACGCGAGGCCGAGGCCCGCATGGACGAGCGCGCGCAGGTCGACGACCCCGCGTAGCCTACTCCCTGATAGTCGAGGCTGTGGCCCTTGCTGCCTAAGCGGTTTCCCGCTGGCAGCTCTTCACGCCATCACGCCCTCCCGCTATCAGCCTATTGCGATTCGAGTATATGAACATTCCTCCGTCCCTTGTTCACACGCGAACAACATCTGGGCGGGCAACACCGCTGAGGTCATGGGACATGCCGGCACCGACCAGCAGTACTACGACCAGATCGTGCAGTTCGCCGACGACATCCGCATGGTGCCGCTGTGCCTGCACAAGGAGCAGCCCGGCTACATCCTGAACTCGATGCTCGTGCCGTTCCTCTCGGCTGCCGAAGCACTGTTCGCAAACGACGTGGCCGACCCCGAGACCATCGACAAGACCTGGTGTTTGGCCACGGGCGCGCCGAACGGCCCGTTCCGCATCCTCGACGTCGTGGGCCTGGTCACCGCCTACAACATCGTGAGCATGAACCCGGCTGCGGCCGACCCCGAGTCGACCCCGGGCAAGATCTGCGCCAAGCTCAAGGAGATGATCGCGCGGGCAAGACCGGCATCAACGCCGGCGAGGGCTTCTACAAGTACAAGTAATTTGCATCTCTTTTGGCGCGAAGAAAGCTTGACAGGGGATCGGCATCAGGCCGGTCCCTTTCTTTTGGAGCCAAGCAACTAGTCCATCCGCTTATCACTAGCGCTTTCCGCCCTCGCCCCTGCACCGAACGCGAAGGACGCCCCCACCGCAATCTCTATTTAGAATGAACAGGGGACGGAGGTTTGTTCACGTTTTTGAGATTACGACATGTTATGATATGAACATTCCTCCGTCCCTTGTTCACGCACCCGTCCCTTGTTCACGCACCGGCTGCGCACCCACAGGCAGGAGACGACCGACGGCAAGGTGTTCTGCGCCTTCGTCGCCCTCATCGCGCGCATGCGCATCGAGAACGCCCTCGGGGAGTGGACGCGCGAGAACCGCATGACAATGGAGCGCGTAATGCGCGAGTTCGCCAAGGTGCGCTGTGTGCAGGGCGCGGACGGGAAGCGCATGCTCAACCCGCTGAGCAAGAAGCAGCGCGAGATCGTGGGGCTCTTGGGGTTCACCGAGGACGACGTCAGGGCCTTCGTGGAGAGGGGCGGGCGCTGATCGTATAGTTCACTTTTCTCGGGAATTTAGGATCTCAACTCGGCGCGACAACAGGCTGCGCCTTCGGTCAGGCGGCAATTGAAGCACAACGAGCCTTCGATACCCATGATGCCGCACAAGAACCCCTCGTCAAACGCCGACATGAACCAACAGTCTTCCGGCGTATAGCGCTCCGAGAAAAAGCAAGGGCCGAACTTCAGGCCTCCTGATTCGTCAGCCGTCAGCTCGATGCCAATACCACGGTAGAGAAACTGCGCGAAAGCGAACGAGCTTGAAGCCCGCACGTTCAACGTGGAGCGCAGTTGCGAACCGATCCTAAACCCACCTTCGCGGAGACGGGCGCGATACATGGCGGCAACCTGTTCGTCCGCGAGCGCAGCCTCCATGCAAGCAGCTGTAAATTCTCGGAAAACGGGAAGGCACTCCTCGACCGGCCGGTCCTCCAACGCAGGCGGATCGACATCAAAAGCCTTTGCAAAAACCCCCAGGATGGCAGCGACCTCAACCTTGCGCACCCATGCGGGCGGCGGCCAACCGAGCATCTTCTCAAATGCAGCGAGTATCACGACATCTCACCCCTAAGCAATTCAACGTGAACAAGGGACGGCAGATGGAACGAGTTCGGTCTGGCTAGAACTGCTTCGCCAGCTCGGCCGCGCGGGCGCAACCATCGGTGTTCGCGATTTCACCAACCTTGCCAACACCAGGCACGACCACGTTTCCCACGAACTCCCAACCCATGAGCGCGCCACCGCGCTCGAACGGACCGACCGCATGGTCGAACACGGTCATGTCGTTTTCCTCGCAGCACGAGATGAGCGCGACCTTCTTGCCCTTGCAGCTCTTGCCGCCCACGGCGAACGAGAAGATGTTGTCGAGAATACACTTCGTCTGGCCGGGCATCGTGTACCAGTAAACCGGGAACGAGAACACCCAGCCGTCGGCTTCGATCAGATCGTCAGCGATGGTGTTGAAGTCATCATCATGCGTGCATGCCTTGCCCGTCTTGAAGCATGTCATACAGCCATGGCAACCGTTGAGGTTCATCTTGGTAGCGTTGCATTCTACAATCTCATGACCAAGGCCCTTCGCGGCTTCGATGAATGCATCGGCCATCGAATTGCTGTTACCGCCCTTACGGGCACTGCCTTTGATAACGACGATCTTGCTCATGGGGTTCCTCTCTCTCCCGAATAGGTGCTCTCGTCATTGTATGCCCAAGCAACCCGGGCGGAAACCGCACGAGCAAACCGCCATCATCTCAATTAGTCCTCGGGCGCCCACGCGCCCAGATTCTTCTCCTGCTCGTCGAGCGTCATGTTGAAGTAGCGCACGCCCTTGTCGAGGAGCGCAAGACGCAGGCGAGCTGCAGGACGATCCCCCTCACCAGGAGGCTCTACGCGGTGCTGCGCGCCATCGAGAAGGACAGGCGCTACGTCGCGGGCGAGCTCGGCGTGCCGTTCGGCGACCCTTACGTCCTGGGCACGCCCGACCCCGACAGCCGCCCCTACCACCCCACGCGTCTCACGAGGGAGTTCAAGTCGTTCTGCAAGATGAACGGGTTCGAGATGACCTTCCACGACCTGCGCCACACGTTCGCGTCCATGATGATCGCCGGCGGCACCGACGTGCGCACCGTTGCGAGCTACCTGGGGCACTCGAACGTGGCCATGACGCTCAACACCTACGCGGAGGTCGACCCCGACGCCAAGCTCGCCGCCGTCGACAAGATCGGCGAGGGCTTCGACATGGACCTCGACATCGCGCTCCCCCGCAAGCTCGAGGAGCCCGCTTTCACGCTCTCGTTTACCGTCGAGCAGCTCGAGGGCATGCTCGCCGAGGCCAGGAGGCGCGAAAACGGAAGCGTAATCCCCGGTTTCGAGGTGCCCTAGGCCGCCCGGAGGTAAAACAGGGCCTTAGAGGCGATTACAGCGGCTCGATGACCTGGGGTTTTGCAAAACCCTCCATTTTGGGCATCCCAGACGGCGACAGTTCACCAAAGCACACCTCGCTGAGCGGAAAAGCCGCCAGACGACGGCCGCAGCATGCTCCCCGCCGACTGCAATCCGTTACGAAACGCAGCGTCTCCCCACCTGACCAAAAGGGAGACTCCCCTTTGGTCAGTCAAGCCGGCAAGACGCTCCCTCACCCCCGTAATCCTGTATCATTTTCGACGACGTTATTACATGGACGTTTTGGGGAAGGCGTGGTGGGAATGGCCATCATTAATCAAGCCGCTGAGGGTTTTCGCTCGTGTCGACAGGGGCATGCCTGCGTTGCCGTCGCATCTGTCGCATCTGTCACGCACATGCCGAAACGACGCCGGGGGGACCGTTGCCTGAACCTCGAACCACTCGTCGACGGTAGACATCCTTAGCCACTTTTTAGCCACTTTTTGCGGAAAACACCTCCCGGCAAGAAAAAAGCTCAGCCCGTTTGGTGGGCTGAGCTGGAGTTTCGTGGCGGGATGTACGAGACTTGAACTCGCGACCTCCGACGTGACAGGCCGGCGCTCTAACCAACTGAGCTAACACCCCGTGTTTTCAGCGAAAGTTATATTACTCGACATGGGGAATCTGCGCAATACCCATTCTCAAATCCTTCAAGAATGTCACGACGATAGCCGACGATAACCGATGATGGCGGAAGAGCTATCACGCTCCGAAAGATGCGCGTACGACG
>ONMP01000229.1 GCA_900318935.1 uncultured Actinomycetes bacterium
GGAGATTCCACGGGAATTGAGCAGCCCCGTCAGCAGATCTCGGCGCGAGCTTTCCTCGCCTCGCTGATCGTTGACTCCCATCAAGCCCTTGTCGATGAAGTACCCAAGTAGTCCCGTAATCTCACCGTTGACGTCATAGAGGGGCGTCTTGCTGGCGAGAATCTCTCGATTCTTCCCCCTGCTAATGCAGTTTCCAGGCATATTGCGCAAGGTCACGCCCTCGTGAATGACCTTGTATTCATCGTTCATAAAGGGGTCGGGATGGACATGCCAACCCAAATCCTCGTCATTCTTGCCGATGATCTCCTCCGCAGACGAAAAGCCGTAGAAATCCAGGAAGCCACGGGTCGCGCCCAAGAATCGGCGGTCGTAATCCTTCCAGAAAATGCGAAACAGGTCTGATTGGACAATATTGCTCCAGAGCTGCTCTGGCGCGTATGGCCCTCCTTCGTGGAGCTTCACCGCGTTGTTTGCAAGGAAGTCCTTCACGGTATCGTGAATGTTGCGAACGAGCAGGAAATAGTTCTCCTCGTCAACCTTGAGCAGCGTGTATTCTTTCCACGCATATCGCCCGTGACGAACACAGGTCCGAAACGCCTCGGAGAAGCTGATGCTGCCGCTTTCCCCCAGACGCCTCGTCGCCAAACCCGGGTCAAACGTGCGCGCAAACCGGGCCTGGTCCTCCCAATATATATATCGTTCCGCGTATTCCTCGACCAGTTGCTTGATGCCTCGCCTGTTGGAGAGCAGGTCTTCCCTCGTGTCCGTGTACAGAGGCTTGATGCTGTCTTCCCTATAGTTCATGAGCGTGATTCGCTCAAAAAGGGCATAGATCTGGCGGACAGAGTCATCCAGGTATCCCGTCTTTTCCGACTGCGTGTCCTTTGTGAGATTGATGATGCTGATGAGGACGCAGTACCTATCCACCGTCTCGGTTATGCGACGAGCCCTGATCTCGTAGTACTGCTCGTTGATCGTAAAGAACATCTTTCCATCGCCGTTGACCTTGACGGAATCCATCAGATTGATGATATTGCGCGTAAGCATATGATACGGCTGAGGCTGGCAGAGCATCTCCTGCGTGAACACCCTGGTAAACATGCCGGCATTGCGAGCCGTCTCCTGAATGGCCGCGTTGTAGAACAGCACCTTGAAACCACTGTCAGAGAACTCGGCTAATGCGAGCGGGATGCTGTTTAGCTCTCGAGCCGAAGCGATGTCGTCATGCTCAGTCCGCGTCATGAACGGGACCGCACTCAGATAGTCAATCTTTCCGATCTCGTCGTAATAATGCCGATCTTGCGGAAGCTCGACCTGAATGCCCTGGTTCCGCAGGTTGTCGATGGCCTGATCGAAGGGCATGGGCTTTCCGAAGTAGTATCCCTGAACCTTCTCGCAGCCAATGTCGCGCATGTAGGCAAACTGTTCCTCCGTCTCCACGCCTTCCGCAAGCGCGTGGATGTCAATGACCTTTGCCATCTTTACGATGGCAGTCACGATGCGCCTCGACCGCAAGTTAAACGGCCGCAAGAAGCTCATGTCCAGCTTGAGCTCGTCGAAGGTGAAGTCCTTGAGAACGTTCAGAGACGAATAGGCGCTGCCAAAGTCATCCATCCAGATCTGGTAGCCTGCAGAGCGGAACCGATCCACGATTCCCCTCAAGAGATCCTTCTGCTCCGCCATGACGCTTTCGGTGATCTCGAAATAGACGAAGTCATGGGGGATCTGGTAATCGCTCACGATGTTATCCACGACGGTGAACATGTCGCAGAGCGAAAAGTCAAGCCGAGAGAGATTGACGGATACCGGGATCGGCGTCTCTCCATTGGCGATGGAGCTGCGAATTCGCTCGCAAACCTGCCGGAGAATCGCAGCGTCCAGCAGATGAATCAGTCCTTCTCGTTCCAGCACCGGGATGAACTCATTCGGGTAGATCGTACCCATCTGCGGATCGATCCATCGCGCAAGCGCCTCGAAGCTACACAGCTGGCGAGATGACGTGCGGATGACCGGTTGATAGAACACACGAATCTCTCGATAGTCTATCGCCCTCTTATAGTTCTGCATGACGAATGCGTCTAGGTTTCTTCCCATTGAGCATCCTTACTTTTTCGACCCGCTTGCGCCAGTGTTGCACGGCTGCCACTACATATAACGTACTTCATGCGGGCTCAATTCAGTTTCCATTATGCGACTCTACACTGTATGCGCATCACACATTGTCACGTCACCGACAGGGCGTGAGACTCAGGGGTCCAAAGGACGAGTGCGCACCCAAGAGTCCTGCCCCAAAGCACTTTTGCCTGAGTATACTTTCCTTGCACGAACAAAACGGAAATCCCTTTCCCCTGACGCAAGGAGGCAAACATGGCGGACACACCCACTCAAGACAATCAAACGGAACTGCAGGTCAGCGCCGTCAAGGACACCTTCATGACCGTTCCAGCCGACCCGCGTCTCAAGACCCCCGAAGCCGCCTCGGCACGACTCACCTGGCGCGCTGGTGAGCAGAGCATGGACTACGTGGCCACCGCAGGACATCTTGACGTGCGTGGAGACACGGGTGCCCTCATCGGGCAGATGTTCTCGCTCTCCTACGTGAAGGTGGATGGCGAGGGCAGCCCCGACACTGCTCGCCCGGTGACCTTCTGCTACAACGGCGGTCCCGGTTGCGCGTCGGTACCCATCAACTTCGGCGGTATTGGCCCCCGTCGCGTCAGGACGGACGGCATCGACCATCTCCCCTACCCCATCGAGGTGGAGGACAACCCCCAGACGGTACTCCGTCAGAGCGATCTCGTCTTTCTCGACGCGCTCGGCACTGGCTACTCCACCTTGACCGAGGGAGCTGACAACGCCGACATCTTTGGGGTTGACGGCGATGCCGACTGCTTCGCGCGTGCCATCACCACCTGGCTGGAGGAGAACGGTCGCTGGCAGTCACCGCTCTACCTGTTTGGCGAGAGCTACGGCACCGTGCGCAACGCCGTACTCATGCGCCTCTTGGGCGAGCGATCGGTCAAGCTGTGCGGCGTGGTCATGCTGTCGGCTCTCTTTGACTGGGTGCAGACCTTAGAGGGCGAGGACCTATACCATTTGGGCATGACCCCCACCATGGCAGCCGCGGCGCAGTTCTTCGGACGCGCTGGTCAGGGCATCGAAGAGGACGAGTGGTTCGAGCGGGCCATGGACTTCACGGAAAACGTGCTCGCCCCCGCCCTGCTGAAGGGAGACCGCCTCTCCCCCGAGCGCGAAGCTGAGGTCGCCCACCAGCTTTCCCAGTTCATCGGCCTTCCCGAGGAGCTTGTGCGGCAGCGACGGCTGCGAATCACGCTCGACGACTTCCGTCGCAACCTGCTTGCCGACGAGGGCAAGGTCGTCGGTCGTCTGGACATGCGCTTCTCCTCCGACGCTCCGGTCGCGGTGCAAGGATCCTCGGCATGGTTCGCCAGCGAAGATGCCGCCGACGATGCCGTGGAAGCCAGCTGGACCAATGCGTTCCGTGCCTTCCTGCATGACGAACTGCACTACAAGGCTCCCGCACGCTACCTCGCGAACAACTACGAAAACGTCGGCACCGACTGGAAGTGGGAACACAAGCAGCCCGGCTTCGATTATCCCAGCATCTCGCCCAACGTGGCTTACGACATCGCGGTGGCCATGCGTCGCAACCCCCACATGAAGGTGTGCATACTGGGCGGTCGTTACGATGCGGCCACCACCTGGTGGAACGTGGTGCACGACATGGCGTGCCAGTTCCTCTCGCCCCAGCTGAAGGAGCGCCTCGAGTGGCATCGCTATGGCTGCGGGCACATGGCCTATGTGGACATCCCCACCTTGCGCAAGATGGGCAACGACATGGAGGCGTTCTACGCAAAGCTGTGATGGCGAACCCCGGCCCAACAGTCAACAACCTGCACTTGCATGCCGTTGCTACAGCCAACCAAAGAAAAACCGCAGGTTGCAACCGTCGGGTGCATGGTTGCAACCTGCGGTTGGTGGAGTGCTACCATGTTTCGAGGCATCTTATCCCTAGGCAAAAGCCAGATGACCGAAGGGAGAATACCATGAGCTTTCGCGACAATCTCATTCACCTGCGCGCCACGCGCAACATGACCCAGGAGCAACTCGCCGTGATGGTTGGCGTGAGCCGCCAGTCGGTTACCAAGTGGGAGTCAGGGCGCTCGTATCCCGAGATGGACAAGCTTCTTACGCTGTGCCAGATTTTCGATTGCACGCTGGACGAACTCGTGCAGGGCGATCTCACCACGCGCGAGAGTGAGCCGGCGCTGGCAGTGCCGACAACCGCACTTGCCGAGGACGTGATC
>ONMP01000035.1 GCA_900318935.1 uncultured Actinomycetes bacterium
ATCCCCCTTGGTCGCGGGTACCTCTACGGAGAACTCCGCCTCGTTGCCCTTCGTTGGC
Organism: uncultured Actinomycetes bacterium; assembly: GCA_900318935.1. GTDB lineage: Bacteria > Actinomycetota > Coriobacteriia > Coriobacteriales > Atopobiaceae > RUG440. Next base: position 59 of record ONMP01000035.1, read on the forward strand.
GGGTTCTCGATGTTCATCTGCTCCGGATAGGCGTAGTTCATCACGGTGTCATCGGCAGGAAGGCGCTTGTTACCGGTGGGACTCGTAAACATCAAGGTGACCCGACACCTGTCCCCCTCGTCAACTCGGTCATCCGCCGCCTCGGGGATTGACACGTCTGTCAGGAATTCCCTGAGGTCCGAGCTGGTAGGACGGACAGCCTGGGCGCTGAGGGTCGTCTCCGCCTCGGGCTCGGGCTTGGCCTCAGCCTCGGGGGCAGCGACCACTTCGAGTTCGATGGCACCCGTGCCGAAGTCCAGCGAAGCGATGTCCTCGGCAAACGTGCCCGCCACCCTCAGCTGCACCTCAGCAGCCGTGGCCTCCTGCAGCAACGTGCGTGCGTCTTCATCCGGCGCATCGAGCGCAAGGCGCACCACCGAGCCGTCCACGCGCCACGAATCGGCCGCGAGCGTCACCGACTGCACACCGTCAGCACCCGCCCGGCTAACGACGAGGGCGTCGCTCGCCGCAGGCTGGTCACCGGCCGGAACGAACCCGTCGGGCAAGTCGTAGCTCAGCTCGCCCTCCTCGGCAAACTGCAAATCGTCCTTCTCAGTAAACGTAAGGGCGACGGCATACGTCGCCCCCTCGTCAACAATCGTCTTTCCATCACGCGAAACCGCGCCCTCGATCGTGGCATCAGTCACAAAGTCCAGCAGATTGGCGCTCGTAGGCGCGCGCGGCTTCGCCTCCTCGGCGAGCTGCTCCTCCACCACTGGGTTCTCACTCGTGGGCTTCTCAGCGGATAGACTCTCCGTCTCATCACGCGCATCCTCCGCTGACTGCGTCGAGATGAGCACGTCGCTCTGCTCCGCCTCCTGCTCTGCAGGCGGCGCCTCATCCAATCCAAACCCTTCCGCAGAGGTCTCCCCGGGCGGTGCTTCCTCAGAAGACAACTCATCCGCAGGCTCTTCCGCCTGTTCTGGTTGCGGCTCGGCCTGTTCCTGCTGCCCCAGGTCGGTCAGCGCCTCGAACAGCTCCTCTTGGGCTTCCGCATTTGCCTGCGTGGGCACAAGGCTGAGCACCATGCTCAGACTGATGATGACGCTCAGCACGCTAGACAGGCACCTCTGCCCTCTCCAAAAGCTGACACCTCGTTTCATGCGTTCCTTCCTTCCCTGTCGGTGGACTGATGCAAAAGCCCATTGGGGGAGACCCCGTCGGCGCATGCACGCCGGCAGAGCCTCCCCCAAGGGCATATCCGATTTATTCTTCCTCGTCGGCCTTTTCGTTGCGGGCACGACGCGCCTCGTAGGCAAGAACTGCCGCACCGGCCGCAGCCGCCACCGCAGGTAGCGGGCTCATCGAAGAGTCGGCGGTCTTTGGCGTTGCCGTCTTGCTGCCTGAGGTTGCGCCAGAGGAACCGCCGGTCGCGTCCACGTGGTGCACGACGGTGCCGCCCGTGCCTGCCTGAGGAGCAGCGGCGCCGCTCTGTCCGCCGTTGTTCTGGTTGGCGTTGTCGTTGCCGTTGCCGCCATCATCAGAGGTGTTGTCGCTGTTGCCAGGTTCGCTTGCCGGCCTGTCGTCGACGAGATTGCTGCCATCGCCCACGCGCATGGGGGCGTCTTGCAGGGCCGTCGCGTACGGGGAGGGACCAACCTCGATGACGTCCATGTACGTGCGGTTGGGATCCTGCGTAATCTCCGTACGGGTCTCCAGCACCTTGTAGGTACCCGGCTCCAGCACGAAGGTCTGGTAATTCAGGTCTTCGTCGGCCTGGCCATTGAGTCCGCCGCCCTGCGCGATCGTGGGTTGATCCGCAATGAACGAGACAACCTTGGCGTGCTCCCAATCCTTCGGAATTGGTACCTCGATGCGATACAGCGAGCGTTTGCCGGGAGCCAAGGCATAGTCGGGCTCCACGTTCTGGATATTGCCATCCTTGTCCGCCGGATTCCACGTGGACTCAAGGAGCGTATCCTCACTGAACTCCAACTTTACGCTAGCGTTTGCCACTGCCTTTGCGCCGCGGTCGATGATATTGCCGTTCTCGTCTTTCTTCGGAGCACCGTCCTCTTCGATCTCGACATCGTGTACGCACATCTGCACCACGCAGTCCGACAGGTACGAATTACCGTTGTTGCGCAGGAGCACGTCAAACTTTGCCGTGCTGCCCGGGATGACAAACGTGGAAACGCTAGAGCAGCCAATCACCGTGATGTTAGCGAGGTTGGGAACCGAGGTGTACCACAGGTTCGCGGCATAGTAGAGATTGGTGCCTTCCTTGGTCTTTTGGCCGGATGCAATCCGCTCGGTGCTCAGCAACTGCATCGGAGAATCCTTTACGGACGTGTCGATGATCGTGATGTTGTTCATGTCGTGGCCGACCTCGCCGACTACGAAGGGATCGGAGAAGACCTCGTTGTGAATGCGGCAAGCCATGAGCTGATACAGCGGCGTCCTGTCGTTCTCCTCGTAGTCCTCACCCGCGGCATCGTACACGCGGCTCTCGTCGTCATCGCGGCCCTGCGACCAGAAGATGAAGGTGCCGGGGCCGTTGATGCCAAAATGCGTGAAGTTGAAGCTCTCTGGGCCAATCTGCTCGCATTCGAGAACGAACTCGCCGTTTTCCTCGGCCCACCAGCCCTTGTGCAGGCACCACTGCGTGCGATCCCATTCCTTGGGATCGTCCGACATGGTTGGCCGGTACTCTTCCTTGGGATACGAGAAGAGGAAGCAGTCGTTGGCGATCCAAGGCACAAGGCCCAGCTTGTCTTCCAGCACCCTGGCCGGCTTGATGTCGTGTATGACGAATCTCGTCTCGATTTCGTTTTTGGACTTCTTCTCGACTGTCGTCTCGAAATCGGCTACGTACACGTACGTCCTGTCAATTGCCGTAAGGGATATCGTGTACTTGCCTTGAATCTTTGGCAGGAGTTCGAGCTCGTATATCGCACCGTCCTGGATGGTGCCGAATCGAGCATCCAAGTCCTCCCTCCTGGGATTGACCCACTGCAGCTTGTCGCCGACGCGCCCGACTACGAGCAGGGATACCTTGGTGTCGATGACGGCAGGGTCTTCGGACAGCGTGCCATCAGGTGTGTCGGCAACGCGGTCGAGGTAGGCCATGACGATGGCCACGCCATCTGCGTCTCTATCCTTCAAGTCTTCGGTCCACTCCACCTGGCAGCGAAGGTTGGAGATGAAGTGGTACCTCTCGTCGTCACCGAGAATCGCATGCGCCGGCTTCGTGACGCTGTAGGACGCCGGATTGCCCGAAACCAGGTCGTTGAGGTCCATGCACGAATACGTGAAATACAGGTCCGTGGCGACGTTAGCGATGTTCGTCCCGTTACCTGCCGCGCGCGTACCCGACACGATAACGAAGTTGAGCATGATGCGCTCGCCGTTGCTGATATTATCATTGAACCAGTTGCCGTCGTTCGTATCCCACGTATCCTTGGTCGCCACGACGTCAAAGTCATAGTCGTAGAGGTTCTTGCGCAACACCATGTCACCGGGGGTATTGAACTCCACGACCTTCTGTGTGCCGATGAGAGCCTTGAGGTCGGACACGCTCACAACTTGATCGCCCGTACACCTCGCATCGATGATGTCCATAAGGATGCGAGTGCGCGTCACATTGTTTGTCTCGACGGTGCCGATGCGGAAGGAACAGACCAAGTGAACGCTACCAGAGAGCTTGTCCCACTCGATAAGGCCAAAGGCCGTGGATTTATGCTTGCTGACCTCGTAGCTCACCTCGAACACCTTGATGCGCGGATCGCCGTAGACGTCGTTTGCCAGCAGCGTGGACGGCACAGCGACGCCACCCCGCCTGCCAATCGTGCCAATCGGAGGTACGACCGGCAGTCCGTCGGAATCGGCCAGTGCAGAAAGCCCGTTCCGACGGATCGGCTCGTAGACGACTCTCTCGACCATGTGGGTGCCAGATTCTTCTCCCTGGGCTTTGAGCGCGGGCTCCTCACCGTCCGCGACGATGCCATCCTCCGCGGTGATGCCATCCTCGGCCGACTCGATGGATTCGAGGCTCGTGTCATCGACGGTGATGGGCGCCTCGCTCGAAACGTCGGCCGCAGCTGCGATGCCAGCTGCCGTCGCCTCGAAGATTGCGGGCTCGCTTGTCCCATCAACGATCAGCGCGGCGTTATCCGCGACGCCCTGCGCCTCAAGGGCAATCGATTGGGCCGTAAGGTCGGGCTCGGCATCGCCAACGGACACGTTCTCGGCGTCATTCCCAATCGACTGCTCTTCGTCAGTGCTGGCAGTCTCGTCAACCTCGCCGATAGATATGGTCTCGTTGTCAGCGGCTTTGTCCGCAGCGTCATCCGACTGCGCCTTGAGTCCCTCTTCCTTGGTGTCCCCATCCTGCGTCTCGTCGCTCTTTCCGCCGGGGGTCAGGTCAAACACGGTGTATGTGATGACCTGTCCGTCGTCGGTGGCCGCCTCGTACTCGCCGCTCTTGACCATCTCGATGGGAGGCACGTACTCTTCATCCGACTGCGCGACCAACCGTACCGTACCACGTTGCTCGCTCGTGGTACTGAGCATCTCATCGGTAACGATGTCCATGCTCTGGAGCAGGTCGTACAATGATTCGTCGGCCATTGCGGCCAAGGGATCTGCGGCTTCGGCGAGGCCCAGCCACCCGCCTTTCCAATTGTCAAAGAAAGGTGCGTATTCGTGCTCTCCTATAGTCTTGGTCGCCGTAAACAGGAACATATGAACCACGGCTTCAGCTTTCCAGCCCGCTCCAAGAATGAAGTGATACCAGGAATTGTCGGAATGATCGCCAGGCAATTTATGGCCGAAGTACAATCCAAGCGTCAGCGATCCCTTGATGGCCAAAGACGCTACGCCGTGAAGGCCGACGCCGGCCGTAAGGCTCGGCGTAACGCTCAGATTGAGTGTGAACCCCGTGTTCGTACGATCCCAGTGCCACATGGTTGGATTGACAGCCGCCAGGAACAACGACTTGCTGGGATTCTCCTCGCGCGTACTGTAGCAACCAAGGCTGAGTCCGAAGGTCGCGCTTCCCTCGACGTTGAAGACGATCATTATGGGTACGGGACCGATGAGGAAATGCTTGGCATAGGTATATGAGGCTTGCAGAAGGATCTGTGCGGCAAGCATACCTTGGAATATGCCGTCGTCTAAGTCCCATTGCGCCCGACCCACGAGCTGCAGCGTCGCAGACCATTCAAACGTGTGGAACGACTTCATGCTCTTGATTTTCTTGGTGCTGGAGTTCGCGGAATTGTACGACTCGATCATCCTGTTCATGTCTTTTTGCAGATCCTCATACTGCTGCTTGAACGAATCCCTCGGGAACTTCTTCCATCCCTCGTTCGAATTCGTGTCGGGGTTATTGGGATCTGCAAAGTCTTTCTTGAACTCTCGCTTCGCAATCTTGACGGTAACTTGGATGTATCCGAATGGGTCGAAGTTTACCGCTACGGGGAAGTCGGGGAACCAAGGCTCGAACTCCTGGCCGCCGACCAGCGGAACCCAGTCAGGCCACGTGATCTTGAACCCGAGGGAGTTGTCGCCGGTGTCCATGGGCTCGAGGTCGACATCCTCGTGGTCTTCCGGCGCGTCGACCGCTCCCGCGAGAATCCCGAGCGAAAGCGTCGTGTTGTACGTCTTGCCACGATCCACGATGATGGCCAGAATCTTCTTGTCGATGGGAAAAGCGGCGCTGTCACCTTTTTGGAGAAACTTGCCGGTGAACGTGACGGATGCAGCGCCGTTCTGGGGAGTGACCTTCTGGGACAGACGGGCTTTTTGCTCGCCCACCACCTTGATGGCGATAGTAACGGCGGCATTTCCCACGTCTCTGAACTCCAGCCTGAGGTCATGCTCCTCGTCGTTGCCCTTGGTGCAGGCAAACTCGGTGACGGTATACAGGGCGTCCCACTCGTCGAAGGCCGCGAGGTAGGGGTAGGGCATGGTGGACGTGCGCTTGCGCGTGGGCACGAGCAGACCCAGTGAACCCGTGACCCTCGTGCGCGAAATCATGAACTCGCGGTAGCCGTCTTTGGTAACTTCGATCGTCGCATTGAATCCATAAGAATCGAGCTTCTTGACGTCGAGACCCTTGTAGTTCTCGGCGAGGGTCGAGATGTCGAGGATGGCCACGCCGTCGGAGTTTGTGTGGCCATCGACAGTCTTATGGTTGTATCGGGAGGTCACCTTTACATATGCGCCAGCGAGCTTTGTCTTGCCGCCATCCGCCATGTCGCAGACCACAAAGCCGACCTCATAGGCCTTGAGCGCGTACACCGTGGCGGTCTCGCGGTACTCGCCGCCGTCTTCCTCGTCCTGCTCATCCGCCATCGCGACCTGCGGCACAAGGAACCCGCCCGCCACGCTGGGTAGAATCGTGAGCGCTCCAATCGCCAAGTCAATGAAGCCACGACGCGTCACGCCCGAAGATTGATGCGGCATCTGTTCGTTGTTCATATTCACGCTCCTATCCATATCCACAAAAAACACAAGTTCAATTGCAATGTAGCACAGTTTTTCTTCAGCATATTTGAGATTGATTATATGAAGGGCAAGCGGATGAAAAACAGCCTATGCCGCGCAGCTTCTTATTTGATGCCTAGCCCATATGTAGATATGTCATTGCGTCTAGCAGGTGAAACGCGATACTATCGAGCATAGGTAGAAGGGCGGCAAAGGAGGCGATAGGCATGAGGCAGAGCATGGAAAGAAATCGACGTATCCGCGCCGTCCTCGCTTGGGTCGCGATTGCATGCGCGCTCGCGACCGGCACTGTCGTCGCAACTCCCGTCTCCGCCATCGCAGACACGGGCCTCGAAGCTCAGGCGACGACCACAACTCCTCCCAAGCCGACGCTCTCCAAGGCGACGGCCGGCGTCGGAACCATCACCGTCACATGGAAGAAGCAGACGACGCGCACAACGGGTTACGAGGTTCAGTACGCCGCAAACAAGAACTTCACGTCAGCGAAGACTGCAAGCATCGGTTCCAACGCCACGACGTCAAAGAAGCTCACCGGCCTCGGCGAGGCAAAGACTTGGTGGGTGCGCATCCGTGCCGTCCGCAAGCTCAACGGCAAGACCTATCGCTCCGCTTGGACTGCGGCGAAGTCCGCCACGACAACGGTCGCCAAGCCCAGCGCGACGGCACTCAAGAAGCTGACCCCCGCCGTCGGCGCCATCACCGTGACGTGGAACACAAAGACCGCCGCCTCGGCCAAGGTGCAGGGCTACCAGCTCCAGTACGCCGACAACAAGGACTTCGCGTCCGGGAAGACGGCCACGCTCATGTCCGTCAGCGCCTCTTCGAAGAAGATCACCGGCCTCGGCGAGGGGAAGACCTGGTGGGTGCGCATCCGCACGAGGCGCCTCGTCAACGGAAAGGCGTACTACTCCGCCTACAGCACCGCGATGTCAGCCACCACAAGAGTGAACATGCCCGTCAAGACGAGGCTCACTTCCGTTACCGGAGGCAAGAACAGCCTTACCGTGACCTGGGAGCGCCAGGATAGCCACGTCGAGGGCTATATGCTGCAATGCAATACGGACCCGAGCTTCCCCGACGACGCAGTCACAACCATAAGCGGCAACGCAACGACATCAAAGAAGATCACGGCGCTTGCTGACGGAACGCAGTACTGGGTACGCGTCCGCACGTGGCGCAAGATCGATGGGAAGACTTACCGCTCCGCGTGGAGCGCGGCCATGCGCGCCACGACCAACGTCGCAACCGACCAGCCACTCGATACCTCGACCAACGAGGTCGAGCCGTGGTTTACGTCCATGGTCTCGCTCACCGAGCCCACGCCTGGCAAGGGTACCCTTGAGGCCCGCTGGCTCAAGGGCGAGATGGACATTACCGGCTACCAGCTACAGTGGGCAACCGATTCCTCGTTCCAAGGTGTCAAGACCGCAAAAGTGCCGGGACGCGACGTGACGACCAAGACTATCACCGGCCTTCCCACGGGCGTGCGGGCGTGGGTGCGCGTGAGGGTCTACAAGACATACGCCTCCGGGCACACCCTGTATTCCAGCTGGAGCAACTCCGTCTCGGCGACCCCGACCGCAAAGCTCTCCGCGCAGGCGGAGGAGACTGAGGACGAGCTTGGTACCGATGTCAGCGTCACCCCTCAAGACAGCTGGGAGGAGCCCATCATCGACGAACCCATCATTGAAGAGACCGATGCGGATGATGTAGTCGAGCTTCCAATCGAGGAATAGCACTGGGTACTGGGGGGACAGTCCTCTGGGTACCCAGGGGACTGTCCCCCCAGTACCTAAACCTCCTCCACCGTCACCTCGATCTCGATGGCGGTGTGCTCCTCGACGTTGTTTTCGACCTGCTTAGACACCACTCCCTTGAGCTGCGGCGGAAGCGGAAGGGCCTCGACCCTCTGCAAAAGGGACTCTTTGGTCTCCCCCTTGCTATAGAGACGGTCCGCCATGCGCCGGTACACCGCCCGGTGCGCGCGGTCAAGACCCTCGCCGATGGCCGAAAGAATCACGAGTCCAGACACCCCTAGCGGCGTCGCCTGTGGCTTGTCGTCGTCCATATTGACCGTCGGATTGCTCATCTTGGCCTCCCTCGATTGCCCGTGCTGATAGTATAGGGGTTTCGGGTTTCGGACAACAGTACCAACGATGGAGGGGCAATGAGGTCGTTCAGCATCAAGGGCGTGCGCATCGGAGAGGGACGGCCAAAGACCATCGTGCCGCTCATGGACACGACGTGCGAGGGGCTGCTCGCGAGCGCGCGACAGGCCGTGGAAGCCGGAGCCGACTGTGTGGAGTGGCGGGCGGACTTCTTTGAGGATTCGCATGACGCTGCGGTGCTCGGTCGTGTTGCTCGCGTGCTGGGGGATGCCCTGCCTCGCACGCCCCTCATCGCCACGCTTCGCACCGAAGGACAGGGAGGCAGGCTCGGGGCAAGCGCTGGCGAGTACGCGTCGCTCGTGCGTGCGCTGTTGCAGGGGGCAGATCTGGTCGACATCGAACTCGGCACGGGTGAGCAGATAGTGCGTTCGCTTGCAGAAGAAGCGCGGTCTCATGGCGTGCGCACGATCGTGTCGCACCACGAGTTCGAAGTTGCGCCGTCCGTGGATCAGATGGAACAGACGCTGCTCGCCGAGGCGGAACTCGGTGCTGACATTCCCAAGCTGGCCGTTATGGCGCACGGGGCCGCAGACGCCACGCGACTCATGGAAGCCAGCGCGAACGCGGCGGACGCCTTTGGAGGACCGCTGCTCACGATAGCCATGGGCCCGGCGGGGGCAATCACGCGGCTCGCGGGCGAGTCCTTCGGTAGTGCGCTCACGTTCTGCGCGCTTGGCGTGGCATCGGCGCCCGGGCAGGTCGAGCTCGCGCAGGCAACGGCGGTGCTCGACGCACTGCACGTAGCACTTGCGGATGGAGGCTGCAGTGAGTGAGGGGCGCCGGGCGGGCGCAGTGGGCGAGTCGTCCCAGCCCCAAGAGCACACGAAGAGCAGACTGCTTGTCGGCATCGTGTCCACACTGCTCGGGGGTATCGCGTGGGGGTTCTCCGGAACCTGCGTGCAGTACCTCTTTGCGGCGACGCAGATGGACGCACTGCTGCTGACGACCATCCGGCAACTCGGCGCAGGGCTCGTCTTTCTCGCCGTGCTGCTCTTGCGTGACCGCGCGACGCTCGTGCGCATGGCTTCCGACAAGGACACGATCTTGCGGCTCGCGGTCTTTGGCTCGTGCGGGCTTTTTCTCAACTCGACGCTGTACGCGCTCACGATCAAATACACCAACGCCGGGACCGCCACCGTGCTGCAAAGCCTCAACATCGTGATGGCGCTTGCCGTGACCTGCCTGATTGCCCGCCGACTCCCCCGGCGACTCGAGACCGCCGCCCTCGCGTGCGCACTCGCAGCGACGCTGCTCATCGCCACGCACGGCGACTTTGGCCAGTTGTACTTGCCTGCTCAGGGCCTTACATTCGGTCTCGCGACGGCTGCGGCGGCGACGTTTTACACCATGTATCCCCGGCCACTCTTCCAACGATGGGGCAGCTTTGCCGTTACAGGCTTGGGCATGCTCGTGGGCGGATTGACAGGGCTTGTCAGCTGCGGCGCAACCGGCGTCTTTGCGCACGGCTTGCCGTCGCTTGACGTCGCGAGCACGGCCGTCCTCGCCGTGGCGGTGCTCGTGGGGACCTTTGGCGCATACGGTCTCTTTTTGCACGGCATCTCAATCGTCGGACCAGTCGCCGGCAACATGCTGGGTGCCGCAGAGCCAGTGAGCGCCACGGTAATCAGCGCCCTCTGGCTGGCGACTCCCTTCGCATGGGCGGATTGGGCAGGCCTAGCCCTCATGGTCGCAACGATCGTCCTCATCGCGCAGCAGCGGTAGTGCTCCAAGGCGAACCCAAGGCGAACGGTTTTGTTTCCGTTCTGTAAACTACACACGGTTTCTCTTAAATATATCAGAGTAGGCATATTCTGAATGGATTTGGGCCGAAATTTCAGTTCCAAGAGAAACCGTGTGTAGTTTGGGATGGGCGGACACGGGCCCAAGGGGAAGTCGCTCCCCCTTTGGACGCCCGTCAATGGCAACGATCACATTTATCCAGCCCCATGTCCTCCGCTTCGCCCACTGTAGTTTCGATTAGGTTGTGCGAGCGGCTTAACGTGGGACAACTCCTGGTGTGATAGCTATGACCCGTTTCCGTAATCCAACAACGAAGCTGTCGACGAGCCTCCTCCTTACGCTCTCGCTCAGCCTGCTGCTCTGCCGCGCGCCGCTCTGCTTCGAGGCGCTCCTGCTCTTGGCGTTCGGCCTCGATGCGCTCCTGCTCCTGGCGCTCAGCTTCAGCACGCTGCTCGGCCTCGATGCGCTCTTGCTCTTGGCGCTGGCGCTCATTCTCCTCGTATTCCGCAATCTCTGCGGGCAGGTTCCCCATTCGCGCGTTGTAGTGCTTTTCCATGTCGGCAAGGACCTTCTTGTCGATGCCCTTTACGTTGATGCCGTCGCCTTTCTTGAGCGAAAACTTGTACGTCGGGTTCTTCTCCTTATGTGGTGCTACATATACATAGGAGAACGCGTACTCCTTACCCGCATTCAGGCCACTGCCTCCGTCATCACAAGTCGCCTCGGTGCTTGAGGTCTTCTTGTCAGCCTTGACGCTGAGAGTGGGCAGGCTCTCAACTAGCGCGACCTTGGTGTTGCCATCCTTCGAAGCCGCAACCTTGACCGTTCCAGTCAAGCTCACCGCCAGCGAATACGGTTTGTCCGCGGTCGCCGGCACGAGGTGTACGTTGTACTCCATGTTTGAGAAGGTGACCGTCGGAAGCTTTGCGCGGCGCTCTTCCGCACCGGCTGGATCAACGTAGTCCAGATGGAACGTGACGCCAGCCTCAGAGAACAAGCCATCTTCAGAGACTTCGACCTCGGTGACCGCAGCCTCGCCCACCTTGGAGACTTCCTCCGAGACGGCTTTGCCACCGTTCTTATCGGCGGTCTTCGCATCGGCCTTCGCGTCCTCGGCGGTCGTCGCCGCGGCATCAGCTTTCGCGTCCTTCGCGGACTCCTCGTTGGTACTGTCTTTGCCGTCTGCCGTCGAATCTGATTCCTCATCCCTCGTCGCATCCTCGCCCTTGGCGCTGGACTCAGAATCGTCACCTTTCGCGGCGGCTTCGCTCTTGGCATCGCTTGTCGAAGGCTCCTCTCCCGCCTCCTTCTCCCCCGAGACAGTCTTGCCGTCACCATTTGCGACGGCATCCTTCTCCTCGGCTTCGTCCGCGCTGGCCTTCTGCGCACCGGCCTTTGCGGCAGCCTTCACATTATCCGTGACCTCCACATCGAAAGAGTCCACAAACCGGAATGGGTAGTCCGTGCCTTCCGCCACCGCATACGCCTCGGCAGCCGTCTTTCCCTTGCAGGCTTCGATATCCTTGCGGTCTTGTTCCTTCTTTGCTTTCGCGGCTTCCTTCTCTTCCTGCTCCTTCTGCTGACGCTCCTTATCAGCCGCCGCTTGCTCCTCTTTCTCCTTGCGCTCTCTTGCGGCGTCGAGATCAACATAGTCCAAGCGGAACGTGACCCCCGCACTAGAGAACCACCCGCCCTCGTCAATCTCGACCTTACCAACCTTCGCTTCACTTAGCTCTGAACCATCCGCGGCTGTCTTTACGTCATCTGTAACATCCACGTCGAAGTCGTCCAAGAAGCAGCATTCGTAATCGGTGCCCCGCGCGATGTCGAGCGCCTCGGCAGCAGTCTTTCCCTTGCAGCCCTCAAGATCGCTACGATCCTGCTGCTTCTTTGCCTCCGCCGCGGCTCTCTCGGCCTCAGCTTCTTCTTCTGCGGCCTCTTTTTCTTGCTTCCTCTTTGCCTCCGCCTCCTCCTTCTCGGCGTCTTCCTGTCCGTAATCGTCGACCACTCCCTTGAGCTTGGCATTCAGCTCGATCTCGGCATCTTGCAGCCCATCGAAGTCGAAACCGCCAACAAACGAAAGCGTCGGAACATTTCCGTCCCCCACATCGAGGTCCCCCTCGTATGTCACGTCACAGGTTTCGCCAGCAAGCAACTTGTCCTGCGTTATCTTTGGCTCGTAACTCTCACCGGAATCCTCAGCCTCAAGCGCGGGCAGGTTGTCTTTGTTAATCGGATTCTCGGTGTTGTTCTTCACCGAGCCCGAAACCTTGAACTCTGCGTGCCGCGCGCCAAACCAACCGTCTCGCCTCTCGCACGCCACTTCCATTTGAGAGAACATGAGCGAGGCGAGCTTCTCCTCCTCGACGTCCTCCCCGCCTCCCGAGGAACACCCGACGACACACACCAAAGCGCATACCACAGACATGCACACCGCCAGCCAAACGAGTCTCTTCATGAGTCCACCCACCACCAATCTAGTCCTCTCCCTGAAAACAATCTCAACATACCAGATGTCACTCATAATAGCTAATAGAATCCGCGAGGGCGCCCCGGGTGCCACGCCGACGCGGACGATTAGGCGGGCTATCCGTCCTCGTCGCGCAGCAGCGGTAGCGCTCCAAGGCGAATGGTTTTGTTTCCGTTCTGTAAACTACACACGATTTCTCTTAAATATCCCGAAAAGACATATTCTGAATGGATTTGAACCGTAATTACAGTTCCAAGAGAAACCGTGTGTAGTTTGAACCGTGCGTAGTTTGGGGTTTGGAGGCGCGGCAGACGAACAGGCGCGTGGGACGCCTCTATGCGACTGTGCTATAGTGAATCGGTCAGTTTCAGGGCGGGGTGCAATTCCCCACTGGCGGTGATGGGTGCGCTACGCAAGCGTCCCCGAGCCCGCGTGCCGCACAACGAGCGGCTGACTTGGTGAAAATTCCAAGGCCAACGGTCACAGTCCGGAAGAAAGAAACGGAGGCCACCATGGCTACCAATCCCAGTTCCGCCAACGATCGTCACGACGCCCACTCCACCACCGCGCAGGGGTCGGGCTGGAGCACCAAGCGCATTGCTGTGACAGCGCTCTTTTGCGCCGTCGCCGCGATCTGCACGCTCTTTCTCGAGTTTCCCATCCTGCCCGGCGTCACGTTCCTTAAGTACGATCCCTCGGCAATCGTCGCCCTCGTCGCAGGCTTCGCTTTTGGGCCAGCTACCGGCGCTGTCGTGAGCACCGTCTCGTACCTGCCGCACATCGCGACGGCAAGCGGCCTTTACGGCATGGTAATGGCAATCATCGCCACGTTAAGTTTTGTGCTGCCAGCCTCGCTCGTCTACAAGCACAACACGACGTTCAAAGGCGCGCTCGTCGGCATGGGCATCGGTGCCGTCGTATGTCTCGCATGTTGCATCGCGGCCAACCTCCTAATTACGCCGCTCTATATGCATGCGTCTGTAGAGGAAGTCGTAGGTATGATCGTGCCGGCGTTGTTGCCATTTAACGTGCTCAAGATTGCCATCAACTGCGCGGCGACGGCACTCGTCTACAAGCCCATCACCAAAGCCTTGGGCAACTAACGGCGCAAACGTGGAAGTGAGCCATGGCACGGCGTACGCATAGCCACGACAAAAGTCGGAGGGTCCCATCCATCTTTCAGCCCTTACTAGAACCGGCCGCCCTCAAGATCCGTCGACACGCCCACACGTTTGTCTCGTTCCCTACGATAAGCTTGACCTCGTGGATGAGATGGTCGCTCGCGTGCAGGGAAGCCCTCATGCCGCATCGTTCAAGGATTTCGACAGGGTGATAATCGCGCACTTGGCGGACAATAGCAACACGTCGGAGACGGAGTAGAGACGGATGATCCACTGTACTAGGTGTACCCAACCCATCGATGACGAGGCGGTATTCTGTCCTTTTTGCGGTACTACTATTCCCGATACAACGGAGTGTGCGGACTGGCATTACGAAGCATTCATAAGCTATCGACACCTTCCACGCGACCAAAAAGTAGCCAAACGCCTACAACGAGCTTTGGAGGGCCTGCCTATCCCCAAGGGTATCCAGAAGCCCGGTTCACCAAAGCGCCTGGGCAAGCTTTTCCGTGACGAAGACGAACTGCCCACCTCAAGCTCCCTACCCGACCAAATTCGCGATGCCCTCAAACACTCGCGCTATCTTGTAGTCATCTGCAGCCCCCAGACGAACGAAAGTCGTTGGGTCACCCGTGAGGTCGAACTCTTCGCATCGTTCCACGGCAGAAGCCACATCCTCGTTGCCCTTGCGGAAGGCAAGCCAGACGAAAGCTTCCCATCACTCCTCAAGACAAGACTGGCACCTGACGGGTGCGGTGGTATTTGCGAGGTACCTGAGGAACCATTGGGGGCTGACTTTCGAAGCGACGATCGACGCACGTTTCGCATCGAAATGCTGCGTATCGCCGCGTCACTGATGAGTTGCGGATTCGACGACCTACGCCAACGACAACGCTTGCGTCGTATGCGAACCATCGTTCTAGCCGCAACCGTCGCCACGGTCATATCTACGACCTTCGGCATCGTGTCGTGGCACCAGCAGACCATCATCACACGCAACTATCGCCTGTCGCAGATTCGCGAATCCGAGGTCTTGGCGGAACAGGTAGGCGAACAAATGGATCGCGGAGATCGCTATAAGGCAATCCTGACCGCACTGAGCGCCCTTCCCTCTGACAACTCAGACAGGCCTTTCGTCCCCTCGGCTCAACTCGCATTGGAAAACGCCCTAGAGGTTTATCCATCTGACAAGTCTTGGCGAAGCATGTATACCATCGACAATGTGCAGAGCCTCTATGCGTGCAGCGACAGGGGGTATCAGGCCACAATCCGACTTGATGGCACCGTGCTCGTAAGCGAACTCGCCGACGGCAAGGTAGTGGGTAACTTCGACCCGATGAACGCGATGCCACACCGTGACTATCGCGATGATATGGATATATCCAGCCTACTCTTTTGCGGAGACAACCTCCTGTGCAGCACACGCTACACCGCCGCCTGTTTCGACGTGCATACCGGCAAGGCACTCTGGACAATCGAGGCCGGCGAGAGTGAACTTACGTCTTTCTTCAGCGACATAATCATCTCGCCGGACGGTTCTCAGCTCGCATTTTGCATTACCGAAGAGCCTAGCCTCTTGGCGAATCCGTCCAACTATCGCATATGCATGTACGAGACCAAAGGAGGAACCCAGACACAATCGTTCAGCATCCCCTGTCCAAATGACGTAGACAGATACCATACGCAAACGATGTGTGGTTGCTTTAGTGCCGCTGGATCCTTTCTTGCCCTAGCAGCAGAAGGCCGCATATACGAGATTGACCTCTCCAGCGGCAAGACTAGGGAGGGAGTGCTCTCGCGACGTTATGCAAACTCCGTCACATATATCGGTCCCGACCTTGCCGTTATCTGCACCGACAACGCCATGTCGCTTGCTATCGTGGACAGCGTCAAGACTCTCGACTACCTTGATGCAAAGCTCAACAATCGCTGGAGCGTCGACCTAAAGGCGGACGTAACCGTCACCGCGCATGGCGGCTATATTACCGCCGGTTCGGGAGTCTTAGGAACGTACTCCAACGAAGACTTCAAAGACGGGCAAATCGCGGCCTACTGCGGCTCTAGCATCCTGCTCCTTGACCAAGAGACGGGTGAAACGACTTACGAGCACCATCTGCCCACGCCTATACAGGCTTGTATGTTCACTTCGATGGGTAGCTGGCTCGGCGTGGTGGATGTACGGGGCAACTTAGTGCTCCGCGGCCCATCCACCAGCTCCACAACCGTTCCTGGCCAATTGCACGACCAGGCCATAGGCGAGACCACATCCGCGGTTTTTAAACGCATCGGGGATGACTGTTACCTCGCCGCTTACGACAGCCTTCGGCGTCAATTTCGCATATTCAAACTAACCGATCTCTACGACATGACTGACGTAAAAGAACTTAGTAGACTCGACGGCATCAGGACATTGGCCTGGAACAGCACTGGAGAACGACACCTCATCGGCGTTGGTAAGTCATTCATCACCTGCGTGGACGACACCACGTTCCAGCCGCTGTGGAGCCTAAACGCCTCGGACTTCCTGCCATACGATGGCGAGCCATCTCTCCAGGCGAGCGTGGGCGAAGAGTACGTATATGTGTACGACGACCTACATGATGACATGGTGTATCGACTATCCGTGAAAGACGGAAGCCTCGACGCGACCGTAGACCTCAACAAAGACGTAACGGACGATTTCGGTATCACGGACGTACTGCTCGCATGCGCGACCAATCGGAACTTTGCCGTGGTGTATTCCCACAAGAAGGCCATCGTCGTGGACCTAGACACGCAAGGAGCTGTTGCATGGCTGGAGACTCAGGGGTACCCCTACGATTGTCTGTACGCCAATGGCTCCTTGGTGATCGCCGAGTCGAACGAAGGTGTTCGGTCATTCGAAGTCTACGACTTGGACACCACATCGCCACGAGAAACAGACCTCTGCGAATGCGCGATACCTGACGTTTCGCGCAATTCCTACGCATTAAGCAACAACGGAGAACAGTTTGTCGTCGCCACCAAAATCGGCCAACTGTGTTTGTATGAAACGAAGAGCTGGACTCGCGCGTGGGAATCCGCCGAGGGGCTTGGGGCAATTCAGGCACTTGCCTTTTCGCGGGACTCACGGCGCATCGTGGCCCAAGATCTCACTGGCATGGTTTACCTACTCTCGGCGGAGACGGGCAAGGTGCTGCGCAAGTCCTCCACGATCTTGGGTCCCATCAACTACATGTCATACTTGGATGACGAAGATGCTCTGATGGCCGAGTGCGATTACCCTGGAATCAGCTACGGAGAAGTCGTCGTCATCAACACGAGCGAGGATTCGTTTGGCCCCGAGAGCCATATATACACAGGAGTGTACCTGTCAAAAGACGGCACAACCGTACTCTCGCACAGTCCCGCCACAGGTAAATTCGTGAGCTTCCACCACCTCACTCTCGACGAGCTACAGGCGCGCGCTAATGACATTCTTGGCACACGGCTTTACGAGGAGCAGTCATGACTTTATCCATTCACATGACAAACCATGCCTTGGCTCATGTGACGCTACGCTACGAAAGCGGCGCGCAGGCGCTTGACGACGTAACGCTCGAGGTAGCGGCGGGCGAGCGGCTCTGCGTGCTTGGCGCAAACGGATCTGGGAAGTCCACTCTGGTCTCCGTGCTCTGCGGACTTCTTGCTCCCGATGATGGTGTAGTGACGCTCGCAGGCGAAGACGTGTTTGACGCGGGGCGAGATTCGCCTGTTGACTTCGAGGCGTACCGACGCGCTCGACGGCGCCTAGGGCTCGTGTTCCAAAACCCTGATGATCAGATCGTGACCACGGTTGTGGAGGAGGACGTCGCATTCGGCCCGGAGAATCTCGGTGTCCCAGCTGACGAGATCGGGCAACGGGTCGAGCGCGAGTTGCGGCGCGTCGCTCTCCAAGACTACGCCAAAGCCGACCCCACACGACTCTCCG
>ONMP01000344.1 GCA_900318935.1 uncultured Actinomycetes bacterium
GCGGCTCATCTCGTAAGAAAAATGACTAAGAAATGACTAAACCGTCCAACGTTGAAGGGCTGTCAGGGTTTTTAAATCATGAACGCATACGTGCTCAAGCGGGCGGTTCCCGTTTGAGCACGCGAACGCGCTTGCTTTTGGCGGTATTCTCGGGTGACGGATAAGCGGATTGCGGTTTGGCATCGCTTATATCGAGTACGTGAAAACATACATGTATATAGCAATAATACAATCGACAAGCAATCTGTGGAGAAAGGGGAGAGGCCATGGGAGAGACGACCGCTACGGTCGCGGAGACGAGGGCGAACTTCTCGAAGATTGCCGCGACGGTGAACGTCACCGGCAGGCCGGTGACGGTGTTTAAAGAACTCGAAGCCCTGGGTGCTCGTGGCTCCCGTGGGGAAGGGCTACAGGGACCACATCCCCAACATCGACTGGTCCAAGCAGGACGTCGTGCGCATGGACACGGAGAGCCGCAGGACCGTGCTGCCGGCCGAGTGGGACGACCCAGTCGACGTAGGGCTCTACGATGACCTCGCGTGATGCGTATGAAGCGACCAGACGGCGCTGCTGTGGCCGAGAGCTTCCAGACGGGGCCTTCTTTTGGCGCCTCCGGCTTCCTCTGGGGCATTGCGGACACCTCCTTGTGTTCGTCGGTCAGATCCTTTTTGCGCTTGCGTATTCCTTCGGGCTGACTGCTCGGCATCGGCCGGGTGCCGGAAAGGAGTACGGCACCCGCCCGATGCCGCCAGTGGCGCTGGCAGGGTGTTGGCTGCTAGCCCTTCTCTATCGGCGCATCGCAAATGACTTCGAGCATTTTTGCGGAGAGAACGCGTTATCACAGGAGATTAAAGGATAGGTACAAATGAAACCGTCACCGAGCGGTTGGCATGATCGGTTGCCGCACCTACCGCTTCGCTATTTCCAGGAACAGCGGCACCATCGGGTTGTCGTTGTCGGCCCTCCATGCGAGGGACTTGGTCACGGAAAGGCCCTCGGCCCTAATCGGGATTTCCACCAGCTCGCCCTCGAAGCCCGGCAGCGGCAGGCCCTGCGGGATGAGGTAGACGAACCGCCCGCGCTTGAGCTCGAGGGGCACCGTGTCGATGTTGTCGGTGTAGACCACGCTGTGCTGAGCGAACCCCACGCGCTCGAGCGCCTCCGCGTAGCAACGGTTGGAGTACGGGTCGTCGCGCAGGAGCACGCCGGTCTCGTCCGCTAGGTCGTCCAGCGTAAGCCCGCCGCGCGACGCCAACGGGTGGTCCGCCGACACCAGCGCCGACAACCCGCCGGTATGGACGTCCTGGTAGCAGAGCCAATCCGCTTCCGGGTAGTTGGCGCGCGGAAGCACGCCCACGTCGATCCGCTCCTCGGCCAGCGCCTGGAACACCTCCTGCGGCTGGTACGAGAAGCGCCGGAGC
Organism: uncultured Actinomycetes bacterium; assembly: GCA_900318935.1. Classification (GTDB taxonomy): domain Bacteria; phylum Actinomycetota; class Coriobacteriia; order Coriobacteriales; family Atopobiaceae; genus RUG440. The sequence goes on from ONMP01000344.1 coordinate 1,422, forward strand.
CTCACGCCCGGGTACTCCGCCGAGAAGCGCTCCATGGCATCGCCGAAGTCCTGCCTGATGGTGTAGTAGAGCATCCCGATGCGCAGGTTCCCGACAAGGCCGCCTTTGTAGCTGGCGATATCATCGGTCAGGCGCTCGTAGTTGCGCAGGATCTGGCGAAAGCCCTTATACGCTCGTTCGCCCGCCTCGGTGAGGCGAACGGAGTGCTTGTCGCGATCGAGCAGCTTCACGCCCAGCTCGCGCTCGAGCTCCTGGACGTGACGGCTCAGCGCCGGTTGGGCCATGAAGAGGCTCCTCGCGGCGCGCGAGAAGTTACCCTCGTCGTGAATGGCCAAGAATTCTCTCATGTGCTCGATGCGCATGGCTGCCTCCGTTATGCGCCTTTCGTATCACCGAACGACGTTCGTTATAACCGCTTCGCATAACCACCAATCATACTGAGGGTAGCGAAAGCTAAGGAAAAAGGCAATGTCAAAAGGAGGCTTCCCCATGAACGTCACCCCGTCCGTCAAGCTCACCCCGCTTATCCCCAACCTGATCCCCCGCAACAAGACGTTCGTCTGCCCCGAAAGCTCTTGGATGCCCGACTCCGATGGGGCTTGGCAGCTGCACCCGTTCGCGTTCGACCGCTGGGACGTTGAGCAGATGTCGTACTACGACACTTGCTCGTTGCACTGCGCGCTCAACCCCTTCAACGTCTTCGAGGTCCATGGTTCCGACTACCTCAAGATGCTCGAGCTCTCGACCGTCAACACCTTCCGCACGTTCCCCGTGGGAAAGGCGCGCCACGCCATTTTCTGCGACGAGGGCGGCAAGATTCTCACCGACGGTATCGTCATCCGCACCGGCGACGAGGATTTCCTGGCCTTCAACCTGGTCG
>ONMP01000004.1 GCA_900318935.1 uncultured Actinomycetes bacterium
TGCAGGACCTGCACACACGGATGCGATACCGCGCAGTGGGCTTGCCATGACGTACACGAGCTGAGCCATGAGCTCCTCGCGGCTGGCGAGGTCGGCGTAAGCCTTTGCCTCTTCGGCGTTGAGACCCTGGCCGTCGGCGATGCCGGCGACGAACTCAATCTTCTTGAGCTTATCGGCAGTTGTCTTGATCGCCTTGGCGGCATCAACCGGATCCTTCTCAAAGAAGACGTAAGCGCAGGTACCCACGAGGTTCTCCCCGATGTCAGGCAGACCCTCCTCCTTCAGCGCGATGCGCACGATGTTGTTCTTGTAGACCTTCATCTCGGAACCAACCTCGCGCAGTGCGCGACGCAGCTCCTGAGACTCCTTGACGGTCAGGCCACGATAGTCCACGACGAAGAACCCCTTGGAGGCCTCGATCGAAGCCTTGACGTTCTCGAGCATCTCTACGTTGCTTTTGTTTGGCATAGAAACACCTCCTTCGTTGCGGTCGGGCACGAGCCACTACAAGAAAAAAACTCCGCTTGGCGCAGCCAGACGGAGCCTAAGGAGAGTCTATCCTCAAGACCACCTCGGCAGGCGGGATAACCCATTGAGCCTTGCGGCACCGGCTGTCTTTGGCAGCGATTCGTGCGATTCGGTTTGCGGTATGGATTCTTGCAAGTCTTGAACGAGAAGTCAAGCTCTGCACAAAAACTAAGAAATGAGTCGAAAACCCGGTACTGGGGGGACAGTCCCCCCAGTACCGGTTGAGGTGCCTCCCCAGGACACAATCGCATCCCGGGGAGGCACCTCAACAACTCATTGCTAAAAAGTGCTTACGCCTTTGCCGTGAAGTCGCGGTTGATGGCGGGATCCAGACGAACGCCAGGCCCCATCGAAGAGGAGACGACGACGGACTTGACGTAGCGGCCCTTCGCACTTGCCGGCTTGACGCGCAGCAACTCGGTAAAGAGCGTGCCATAGTTCTCGGCGAGCTTCTCGGTCTCGAACGACACCTTGCCCAGAGGCACGTGGCAGATGCCGTAGCGGTCGGCACGATACTCGACACGACCGGCCTTGAGCTCGCGAACCATCTTTTGCACGTCCATGGTTACCGTACCGAGCTTGGGGTTAGGCATGAGGCCACGGGGGCCGAGGATACGACCGAGGCGACCAACCTTGCCCATCATGTTGGGCGTCGCGATAGCGGCGTCGAAGTTGAGGTTACCCGCCTGCACCTGTGCGACGAGGTCATCAGAGCCGATAACGTCGGCGCCAGCGGCCTCGGCCTCACGGGCCTTGTCACCCTCGGCAAAGACGGCCACGCGAACGCTCTTGCCCGTACCATGCGGCAGCGAGATAGAGCCACGAACGTTCTGGTCAGCCTTACGGGTGTCAACACCGAGGCGAATGGAGACCTCTACGGTCTCGTCAAACTTGGCGGCGGCGATGTCCTTGACGAGCTGCAGACCCTCCATCGGAGTGTGCAGCTTGGAACGATCGATCTTTGCGAGCTGATCCTTGTAACGCTTTCCGTGCTTAGGCATACCAATCTCCTTTGTGGTAGTTGACGGATTCGACGAATCCTTCCACGCTTCGCCCCGAAGGGCCCTTCGTATCCTCCCGCCGCGAATCGCGCGAAGGCGCGTAGCGAACGTAGTGAGCGCTGAGCGGACAGGAGGATACGAAGGTCCCGCCCAGCGGTAGAACCTATTAGGCCTCGGCGATGGTAACGCCCATGGAGCGAGCGGTACCAGCCACGATCTTCTTTGCAGCCTCGATGTCGTTGGCGTTGAGGTCGGGCATCTTGATCTCAGCAATCTTCGTCAGCTGCTCCTGGGTGAGCTGACCGACCTTATCGCGCTGCGGCACCGCAGAGCCACCCTTGAGGCCAAGCTCCTTCTTGATGAGCTGAGCCGCCGGCGGCGTCTTTGTAACAAACTCGAAAGTACGATCCTCGTAGACCGTAATCTCGACGGGGATGATATCGCCAGCCTTGTCCTTCGTGGCGTTGTTGAACGCCGTGCAGAACTGCATAATGTTGACTTGGGCAGCACCAAGCGCGGGTCCGACAGGAGGCGCGGGGTTGGCCTGTCCTGCCGGAATCTGGAGCTTAATGAAGTGAGTTACTTGCTTTGCCATGCTATGCTCCCTTGATAGGTAGTTGCTAGTTGCTATTCTCCAGCCAGAATCGAGAAGCTATCCTCACCGATAACGAATCTGGCCGATTCACCGACACTCGATGAGACCTTACCCGATGACCGACACTTGGTCGATAGTCAACTCCACGGGCGTATCACGACCAAAGATGCTGACCATGACCTTGACCTTGTTTGCCTCGGGATTGATCTCGGAAATCTGGCCATCAAAGTCCGCAAGCGGGCCAGATGTCACGCGCACTGCTTGTCCGACTTCGAGATTCGTGGCTGTACGCTTAGGAACCGAAGAGGTTCCACCGCGTGAGCCCGCATGCATAATTCTGTTGTACTCAGAACGACGGAGTGGCGATGGCTTGCCATCAACACCCACGAATCCCGTGACACCAGCGGTATTGCGCACGATGGTCCACGTGTCATCGTTCATCTCCATGCGAACAAGCACGTACCCAGGAAAGACCTTGGCCTCCTTGGTGTCTCGCTTGCCACCGTCCTTAATCTCGATGACTTCCTCGGTGGGTATCTGGATGTCCACTATGAGATTCTCGGCACCGAAGGTCTCGATCCTATGCTCTAGATCCACCTTGACCCTGTTTTCGTATCCCGAGTATGTGTGGACAACATACCAACGCTTTGCCATCACTAGCCCCTCAGACCTGTGTACTGCACGAGACCGGCGACGAAACCAGTATCGACGAGCCAAATTGCTACGCCAAACACGATGAGCGTAACAATGACAGCAAACGAGTAGCTACGCATCTCTGCAGCCGTCGGCCACGTAACCTTGCGCATCTCCTGACGCACATCGCCAAGATAACCGGTTACAACAGCAAGGCCCTTACGATCTGCCTTAGCAATCGCGGTGGCCTTCGGCTTAGACGACTTGTCCTGCTTGCCCTTAAACAGCGAATGTGACTTCTCGTCCTTTGATGGCGCCGCTACAGCCTGTGCGGCTTCCTTGCGAGCGCGCTCCTGCTGGCGAGCTTTGCGCGCGGATCTTTTGTTGCGCTCCCTTTTGGCCATGCTTGGGTTCCTTCCAAAAGCCTCGTATAAAGCCTTGTATCATAGAAACCGGCTATCCCCGAAGGGAAAGCCGGTGAATTTACTGGCACGCCAGGAAGGACTCGAACCCTCAACACGCGGTTTTGGAGACCGCTGCTCTACCAATTGAACTACTGGCGTGTGTTAAAACCTATTTTAGCGCGTTTCCCTGTGCGCTGTGTGCTTTTTGCACCACCGGCAATATTTCTTCATTTCTAGGCGCTCAGGATTGTTGGCCTTGTTCTTCTTAATGGTGTAATTGCGACGCTTGCACTCGGTGCATGCTAGTGTAACAAGAGTGCGCATTTTTCCTCCTCATACGTGACGCGATGCAGAAACATACCATTTCTCGCAGGTACGTGTCAACACCCTTTGTGAAATAAATCGAATCCTCACCCAGAGTCATTGCTACGACACAAAAAACCCGGCGTCACGAAGGACGCCGGGCCGTCAAGCAGTGGGTCTGAGACTACTCGATAATGGTGGAGACTCGACCGTCGCCTACCGTGTGGCCACCCTCGCGGATAGCGAACTTGAGGCCCTGCTCCATAGCGATCGGGTGAATGAGCTCAGCGGTAATCGTCACGTGGTCGCCAGGCATTGCCATCTCAACAGTGCCGCCATTGGCATCGGTGAGCTGCTGGATGTCGCCGGTAACGTCGGTGGTGCGGAAGTAGAACTGCGGACGATAGCCAGAGAAGAACGGCGTGTGACGGCCACCCTCCTCCTTGGTGAGGACGTAAATCTCGCCAGTGAACTTGGCGTGCGGGGTAACGGAACCAGGAGCGCAGATGACCTGGCCACGCTCGATCTGCTCGCGCTTGATGCCACGCAGGAGGATACCCACGTTGTCGCCAGCCTCGCAGTAGTCCATGGACTTACGGAACATCTCGATACCGGTAGCGGTAGACTTCTGGGTCTCCTTGATGCCGACGATCTCGACGGGGGTGTTGAGCTTGAGCTGACCGCGCTCGACACGACCGGTTGCGACGGTACCACGACCAGAGATGGTCATGACGTCCTCGACTGCCATCAGGAACGGCTTCTCGTTGTCACGAGCGGGGGTCGGGATGTAGGTGTCGACCTCGTGCATGAGCTCACGGATAGCCTCATAGTAGTTCTCGTCGCCCTCGAGAGCCTTGAGAGCGGAACCCTGGATGATGGGCAGATCGTCGCCGGGGAAGTCGTACTCGTCGAGGAGCTCACGGGTCTCCATCTCAACGAGCTCGATGAGCTCCTCGTCGTCAACCATGTCGCACTTGTTGAGGAAGACGATGATGTAAGGAACGCCGACCTGACGGGCGAGCAGGATGTGCTCACGAGTCTGGGCCATCGGGCCGTCGGTAGCGGCGATAACGAGGATTGCGCCGTCCATCTGAGCAGCGCCGGAAATCATGTTCTTGATGTAGTCAGCGTGACCCGGGCAGTCAACGTGAGCATAGTGACGGGACTCGGTCTCGTACTCAACGTGAGCGACGGAGATGGTGATGCCGCGCTGGCGCTCCTCGGGAGCCTTGTCAATCTGATCGAACGCCGTGAAGTCAGCCTTGCAACCCGGGGTCTCAGAGAGAACCTTGGTGATGGCGGCGGTCAGAGTGGTCTTGCCATGGTCGACGTGACCAATCGTACCGATGTTTACATGCGGCTTACTACGTTCGAACTTCTCTTTGGCCATTGCCGTCCTCCTTAAACAACCATTACGGCCAGTTAGTGCCTTTATATGTTCAGCGGCGCCGAAGCGCCGCATTGAACTCTGGTACCGGTGACTGGACTCGAACCAGTGACATCGCGGGTATGAGCCGCGTGCTCTAACCAACTGAGCTACACCGGCAGGTGCTTGCTTGAAAAATGGAGCCCGCGACCAGACTTGAACTGGTGGCCTCCTCGTTACCAACGAGGTGCTCTACCGACTGAGCTACACGGGCAGATGGTGGGGATGCCTGGACTCGAACCAGGGAACCCAGAGGGAGCGGATTTACAGTCCGCCGCAGTTGCCGCTGTGCCACATCCCCATTTTTCTGTTTTCAAGCACTCATCGGAAGCTTTGCTCCGTCAAGCAGGGAACAATGTACGCCCGTCGCAAAGCATTGTCAACGTTTTCTCTTCCAGACGGTCTCACATCACGAAACCTGCACAATCGACGACCTAATACCGTCAAGGTCGGCGAAGCGGAAAAGCAAAGCCAAGCAAGTTGTCCTTTTCTGAGGCGGGGACACCCCAGACGGTGCGTCCCCGTTATTATTACCATTGACAACGTAAAATAAACTAGAGATCGAGAGGTATTCAAACCATGAGCTACGAGATCAACCTCACCGAGGAGCAGCAACAGCGCATCGAGGAGGCGCAGACGCCCGAAGAAAAGGTGCGTGTCTTCAACGAGGCGCTTCGCGACGCGCGTAGCGGAGCGGAACTCTCCGAAGATGATCTAGACACCATAAGCGGCGGCGGCACAAAGTGCCCGCCAACGATGGAGGGTGTCAAAGATGCTCTCACCACGGTCCAGTTTTTGATCAATAACTTTGGCCTCGAGATGGCGAATCTCTGGCTGGAAGAGAATGACTACCCCACGATCAAGCAGGACGCCCGTGCCGGTCTCTCGGACCTGCGTCGGTACTGGACCTCCAAGGTCCAGGGCACTGAGAACTACACCTCTCCCAGTAGCGCCATCAGGCTTTAATCTGCCATAGACTGAAAGCGGTTCCGTTCGGTCAACTCATATCGCCCGCTAGAGCTTCCATTGGAGTCTGGGACGACACCGGCCTCAATATACGTCGAAGATGTCTGTGCTCGTCCCGAAACTGGTCCTCCCCGTGTCGTCGAGGTCGAACACCTCGTTGTACAGGCAGGTGAAGGGTTTCTCCCACCACCGATCGTCGTGGTAGTGGCCGAAGAACCAGCGCTTGAAGGACCTTCCCGCCGCCCCACTCATACTCCGGGTAGCTCTTCAGGAGGTCGAAGTTCTCGTGGTTGCCGTCGATCCAGAGCGTCGTGTACGGCTGAGACTCGAACCAGTCCACCCAGCGCTCCTGCTCGAGATAGTCGCCGTAGAGTTTCGATTCCGGTCCGCACTGCGGAGTCCACACGAAGCCCCAGTCCCCCAAGATTATCACGTAGTCGTCTCGAGTCAGCCCTTTCGTGTCGAAGCTCTTAGGGAGCAGCTTTTCCAGGTCGTAGGTGTAGTGCGTGTCACCCGTCAGATAAATCGCCAATGGACCTTCCCCAATCAGACTTCTTGCCCCTCGTCCGAGACCATGCTCTGCAACAAACAAATAAGCCTCCCTTTGTGGGGGAGGCATCATGATCATGGAGCCAGAGATGGGAATCGAACCCATAACCACCGGATTACAAGGCCGGTGCTCTACCATTGAGCCACTCTGGCGTGAAGCATTATCATACCATAGTTTCGCGCCAAACAAAGCAAAAAGACAGCGTTTGACCACGATTTCACCGCGGGCAAGCGATCCGGGCAAGCCATCCTCATGCCGTGGCGCGACAAGCCCCAGCGTGCGTCAGCGTCCCAGCAACTCCCAAAGCTTGGCGCGCAAATCAGGAGAGAGGCGGTCCTCGACAGTCATGCGCATGTGAGAGCGATCGTCGTGCGCGAGGGCAACCTGATCGTTGGCCACCTGCATGTCGCCTGCAAGAAGCTGGCTCGAGATCGTGGTGACGGGAATACCGCCCACCGTCGCCCGAATGGCATTATCAGACGTGACGAGCAGCACGTCGCGTCCCTGCGTGCGCGCACGGACGACGTGGCGCTCGATGACCGTGTCTGCCGACTCGCCCGCGCGCGAAAACACCACTCGCACGCCGCCGGGCACGAAGGTCGGACGATGCTCCGAAAGGTTCCCCGCGGCGTCAAAGACAACGATAGCCTCGTATTTGCCCTGCGCATAGGTTGCGACATCGGCAACAAGTACCGTCCGCGCCGCGTCGAAGGGGTCGTGACCGTAGGGATCGCGCGAAAGCGAGGCCACGTCAGCCAACGCACCTGCGCCGGCATGCTCGTCAATAAGCGCAGAGTAGCGCGGCGACGCACCGATGACGTTGTAGCCATCAACCACGAGAAGGGGCTTGGATGAGGTCATGAGCTAAGCTCCTGAACATCCGTTTCAGAAAGAACTGCCTCGCCTTCCAAGTCGACAGATCCAGACTCTGCGGTAGTATCGTTGCTCATAGTCCGCCTCAACCACTCGTAGCAGAGAGCCGTTGCCGCCTGCGCCACGTTGAGAGACTCAACCTGTCCGCGCTGGGGCAGACGGCATTCGAAGTCGCAGCGTTTGCGCATGAGAGCAGAGACGCCTGAGCCCTCAGAACCCATCACCAAGCAAATGCGTCCTTCAAGCGGCGCGTGCCACACGTCGTCGTGCGCGTGCTCGGTGGCAGCGCATACCCAGAAACCAGCCTCTTTGAGCTGATCCGCCGCCGTCGCGAGGTTGGGCACTTGGGCAATGGGGACATGCAGCACCGCTCCAGCGGAGGTCTTGTAAGCAGCAGTCCCCACGCGAGCCGCGCGAGCATTGGCAACCACGACACCAGCTGCCCCCACGACCTCGGCCGTGCGCACGATGGCTCCGAAGTTGCCCTCATCCGTCACATGGTCAAGCAGCAAGACGAGCGCGTCGCCTTCTCCAGCCGCCGCGATAACCTCGGTGAGTTCTGCATACTCGAACGGCTCGACCTCCAGCATGATACCCTGGTGCGCACCATGGGAAGACCGCCCGCCAAGGCGATCGCGCGCCACGTACTCCACCGGTACATCCCGTTGCTCCAGGCGCACGACAAGCTCCTCAAGCGCCCGGTCGCGCTCCCCCACGGTAGTTGCCACCAATGCACGCCGAAGCGGCACACGTGCGTCGATAGCTTCGGCGCAGGCACGGCGTCCTTCGATGAAGTCGCCCGCCGGGCGTTTGCGCTGGACGCCGGAACGCTGTACGCCCGCACGCTGAGAGCCGGATCGGGGACCGCCAGCGCGACCACCAGAACGCTGTTGACCCCCACGTCCGTACGCCGCCCCCTTTCGCCCGGGTTTCTTGTCCCCACGTGATGGGGCATATGGCTTGTGGTCGCGCTTGCCCGTGCCGCCACGGACGTCGCGCCCGGGTTTTCTCGACTGGTTCTTTGCCATAGGGTTCCTTTCAGAATGCTCAGGGCACGAGGACCTGCCCAAGGGAATCGTCAAATCGGCCGGTGGCACAAGGGGCACACCAAAAGGGACAGTCCCCTCGGTACCCAGGGGACTGCCCCCCTGTCACCGTGACTGGAGGGACAGTCCCCCTTCGTGTACCCCCGAATACTCCGAGCACCTCGTTTGTTTCGCTTACTTACGGCGGAGACGGGCGCCGGCAGCGGTATCTTCCACCACGAGACCAAGCTCGGCTATGCCATCGCGTATCGCATCGGCCGTACCCCAGTCGCGCGCGGCACGGGCCTCTTGGCGGGCGGCAAGAAGCGCTTGAGCGGCCTCATCGGGGTCATCGCCCGCATAGCCCGCGCGGTCGGCAGCCAGCCCAACCAGCTCGACGGGCAGCTCGCTCTTCTTCGTCTCCTTGGAGAGGTCGATTCCCAGCACGCCGCAGAGCTCCACGATGGCATCAGCCGCGCGCAGCGTGACCGCCGTCTCGATGGTGCCCGCCGCCTCGGAGAGGTACTTGTTTGCGGTGGTGACCAGACCAAATACCGACGCGACGCCACCGGCCGTGTTGAAGTCATCGTCCATGGCCGCGACAAACTCGCGCTCCGCCTCGTCGATGGCAGCGCCCAGCGCGCGATCGGCGTCGGTAAGGTGGCCATCAGGATTTGCCGCCTCAGCCGCCCAGCGGAGGTTCTTGACACAGCCCACGAGCCGTTCAAGCGAACTCACGGCACCGTCAAGACGGTCGAACGAGAAGTCGAGCGGCGCGCGATAATGCGTCTGCAGCATGAGGATGCGCACGGCATTGGCCGGGTAGCGGTCAAGCACCTCTTTCAGGGTGTAGAAGTTGCCGAGGCTCTTTGACATCTTCTCTTCGTTGATCTGGAGCATGCCCGTGTGCATCCAGACATTCGCCAGAGGTGCGTGCCAGGCGCACATTGCCTGGGCGGTTTCGTTCTCGTGGTGCGGGAAGATGAGATCCGAGCCACCGCCATGAATGTCGATGGGCGTGCCCAGATAGCGATGGATCATGGCGCAGCACTCGGTATGCCAGCCGGGACGCCCCTCGCCCCATGGGCTCGGCCAACTCGGCTCTCCGGGCTTGGCGGCCTTCCAAAGGGCGAAATCGAAGGGGTCGCGCTTCTCGTCGTTGACCTCCACGCGCTCGCCAGCTCGCAACTGGTCGAGATCACGGCCCGAGAGGATGCCATAGGCCTTGTCGCTGCGCACGGAGAAGTACACGTCGCCACTCGGCACGGGATACGCGCAGCCCTCGTCGATGAGCAGCTGAATCATCTCCTGCATGGCCTCGATCTCGCGCGTGGCGCGCGGACGGATGTCCGGGTCGAGGATGCCGAAGCGATGCATCTGCTCGATGAACTTGTCACTGAATTCCTCGGCAACCTCGGCAGCGGTGCGACCTTGTTCATTCGCACGGTTAATGATCTTGTCATCGACATCGGTGAGGTTCTGCGCGAAGGTGACCTCATACCCCTTGTACATGAGGTAGCGGCGAATCACGTCAAAGCTCAGGAACGTGCGGCCGTTGCCGATATGAATCTGGTCGTAGACCGTCGGCCCGCACACGTACATGCGAATCTTGCCAGGCTCGATGGGTTCGAGCTCCTGCTTGCGGTGGGTCTGGCTATTGTAGACGAGCATACGGACTCCTATCCGTCGGTTTCGCAAGACATAATAGCGCAAACGCGACGTCTCAGGCCCCCGTTGCGCTCCTCTTCACCGACGAAGTATACGTAGCGATGAGCGCCTGATCATTCTGGCAAAGAGCGGCGTAAAGAGGGACAAACCTACCGGAGGTGTTTGTCCCACGGGGCTGATGCTAGCGTTGTGTTCGATGCTGACTGTAGGAAGGTCAATGTATTCGGCGCACGTGCCCGCTGACAAGCCGTTCTCGCGGGCGATGTCGGAAGTGCCTTGCGGAGGGCCCATCACCGCACATGACGCGAAGCCTTTGGGTGGACGGACGCCCGAGTGCCAAATGTGGGTGCGAAAAGTGCAGACTTTGGCGAGTTCTGTACGGTTTTTCGGTCTCGAATTTTACGGGGGTCGCATTCTCGGTACCTTCTACCTGCACTTTTGTGGGGTGCATTATCGCCCCTGTGGCGAATCGAGACCTGAAAACCGTACAGAACTCGCGATTCTCTGCACTTTTCGCGCTCTCAGTTGGCACTTCGTCCCAAGGTCCAAGAAACTCCACCTCACACGAAGTGTCGGTGCGGCACGATGCGCTAATGATCATGAGTCGTCACCTCCCTCCCGCAAGGCCTGCGCTTGCGAATGGCTCGATTCCCACCGGCTGATGTAATCTGAAGGAACAGCCAACTGTGCCGCGCTGAGTTAACTGGGCTGGAAGGCGCTCTCCCTACGACCGTGGTATCTCGGTCCAGTCGGCTCCAGGCTCGAAGGCGCTAGAGGTACCTATGACGTCGCCCGCCTGGTTTTCGTAAGCCCGGTCGGCGCGCACCGTAACCTCCACCTCGCGACCGTCGGAGGTGGTGTAGGTGTTCACCCCGCGGATTGCCTCGGAGTAGTCTGGCGCCGCACCGCCCGCTGGCGTGGAGAATTGGGCATTGGCCGACGCCCTAAACTGCTGGTGCTGAGCGTCGCTTCTTGCCTGCCACGCGACGTTGTACGAGTCGAATGCAGCCTGCTGCTGTCTGTGCGCCGCCTGCTGCATCTGGAACGTCTGCTGGCTACGGGCGATCTGCCCCTGAGTGGCCGCCTGAATCTGGGAGGACTCCTGTCGGATGGCCTGCATGGTAAGGCTCTCGACGTCCGGATGAATCTCGATTGTGCTCACGAGGGGCAGAAATGCACTGGCGAGCTGCACGCCGAAGCTGTCCGAGGGGGCCAGGTACGTCGCCATGAGGGGGATGCCCCAGCGGATTGTGCCTGAAGCTACGAACTGCGAGTAGTCGGGGGAGCACCAAGCTGCGCCCCGCGACGGCGCCGTCTGCGCCTGCTCAACAGACTGTTGGCGGGGCTGCTCAGGCTGCTCAGGCTGCTGGGCACGCATGGCTGCCCTGCGCTCGCGCTGCATCCTGCCGATGAGGCCACCCCCCATGATAAAGCCCCCCACGCCCTTATACCGGTCATCATCCGAGGTTTGCTGGGTAAAAGTCTGGCCTTGCCCGCCCTGATATCCGGAGAAGAGCGAGCCTATACCCCCAAAGGCCTCACCGACCATGTCCCCAATGGAGTCGGCAACCCCTCCCATTGCGCTCGAGACGCCCTCACCCAGATCGGTGCCCTTCTTTACTGCTTCGAGCCTCACGAATGACGCAAGCTGCCACGGACGCCCGTCAGCCGTGAATTCGTAGATGCGGAGAACGATGGCGACGAGCGCGCTCGACGAGAGGTTGCCCATGCCGGGCGACTGCTTCCTCAAGCTCTCGAGCATCTTGGACCTCTCTCCCTCGAGGTTGCCAAAGGCGAGCTGCCTGGAGAAGCGCGGATCGGAGCCACCGACACTCGATGCGACGGCGCTCGCATTGGCGTCAGCCATCACGATTGGATCTGGCACGTCAGCGTAGTTCGACGTATCGACCCCCACGAGATGCCTGCCATACATGGCCAGGAGCGCGTTCGTGCTCGCGCTGTTGCGCGTCCCGGCGTCGCCGATTCGCAGGGAGATGGTGCCACCCGACTGGTCACGAAGCTCGGCTTGCGCTACGAAGGGGCGAGAGCTCGTCTGTGTGCGGCGAAGCGCCGTACCGGTCACCTGCCAGCCCGACGGAACCCTCATGCGAAAGATGCCATAGCCGGAGGATGCATCCCTCACAGTGCCGTCAGCCTCGGCACCACGACCCTCCGGCGGCGAGATGTGGATGCGGTTGCCACACGAAGGACAGTAGATGACCTCCCTCATGCCCTCGAAGCTGAAGGAGCCTCCGCATGACGGACAGGTAATGGTGTAGATCGTGGGAGCGCCCTCTTTGGCATCGGACATCGCACGCTTCCTTTCCTCGCGTCAAAACGATGTTTGGCACCAGCATACCCGAGCGCTCATCTTTTCCCAAGCAAGAAACCGCGGAACAGAGTTTTTAGCCCTTCGGCCGACAACCGAATCAGGCGACCACGGAACTATATTGGATCGTCACCCAGCCGCCCGTGGATATTGGCACAGCTCATCCAGCAAAGAGCGCGAGTTATCGCCTAAATCTTTGCTATAATTCGCTGTAGGATGCTCGCATTCGCGTGCTAGCGCGAAGTAAAGGGAAAGAAGGAGCAATGACGATCGTCGGGCGAAGAAAAGAGCAGCAAGAACTGGAGCGCCTAGGCGAGACGCCCCGCGCGGAGTTTGTGGTGGTGTATGGGCGCAGACGAGTGGGAAAGACCTACCTTGTACGCGAGTACTTCAACAAGGAGTTCGCGTTCCACGCAACGGGGATTGCGCGGGGCAACAAGGCCCTGCAGCTCGCCGGGTTCAACGAGAGCCTTCGGCGGGCGGGTGGCACGGGCGATGCGACCGACTGGATGAGCGCATTCTCACGCTTGCGCGACCTTTTAGAGTCAGGCAACGCTCTGCGAGACGTGAAGAGCGGAAAGATGGTCATCTTCATCGATGAGATGCCGTGGCTCGACACACCAAGAGCTCAGTTCCTGCCCGCACTGGAATATTTTTGGAACATCTGGGCATCGGGACAACCGGACCTGTTGCTGATTGCTTGCGGCTCAGCCACATCTTGGATTACAAAGAACCTCCTTTCGAATCACGGAGGTCTGCACAATCGAGTCACAAGCCGCATCCACTTGGAGCCATTGTGTCTTGGGGAATGCCGCGCCTACTATGAGATGAACGGCTTGGCATTCAGCGAGCGCGAGATGCTTGAGTCATACATGGTGTTCGGGGGTGTCCCCTTCTACCTGGACCTTCTCGATCGAAGAATCGGCCTGACACAAAACGTCGACCACCTCTGCTTCGGCAACACCGCACAGCTGCACAACGAATTCGACGAACTCTTTAGGTCCCTCTTCAGACAAGCCGATAGGCACATCCGAATCGTGCGGGTACTCGCGAGCAAGGCGAGCGGCATGAGTCGAGACGAACTCTGTGCGGCGGCTCACATGAGCGATGGGGGTGGCCTCTCGACAACGCTTGCCGAACTTGAGCAGTGTGGGTTCATACGGCGCTTTGGAGACTTCACGAAAGCGAAGCTCGGGGATACGTACCAACTCATCGATTCCTTTACGCTGTTTTACCTTCGATTCGTGGAGGAGGGCCATACATCGGGTTGGTGGAACGCCAACTACGGAAGCCCCGCGATTCGCGCGTGGAGCGGATATGCCTTTGAGCTCGTTTGCCTGCTCCATACCAAGCAGATTCTACATTCGATGGATGTGCTCGGCGTATCGCACACCGCAAGCACGTGGCGGAGCCAGTCGTCCGACAACTGCGCCCAAATAGATCTGGTAATCGACCGTGCCGACGGAATCATAAACTTGTGCGAGATGAAATACGCCGACCATCCCTTTGCGATAACCAAGTCATACGAGCAGAGGCTGGGACTCAAACGCACGGTATTCGCGCGCGAAACGAAGTCCCGCAAGGCACTGCATATGACCTTGGTAAGCCCGCTCGGCGTCGTAAACAACACTCCTCGGGGAGCCGTGCAGGAGGTGGTGACCGCCGAGGACTTGTTTTGGCGGCCATGATTCGCCGCGCTAGCGTTCGAGCAGGGCGACGGCCCAGGCGGCAATGCCTTCTTCACGACCGACGAATCCCAGGCGCTCGGTAGTCGTGGCCTTCACGCCCACGCTCTCGACCGGAATGCCCAACGCAGCGGCAAGGTTCGCGCGCATCTGCTCGCGATACGGGGCGAGCTTGGGCACCTGCGCGGCCACCGTGCAGTCCACGTCCAGAATCGCGAAGCCCTCCTCCCGCACGAGCACCGCGACGCGCGAGAGCAGCACCATGGAGTCCGCCCCCTCGTAGGCGGGGTCGGTGTCGGGGAAGTGCTTGCCGATGTCACCTAGACGCGCCGCGCCAAGCACGGCATCGGCCACGGCATGCGCCAGCACGTCAGCGTCGGAGTGGCCAAGAAGGCCGCGTTCGCTCGGCACGTCAACGCCGCCCAAGATGCACTTCCTCCCCTCGGCGAACTGATGCACGTCGTATCCATGTCCTATTCGCAGCATGTCTGCTCCTCTCGCGCCACAAAGGGGACAAAGGGGACAGTCCCCTTTGCGTTACCTATGCGATGCCGAGACGGGCCGCAAGAATCGCCTCGGCCATGGCCAGGTCCTCGGGCAACGTCACCTTGAGGTTGTCGCGCGACGTCTCCACCAGAGCCACACGCTCGCCTCGGCGCTCACAAAGGCTCGCATCATCGGTGCCCGCATAGCCCTCAAGCAGCGCAGCCTCGTGCGCGGCCAGAATCCTCTCACGCCAGAACACTTGCGGAGTCTGCGCCGCCCACAGTAGGTCGCGGTCAGCCGTGGAGGCTATCGTGCCGTTGCCGTCCGACACCTTGATCGTGTCGGTGACGCGCGTGGCGCAGATGGCGCCTGCGACTTCCGCGCTGCCACGCACGGTCGCGATGCAGCGCTCGATCTGCTCTTGTTCGATGAGCGGCCGCGCTCCGTCGTGAACCGCCACGATCGGACACTCCTCCGGCGCAGCCATCAGACCTGAGAGCACCGAATCCTGCCTCGTGGCCCCTCCAACCGCAAGCGTAACCTCATGTCGCAGCTCGAGCCGGTCCAGGACGTCGTGCCGCATTTCTGCTGCGCGCGCGGGTGGGCACACCACCACGAGCGCTGCCACACTCGGGGCCGCATCAAATGCCAAGATAGACCAAGCCACCAAGGGAAGCCCGGCCAGTTCCACGAACTGCTTGCCACGCGGGTCGCCAAAGCGCTCGCCCGAGCCAGCAGCCACAACAATTGCGCAGGTATCGGCACCGCTCGTCGCCTCGCCTACACGCTCCGCACACGGGCATACGCAGGTCTCGCTCATGCGTGCTTGCCCCACATGCGATAGAGGCTATCGGCCAGAATCGACGGATTCCGCACGCCCGTTTCCTCCAAGCGCTCGGGATTCTCGTCAATGACATCGATGAGGTCCTGAAGCGACCCGTACTCGTCTACGATCTTGTCCGCCATGCCCTCGCGCACAACGCTGACGTTGGACAGCGTGCGCAGACCCAAGGGCGTCATGACCGTATCCTCACTGATGTCGTCATATCCGAGCAGCCGTGCGATGTTTGCCGACTTGTGTACCTGAGAGTTTGCCGTGTCATCAAGGGCGCGACGTATGGAGGCGGCATTCTCCTCCGAGCTGTCGGACGCATAGTCGCGAATCATGAGCGTGTATTCGTCGTCGAGGTCGCCAAGGAATTCTTCCTGCTGCATCTGCACGGTGCGTCCCTCGCTGCCTAGCTGCAAGATGATCTGCCCCAAGTCTTCACCCGCCGTTGTAAGCACCTCAAAGAGGTAAAAAATCTCGGTGAGGTCTGCCAATGTCACCTGGTTCTCGAGCTCTAGGGTCGTGAGGCGGCGCAGCCGCATGTCGAGCGTCTGGCGCGTGGACTGCATGGCCACAACGAGCTGGTTGACCGAACCCATAAGCTCCTGGACGGTCTTGAGCTGGATGCCCTTCCCATCCACAAAGATATGGATGACCTGGCGACGTTCCGAGACCGATATCACAAGCGCATCTGTGAGCAGGCTCATGCGCGCCGCCGTACGATGACGCATGCCCGTCTCGCCCGTCGGAAGTGCGGGATCGGGATTGAGGTGATAGTTGGCCCGCAAAATCTGGTTGAGTCGCCCGTCCACCACGATGGCGCCATCCATCTTTGACAGCTCAAAGAGACGATTCGCCGTGAAGGAGATGTTGAGCGGAAAACCGTCGTTTCCCGCCTTGATTACGCTGTCCTCATCGCCCACACAAATCAGGGCACCCATGTGACCAGCAATGATCATGTCGAGGGCATGGCGCAGCGCGGTCCCAGGTGCCGTCAAGCGAATGGCCTCGTCGATGCGTTGCTTAGCCTCGTCCTTATTGCGTCTGCTCTGCATAGCCTCGGTTCGCCTCCCCCGTATTCAACGAATTGTGGTGTAAGTATACGCGACAATCGGTAAACGGTTGCACACAAATCTTACGTACAGGGTGCTGGGGGGTACTGGGGGGGGGGACAGTCCCCTGGGTACCCAGGGGACTGTCCCCCCAGTACCCCTCGCTACTGCACTGTGGCACCGTCAGGCGCTGGGAGACGCGCGCCGCTCCAGCGATTACGCGCTTGGGGTTGTTCCATGTGCTCACGTTTGTCGGGTGCTTCGATCTCGCCCGCACCCTTCGAGAAGCAGAGCGTTTCGCCGTCCTCAGCGACATCCACGTAGATGATGTCGCCGGACTGCCACTTGCCTTGAAGCATCTCCTCGGCGAGCGGGTCCTCGATGAGGGTCTGAATCGCGCGACGCAGGGGGCGGGCACCGTAAATCTTGTCCGTGCCACGCTTCGCCACGAAGTCGCGCGCCGTGTCGGTGAGCTCGATGGACATGCCCTGACCATACAGACGACGGCGCAGGTCGGTGACCATGAGGTCCACGATGCCGCGCAGCTGCTCACCCGTGAGCGACTTGAAGACGACGACCTCGTCCACGCGGTTCAGGAACTCCGGACGGAAGAGCTTCTTTAGCTCGCTCATCACGCGCGAGTTGATCTCCGCATCGGAGAGTCCGCCCGAGGAGCCACCGAAGCCCATCGTTGTGGTATGCGCGATGTCGCGCGCGCCGATGTTTGACGTCATGATGACGACGGTGTTTGAGAAGTCCACCGTACGACCTTGGCCATCGGTCAGACGTCCCTCGTCCAGAATCTGCAGCAGGATGTTGAAGACATCCGGATGCGCCTTCTCGATCTCGTCAAAGAGGACCACCGAGTAGGGGCGCCGTCGCACGGCCTTCGTGAGCTCGCCACCCTCGTCGTAGCCGACATATCCCGGAGGTGCGCCGACAAGCTTGCTCACGGCATGCTTCTCCATAAACTCGCTCATGTCAAAGCTGATGAGCGCGTCCTCGCTACCAAAGAGGAACTCAGCGAGTGCCTTGGCGAGCTCGGTCTTGCCCACGCCCGAAGGCCCGAGGAAGATGAACGAGCCTCCAGGACGACGCGGGTCCTTGAGCGGAGAGCGGCTACGACGAATCGCGCGACTCACACCGTTCACGGCTTCTTCTTGCCCGATGACGCGCTGGTGCAGCACCTCTTCGCAGCGCAACAGCTTGCTGGCCTCCCCCTCGGTGAGGTTGCTTACGGGCACACCAGAGATGAAGGACACGACGTCCGCGATGTCGTCAGCCGTGACGACCACGACGTTGGCATCCATCTCTGCACGCCATGCCTTCTCAAGCTCTGCCTTTCGCTCGTTGAGCTCGCGCTCCTCGTCGCGCAGACGGGCGGCTTCTTCGAACTCCTGAGCAGAAGCTGCATCGGACTTTGCCTGCCGCACCCGTGCCAGCTCCTCGTCTACTGCTGCAAGCTCAGGCGGCAGGGCCATCTTGTGCACGCGCGTACGCGCGCCGGCCTCGTCAAGCAGGTCGATGGCCTTGTCAGGCAGGAAGCGATCCTGCACATAGCGGTTCGAGAGGGTGACGGCGGCTGCTACGGCCTCGTCGGTGTAGCGCACGTGATGATGTTCCTCGTAGGCGCTTTGCAAGCCCTTCAAAATCAGCAGAGTGTCCTCAGGGCTGGGCTCGCCAATATTCACCGGTTGAAAGCGACGCTCAAGCGCAGAGTCCTTCTCGATATGCTTGCGGTACTCGTCGGCCGTCGTGGCACCGATGACCTGGATTTCGCCACGGGACAGCGGCGGCTTGAGGATGCTCGCTGCGTCGATGGAACCCTCGGCCGAGCCTGCACCCATGATGGTGTGCATCTCGTCGATGAAAAGAATCGCGCTCTTCGACTCCATGACCTCTGCGATGACCTTCTTTAGCCGTTCCTCGAATTCGCCACGGTACTTCGAGCCTGCAACGAGTCCGGCCACGTCAAGCGTCCAGATCTGCTTGTCACGCAGGATGTCAGGTACGTTGCCGCTTGCGATGAGCTGTGCCAGACCTTCGACCACAGCTGTCTTGCCCACGCCGGGATCACCGAGGATAAGAGGGTTGTTCTTTTGGCGACGCGCCATGACCTGCATCACGCGCTCTACCTCGCGGTCACGCCCGATGACGGGGTCGAGGGCACCCTCGGAGGCAAGCTTCGTAAGGTTGCGACCGAAGCGCTCGAGCAGCGACCCGTCTTCGCCCTGCGTGTTATGTCCGCCAAAGAACGGATTGCTTGCACTGCGCACGTCACCCACACCGGCTGCTTGGCGCGGAGCTCGCGTCTCCTGGCTTCCTTGATTGGAGGAGATGAGCTCATCCACCGAGTTGCGCACGGCATCGCCCGAGACGCCCATACGGCCAAGTGTCTCCATAGCGCGACCATTACCCTCGCTCACGATGCCAAGCAGCAGGTGCTCGGTAGCGATGTAGGTCTGTCCGTGATTCATCATCTCGCGATAGGAACCCTCAAGCACGCGCTTGGCACGCGGCGTGAACGGAATGTGGCCGCCCGGCGTGGGCTCCCCGTCATCCTTGGAAAGCCCCCGCACCGTGGCGATGGTCTCGTCATACGTGACATCGAGTTTTGCGAGGGCTTGGGCTGCGACGCCCTCCCCCTCCTTGATGAGCGCGAGCAACAGATGCTCGGTGCCCACGAACATGCGTCCCAGGTTGCGCGCCTCGTCTTGCGCGAGGTTCATCACCCGACGCGCCTTGTCGGTAAACTTCTCAAACATATGTGGGTCTCTCTTCCCCTTGGCTCGGCACACGCCGCAGCCTCGTCCGTGTTCAAGGTTAATCTAGGGTTGTGTACCCATATTACGCTCGCCGCAAACAGACAAGCTCAGGAAACGCAAGTATTCCCGCGATGCGCTCTTTGAGAGGCTCAAATCATCGACAGGGTGACGGATTTGTCAACCTCCTCGAACTCCTCGTTGTCGCGCAGGATGTAGAGGTCCACGGTGTCCCACGCCACTTTGCTGAAGGCCGAACGAAACTTCCCGTCGAGCTTCTCCTCTACCTGCCCGGAAAGTACACGATTCGCCGCGCGAATAACGTCCAGCTCGTCTACCTCGTGGTCACGAACGCCTTCGATCTGACCCGCGACATGCGCCAAGCGCTTCTGCGATAGCGCTAGACCAGACTCGGCCTCCTGAGAGGTCAGGTACGTCCCCACGCTCGATTCGCTCTGCTGTGCGATTTCTTCCTGCTGGCGTCGCCGCTCGTCTTCCATAGTGACGGGCAGCACGGGAACGCCGCCCATCATCATAGGGCCTGCAAGCGAGAGTATCGCAAGCGCCGCCGCAACTTGCTGCGCGGTGGGTAGCTGCACCCGATAGGGAATCCTGTCCGGCAAGTTGTGGCTGTGCTCGTCCATAGGCTCGTCCATGCGTCGTTGCTTGCCATTCCCTTACAGCATAGCATGTAAGCCCATCGATTGCTGGCGGATACGTATTCGACACTCAGATCGAGGGCGACACACGTTATGAGGCCATAGACATGAAGGGCAACGTAATCGGCCGGTTCGCAGACAAGCGTGCGGCGCAGAGGTACGCATATGAGAACATGCCGCGTGCCAGCCTAAACAGGAGAGTAGACCCCATCAACCAGCTCCAACTCGACGCGCTACGTCGGAGGCGCTAATCGCCATCAATCACAGAGAACAAGCCGCGGAGGGCGGACCCGTCTGGTCGATGGGGCCGCCCTCTGCGGCTTCTCTGAGACAACTCTTGCCAGCGTAGCTTCTTGACACGAGTCTGGGAAAGTGACTTTATCTCTACAGAAATACATTGTATCTGTGTATATATGAGGTGTTGTGATGAGGCGAGGAAGCGGCGGAAGACGTGAGCTCGCCAAGACGCGCCGCTGCACTCACGAACGAGGCGTTCGAGGTAGTGCACGCTGCCCTCGATTCGCCTCTTTCAGTGCTTGGCTGACGGATAGGGGTACATCCAGAAGATTGAATCCGTGCGAAACCTGATTCACGGCAAAGCATTCATACTCGGTCGCAATAGAGCGAAGGCTACTTGTCGGATGTGGCAAGCGGCCTTCGCTCATATCTGCGAGACGTTTGTCGCAGCCCCCCTTACTCACCTTGGGCGTATGTGTCGCCTATGGGGGCGATGGCCTGCATGGCCTCGATGACGGCCGCAAAGAGCTCGCCCAAATCCATGCCCATGAGCTCGGCACCCTTCGCGATGATCTGACGGTCGCAGCCAGCGGCGAAACGCTTGTCCTTGTACTTCTTGCGCAGGGACTTGACGCTGAAGTCCATTACCGACTTGCTCGGGCGCATGAGGACGGCCGCTTGGATGAGGCCGGAAAGCTCGTCGCATGCCCAGAGCACCTTCTCCATCTGATGCTCGGGAGCCGGGAGGTCGGGGATGTTTTCGGAGTTGTGCGTCTGAATGGCGTGGGCCAGAGCCGGATTAGCACCCACCTCGGCAAGCATCTCTGCCGCCTTGACCGTGTGCAGTGACGACTCGGGGTATTCCTCCCAGTCAAGGTCGTGCAACAGACCCACGATGCCCCAGAACTCGACGTTCTCCGGGTCGTACTTCTGCGCGAAGTAACGCATGAGGCCTTCGAGCGTCTCGCCGTGACGGATGTGGAAGGCGTCCTTGTTGTGCGCGCAGAGAAGATCGTATGCCTGCTCACGCGTGATGCCCGCATCGAGCGCGCCGTCTGTCGGGACATCCTCGACCGGAGCGGTAACCTCCGCAGCCGCCTTCGGCGCTTCATCCGCAGAAGCCGCCCCGCGCGTCGGCTGTTCGCGACGTTCCGGGCGCAGGTGCGGGAAGAGCAGCACATCGCGGATGGCAGGCTGGTCGCAAAAGAGCATCACCATGCGGTCGATGCCATAGCCGATGCCGCCCGCCGGGGGCATGCCGTACTCGAGCGCACGCACGTAGTCGTAGTCGTACTCCATGGCCTCGTCGTCGCCTGCCGCCTTGGCCTCAACCTGCGCGGCGAAGCGACCCTCTTGGTCCACTGGGTCGTTGAGCTCGCTAAATGCGTTCGCGTATTCCTTGCCACAGATGACCAGCTCGAAACGGTCAGTGAGACGTGGGTCGTCGGCACGGCGCTTGGCCAGCGGGCTCACTTCCACGGGATAGTCGCAAACAAAGGTCGGATTGACGAGGGTCTTCTCGACCAGCTCATCATACAGCTCAAAGATGAGCTTGCCCGCGCCCCAGCTCGGCTCCCACTCAAGGCCATTGGTCGTGAGCAGCTCGCGCAGGCGCTCGACTGGCGTGTCGATGGAAAGGTCCTCGCCAAGCACCTCGCTTACGAGCTCGCTCATCGGAGCCGACCGCCATGGACTCGCAAGGTTCACCGTCTGGCCCTGGTACTCGATCTGGTCACCCTTGCCCACAGCCTTGGCACACGCCTGGAAGAGACCCTCGGAGAGCTTCTTCATCGTGGAGAGGTCACCATAGGCGCAATACGCCTCCATGCTCGTAAACTCGGGATTGTGCGTGAGGTCCATGCCCTCGTTGCGGAATTGACGTCCCACCTCAAAGACGCGCTCCATACCGCCGACGATGCAGCGCTTGAGGTGCAGCTCGGTGGCGATGCGCAGGTAGCAGTCTTGGTCGAGCACGTTGAAGTGCGTTGTGAAGGGACGCGCGTTTGCCCCTCCCAGGGTTTCTTGCAGGATGGGCGTCTCAACCTCGAGGTAACCCTGCTCCTCCATATAGTGTCGGATGGCGCTGATGAGGCGCGAGCGCTTGACGAAGGTATCCTTGACCTCAGGATTCATGATGAGGTCAACGTAGCGCTGACGATAACGCACCTCGCGGTCGGAGAGACCGTGGAACTTCTCGGGCAAGGGACGCAGTGACTTGGAAAGCAGACGCAGCCCCGAGACCATGAGCGAGAACTCACCGCGTCGCGTACGCGTAGGCACGCCGGTCGCCTCGATGATGTCGCCCACATCGAGGTCGCCCGCGAGCTGCCAGGACGCCTCGTCCATGCCGTTAACTCGACAGAACAGCTGGAGACGCCCCGTCACGTCCTCCAAGTCGATGAAGAGCAGCTTGCCATGGCCTCGATACGCTCGGATACGCCCCGCTATGGTGCAGGCCGCGTCGTCGGGTGCCAACTCGCCCGGCTCAAGCCCCTCGTAGCGCGCTACAAGCTCGCCCACATGGGCGGTTACATTCGATGCTATGGGATAGGGGTCGATTCCAGCGTCGATGAGGCCCTGCCGCTTGGCACGGCGCATCGCTCGCTCGTCGTTAGACGCAACCGGTTCTTGTGCTGCCATGATGCTCCTTCTCTACACGCCAAGAGGGCACCACGGGGATGCCCCACGGTGCCCGTCAAGACAAACCGCCAAATCGATGCTACCTGCTGCCACTGCCAAGAAAGGCCCTAAGGTCTTTGTCGGCTGTCAGACGCTAGCGCGTGATGCTCTTTATGGTGTACTCGCGAACCTTGCCCGCCGGTGTCGAGAATGCAATCTTGTCGCCAACCACATGGCCTACAAGCGCAGATCCCGCTGGCGACTCGTTGGAGATGCGATGCTTCAGGGAGTTCGTCTCTGTGGTGCCGACGATAGTGAACTCGACAGTCTTTCCGTCCGCCCCCTCGAGCTCCACCGTGCTGCCAACCGAGACCATGGTGCCACGCTCGCCCACGATCTCATCGCTCACGACCTGCGCGGTATTGAGGATGTGGCGCACCTCAAGGATGCGTGCCTCGTTCTGCGCCTGAGCCTCGCGTGCTGCGTCATACTCCGCGTTTTCCGACAGGTCGCCGAACTCGCGCGCGACGCGCAGCTGGTCGGCAATCTCGAGCTTTTCTCGCTCGAGGTCCTTGAGTTCCTGCTCGTACTTTGCGTATCCCTCTGGGGTTAAGACGATATCGTTCGTTGCCATGTAAACCTCGCTGCGAATCGTGGGACTATGCTTACGGAACTACTCGGATTCCTTTGTGTCCTTCTTGGCCGACTCCGCGTCGCCGTTTTCTTCGTCCTCTTCTTCCTCGCCTTCCATGCCCTCGCGCACGTTCTTGACCGTCTTGCCCAAGGCCGAGCCGAGTTTGGGAAGATTCTTGGGCCCAAAGATGACAAGTACGACCAGCAGAATGACAAGAAGCTCTGGTCCGCCAAGTCCTAGAATCATGAACGCCTCCCATAATGTCCGATTTCGACATGCGTACGGCGCAATGTCGCATTCGATAGTATAGCCGAGGCGCACGCAAATGTGCGCGGCACACAAGAAATCATGAGCTATGTGTCGAAGCGGGAGTATCCCCAAACGGCACAACCGATTTAGCCTACTAGCCTACGCACTGACCTCGGTCCAGGTGTGACCGCACTTGTTGCAGTACCAGACCTTCACCGTGCGCCCCAAGCCGTCTTGGTAGCTATCGGTGCAAGTGACGTCCTCGCTGCCGCACTGCGGGCAGTCGGGTTCGGCCAGCCACTCGTCGAGGTTCGTGCCGTTCATCACGTCGTTTGCCATGATTGCTCCTCCCGTCGTCGCCCTACCATGCTAGCAGGGTATTGTTGCCTTTGGCACGAGGTTCTTCCGGGCGTTCCGGAATCACACGCACGTGGGCGAACTCCGTCTCGAACGCCCGCACCGTCTCGTCGAGCGCCTTGGCACGCTTGCCCTCGAGCGGTGTCCGCACGTTGCCGATGTAGAGTCCGCCTTTGCGCAGGTGAGCGCGAATCGTCCGCGCACCTTCTTTGCCCGAGAGCCTGCCCAGAGGCTTGTTGCCGCCAAACGCATCGTTAACGATGAGGTCGTAGCCATCCTCATCGGCCAGCAAGTAGTCCCAGGCATCGGCGACCTCGAGCACGAGCCGGCCAGTCGCTTCGCAATCGAACTCTTCGAGAAGCCGATCCACAAAGAATCGCTCTCGCGCAATGCGCTTGATGGCGGGGTCAATCTCGACCACCTCGCACGAGAAGTCAGGACGGTATGCCACAAGCCACTTGGGGAAAGAGTAGCCTCCTCCCCCCATGACGAGCGCCCTCCGCTGCTCGGGAGCCTCTGATACCGGACCAAACCTGCGTCGTACCTCGCGACCCCACGTACGATGGTATTCGCACACGGGCACCCACAGCAGGTCATCATCCACGTAGCACACGCTCTGATACGTGCCGTTGACATTGAGCAGCCGCACTGTCGTGCCGTCCTCGTCTTCGGAATCAAAGACAAGCGCCGGACCGAAGCGCGTGTGCCAGCAAAACCACACGCCACGCCACGCCAACACTCGCGGCAACAGCAAGCGTACCGCAAGCGCAAATATCACGCACGCAAGCGTGCTCCAAAGCAGCGCCTCAACCATATCGCTCAGTAGTCCGTCACCGAGAGAACCGCGACAGCGAAGGCAGCGGCACCCGTGACGGGGTTCACGGCGATGCGGCGCAGGAGCGCATGCGCACGCATGCCACCTGGTAGTTGTTCGTCAACCGTCAGGCGGTCACGATCGTCTCTGCCCCTGAAGTCCCGCATCGCCCGAATAATCTCGCCACCGCCACGCTCATCCGCAAGTGCGAAGGGAATGTCAACCCCCACTAGAATGTCTCCAAAGGTCGTCTCAGCAAACTGTCGATACGACTGGTTGCAACGCGTAAGCCTGAAACAATCTCCCGACGACTCAAACACCGCCATAGGTAGCGTGTTGAAGTAGTGGCGGAGGTCCTGCGACTCCTCGTGCGCAATCGAGGACAGGTCGTAGAGGTTGACGCGTCCGACAGCCGAGAAGTACTCCGCCTCAGCCGGATTCTCGAAGCCGATGGCCGATCCATCCTGATAGCGCTCGAGCAACTCTGGCAACGACACCGGCTTACTGAAGTAGTATCCCTGCAGCTTGCTGCAGCCGACTTCGCGCAAGAAGTCGACCTGATCCTGACGCTCCACGCCCTCGCAGATGGTGTCGATTCCCAAGCCTATGGCCATCCTAACCAACTCGGTGAGAATGACCTTGCTCTTGTCGCCGTTGTCGAACTGCCGCATAAAGCGCATGTCGAGCTTGATGAGATCGAAAGTAAGGCTTTGGAGGTAGTCGAGCGAGGAGTATTCGCTTCCAAAGTCGTCCATCCACACCTGGAACCCAAGCGCGTGAAAGCGTTCGACCTGCTCTTTCATGAAGTCGAAGTCGCGACCGAGCGCGGTCTCGGTGATCTCGACGTTGACCATGCTGCGGTCGATACCGGCCGCGTCCACGCGCTTGCACACCTCTTCCACTATATCGCAGGCCTCGAAGTCAGAGCGAGAGAGGTTGACCGATGCCGGAACCACATATATGCCCGCCTCTTCCAGCTGCTTCATCTTTGCCAGCGTCTGCTCCAGCACGCAGAGATCCAGCTTGTAGATGAGCTTGGCGTCCTCAAGCGCGGGAATGAACTCCGCCGGGGATAGGAGGCCTCGTTTGGGGTCGCGCCAACGTGCAAGCGCTTCCTCATCACACACCTTGCCGTTCGCGGCCCGCACGATGGGCTGGTAGTTTACCTCAATCCAACCTTCCTTGATGGCGCGGTCAAGGTTGTCGGTGATGTAGTGACGCTGCTCTTCTTGGCGCAGCATCGACTCGTCAAAGATAACGTACCCCGAGCGATAGGCCGTACCCACCGCCTTGTTTGCCGCCTTGGCCCTGTCGCAGGCAACGCTCACGTCAACGCGGCCCATGGTGCTGGGATAGACGCCGACATGCAGAGGAAGATTCAGACCTTCGTTGAGGTCCTCCGCATCCGCAAACAACGCCTCTAAGTTCGCGTCTAGGCCCTCCACGTACGTGGAGACCACGAAATGGTCCTGCCCGAAGCGACCGCACCTATCTTTCCCGAAATGAGCCGCCAAAAGAATGGCGACCGATTTGAGGAGTTTGTCGCCCTCGGCAAAGCCGTGGCGCTGGTTGAAGTACCGCATTCCAGCCATGTCAATGTACAGGATGGCGGGATGCTTGCCCTCTGAGGCCCTGCGATCGTAGCTGGCTCTCGCTTCTTCAAAGAAGCAGCTCATATTTGCCAGGCCCGTCAGCGGGTCATAGCGGTTCGCCTTGAGCAGGGACTTCACATGGCGCGCCTCCGCTCGCGAGAAGCTCTCGGCCACTATGATGGCAAGGGCGGCTATGACGAAAGTCATGCCTGCATTGGCGACGATAATGCGAATGATTCGCGCCACACGCTCCTCGTACCAGCTCGCCACGTAATCAACGCCCACAACGGCAGCCACGTCGCCCCGCGAGTCAAAGACTGGCGCGTATGCACTGTAGAACCTACCCCAACGGTCCTCGTAGGCCACGAGGTCCACGGATGCAACGCCATGTCCCGCTTGGTCAAGCGCGTCAGTAAACGCCGCCTCCTCACCAAAGTAAGCAGGATCTACGGCAGGATCCACCGTGTACACGAAGGTTTCTTCGTCTACCTGCTGCAAGCAATAGATGTAGCTGAGCTCAGTACTCTCCTGAAACGCTCGCAACGTGTACATGGCACGCTCGTATGGCGGAGTACCGACGCTCTCGGCAGTGATGTCTTTGAGCGAGTCTCCATCGAGAAGCTGCGCGGCAGTGCATGCCGCATCGAGCATTCTGGCCCTCACCTGTTCGCCCACTGCCTGTTCGGCGTGCTTCAGAAGCGTCGTGCTTAGAACGATAATGACAACGAGCAGCGAGGCTACGACAATCGCAAGCAAGCGAAAGGGTATGCCGTCTCTGCGCCTCGCCATAGTCGCCCATCGCCTCTCACACAAAGAACGGCCACTCGGCAGCAGCAAGGGACTCAATGGCCGCCTGCACCGCCTCGTCCTCACAGCGACCGATATGCCAACGCGCCGCAACCATCACCTCGGGCACCGCACCTGCCACAGCAACGCCGTTAGGCACGTGTCCGACCAGCTCAATGTCATTGCCCCCGTCACCAAAGGTCACCACCTGCTCCAGTGTGATGCCGAGCGCATCGCAGAGTATATCGATGCCAGTGGCCTTGCTATATCCCGGAGGTGACATGTTCAGAAAGCCCGCCATGGGCACGTTGAAATCCAGCTCGCTCACCTCGCGCGACAACTGGTCGTGAAGCGCGTGAGTCGCGGCAAGATCGCCCGAGGTAAAGACGTTCATCTTGAAGATGGGAATATCGGGAATGCCATCCGCATCAACGGCTTGCCGCGCATAGACGGGAAAGGTCAGCGCCAAGTCCTCTCGCGCGCCCTCCACCAGCAACGGAGTGCCACCGTCAAACACGATGGCCCCCACGCCCGGAAGGTCGTGAATTGCCTCGGCAACATGCAACATCGCTGAACGAGGCAGGAGCTCCTCATGGATGAGCTCGCCGTCCAAGTAGACCTGCATGCCGTTGGTACCAAGCGCCGTCGCCACGCAAGCGGCATCCCCACCAAAGGTCGGCACCACGTGTGAGATGCCCCTGCCACTCGCCGGCCCCACGCGAATGCCCGCGTCCAAAGCAGCATGAAAGGCCTCAAGCGTACGACGCGAAAGCACGTGTTGTCCGTACGGCAGCAAGGTGCCGTCGATGTCCGACAGGATGAGCTTGATGTCATGCGGCAGGAACACAATGACTCCTCGCATAGAAGGGACGCATTGGTATTCTAGCGCTCTTTTCCATCAAAGGGTATACGAAAAAGGAGTGAAGGGGACGCGCGCGGACAAACTCCTCCGTCCCCTTTGTCCGCGCGCGTCCCCTTTGTCCCGCTACACTATGCAGGTCTTGCGCTCCACGGCGGGGAAGCTCTGCATGGCACCGGTCGGACAAGCTGCGACGCACTTGAGGCAGCTCGCGCAGAAGGTCGCGGCATCTTCGGGCACCATCGGGTTGACCTCGGTGGCAAAGCCACGATTGTAGAGGCCGAGGAAGGTCTTGCCCACGACCTGATCGCAGGTACGGTAGCACAGACCACAGAGCACGCACTTGTCCGGGTCGTGAACAATAACCTCGCGCACCACGGGCACGTCATCGCGATCACGCTTCTCGGCGCCGAAGCGCTCGGGCTTCACGTCGAACCAGTTCGCGAAGCGAATGAGGCGGCAGTCGTAGTAGTCATGGCAACCGCACTCCAGGCAGCGCGACGCCTCGCGCAGTGCCTGTTCCTCGGTAAAGCCGAAGTAGATGGGATCGAAGTTGTCGCGGCGCTGCTCGGGAGTGAGACCGGGCATCTTCTCGCGGCTCTGCTTGGGCTCGTCCTCGAAGTCCTCGGGGGTCTTTTCCTGCGTCACGAAGTAGGGCACGTGCGCGCGAACCTCGTCGCCTGCAAGGTAGTTGTTGATGCAGAGGGCGGCCTTTTGTGCCTCGGCGATGGCCTGGATGGCGATGCCGGCACCGCGGTTGGTCACGTCGCCTGCCGCAAAGACGTTGTCGTAAGCGGTACGGAAGGTCAGCTCGTCGCAGGCGATGGTGCCGCGCTGGGTGAGCAGCTCCGCATCCACGCCCTCGCAGTTCGCACCCTGGCCGATGGCCATGAGCACGTTGTCGATGGCGATGTCCTCGGTGGCACCCTCCACGGGCACGGGACGACGGCGACCGGAGGCATCGGGCTCTCCGAGCTCCATGATCTGCAGCTTCATGCCGCTGACGTGGCCATCCTCACCGTAGAACTCGATCGGGTTGGTGAGGAACTTGAAGGTCACGCCTTCCTCGATGGCCTCTTCGATCTCGATGTCGGCAGCAGGCATCTCAGCACGCGTGCGCCGATAGACCACGTAGACTTCCTTGGCGCCAAGACGTACAGCGGTACGGCAGCAGTCCATGGCGGTGTTGCCACCTCCGCAGACAGCCACGCGCTCACCGAGCTCGGGACGCTCGCCGAGACCGAGGCGCTCGAGGAAGTCGATGCCGCCAAACACGCCGTCCAAGTCCTCGCCAGGGACGCGCATGTTCATCGAGCGCCAAGCGCCGAGGGCCAGCAGCACGGCGTCGTAGTCGCGACGAAGGTCGTCGAAGGCGATGTCGCGGCCCAGGCGCACGCCCGTGTGAACCTCGACGCCCGCATCCGTGATGATCTCGATCTCGCGATCGAGCACGGCCTTGGGCAGACGATACTCGGGGATGCCGTAGCGCAGCATGCCGCCGAGCTTGGGCTGCTGGTCATAGATGGTGACGGCATGCCCATAACGACGCAAGAAGTACGCCGCGGTAAGGCCAGCCGGACCACCGCCGACGATGGCAACGCGCTTGCCGGTGTCGGGCTCGCACTGCACGACGTAGGGATCACCGTCGGCCTCGATCTTGTCCGCAGCAAACGCCTTGAGGAAGGCGATGGAAAGAGGCTCCTCAACCAGCTGACGACGGCACGCGTCCTCGCAGGGATGCGGGCACACGCGACCGATGGATGCGGGCAGGGGGAAGGCCTCGTAGATGGTGCTGACGGCATCCTTGTAGCGGCCTTCGCGAATCTCGCCCACGTACTTCTGGCAGTCGGTCATCGCGGGGCAGTTAAGTTTGCAGGGCCCGCGGCAGTCGCCGGTGTGGTCGGAGAGCAGCAGCTCGAACGCGGTCTTGCGTGCACGCTCGACGCGCTCGGTGTGGGTGCTGACCACGTAACCCTCCTGCGGCTTGGCCGAGCAGGCACGCAACAGCTTTGGCACGCCCTCCACCTCGACAAGGCAGACGCCACAGGCGCCGTAGATGGCCGTGCGCGCATCGAAGCAGAGAGTGGGAATCTCGACCCCGGCCCTAGTGGCAGAGGAGAGAATGGTGTCGGAAGGCTCCGCAATCACTTCCACACCGTCGATGGTGTACTTGATGGACATGGCTGCTTCCCCCTTCCTAGCGAACCTGAACCGCGCCGAAGCGGCAGGCCGTCTTGCAGTTGCCGCACTTGATGCAGAGCGCAGGATCGATCTCGTGCGGACTCTTGCGCTCGCCCGAGATGGCCTTTACCGGGCATTGACGTGCACAGGCGGTACAGCCCACGCACGCGTCCTTGTCGATGGAGTAGGTGATGAGCTCGCGGCACTCGCCAGCGGGGCAACGCTTCTCGGCGATGTGGGCCTCGAACTCGTCGCGGAAGTAGCGAATGGTGGTGAGTACGGGATTCGGCGCCGTCTGGCCGAGGCCACAGAGCGCGCCATCCTTGATGGCGTAGCACAGCTCCTCGAGCAGCTCGATGTCGCCGTCCTCGCCCTTGCCCTCGACGATGCGCGTGAGGACCTCGAGCATGCGCTTGGTGCCAAGGCGGCAGTGGACGCACTTGCCACAGCTCTCCTTGGCCGTGAAGTCGAGGAAGAAGCGCGCCATGCCCACCATGCAGGTACTCTCGTCCATGACGACCATGCCGCCCGAACCCATGATGGCGCCTGTCGCGGCGAGCTCGCCGTAGTCAATGACGGTGTCAAGCTTGCTGGCGGGGACGCAGCCACCGGAGGGGCCACCGAGCTGCACGGCCTTGAACTCCTTGCCGCCGCGGATGCCGCCACCGATGCCGTAGATGACCTCGCGCAGGGTCGTGCCCATGGGAACCTCCACGAGGCCGCCGCGCGCAATCTTGCCCGAAAGGGCAAAGACCTTCGTGCCCTTGGAATCCTTGGTGCCCATGGCCGCGAACGCCGCGCCACCGTTTGCGATGATCCAAGCGACATTTGCGTAGGTCTCGACGTTGTTGATGTTCGACGGCTTGAGCCAGTAGCCGGCCTGCGCAGGGAAGGGCGGCTTCAGACGAGGCATGCCGCGCTTGCCCTCGAGCGACTCGATGAGGGCGGTCTCCTCGCCACACACGAACGCGCCGGCGCCGGCCTTGATGCGAATCGTGCAGCTGAAGTCGCTGCCGCAGATGTGCTCGCCCAGATAGCCGCGCTCGGTGGCGTCGGCAATGGCCTTGGTAAGACGCACGATGGCGAGTGGGTACTCCGCGCGCACGTAGACGATAGCCTCGGAAGCGCCGATGCTGTAGGCGCCGATGAGCATGCCCTCGATGAGGCTGTGCGGGTCGCCCTCGATGACGGCGCGGTCCATAAACGCACCGGGGTCGCCCTCGTCGGCGTTGCAGATAAGGTATTTCTGGCCGTCCTCGGCCGGCTTCGCGTCGCGAGCGGCACGCCACTTGAACGCCGTGGAGAAACCCGCGCCACCGCGACCGCGCAGGCCGGCAACGTCGATTTGCTGGATGACGTCCTCTTGCGAGAGGCCTTCGCCCAGAATCTTGGCGATTGCTTGGTAGCCGCCATGGGCCAGGTAGTCGTCGATGCTCTCGGGATCGATCACGCCGCAGTTGCGCAGCGCAATGCGCGTCTGCTTGTCGAGGAACTCTTCGTCCTCAGCCGAGATGGCGAGCTTGCTCACGAGCGAGAGATCACCCGTGGTCGCCGCCTCATGGATGACCTTGGCATCCTTCTCCTGCACGTGAACCAGCCGGTGCAGCTCGCCTTCGTCGTCGTAGATGTCCACGATGGGCTCGAGGAAGCACATGCCGATGCAGCCGGTGATGCCGAGTTCGACACCTGTGGGATTGTTCTCAGCGAGCAGCCCCTCCAGTGCGGTATGGACGGCTCCGGCACCTGCCGCGAGTCCGCAGCTGCCCTCTCCTATGATGATTCTCATGCGGTCTCACCCTCCTCTGCTGCCAGCGCACGCAGGACCTTCTTTGCCTTGTCCGGTGTGAGACGACCGTAGGTCTTGCCGTTGATCATCATGACGGGCGACAGCGAGCAGCAGCCCAGGCAGGCGACGTGCTCGAGCGAGAAGAGACCGTCAGGCGTGGTCTCGCCGTCATGGATGCCCAACTCGTCGTAGATGGCGCTGTCGATGAGCTCAGAACCATTCACGTGGCAGGCAGTCCCCTGGCAGAGCATGATGAGGTACTTGCCCACCGGCTCCAGGCGGAACTGCGCGTAAAACGTGGCCACCCCCACGATGGTCGCGATGGGCGTGCCCGTGCGCTCGGCGATGTACTCCATCACGTCCATGGGCAGGTAGCCATAAGCCGCCTGCGTCTCTTGCAGGATGGCGATGAGGCTGCCAGGTACGTCTGCGTACTTGTCGAGCGTTGGTTCCACGACCGAAAGGTCGCTTGGTTCTCTTTGTGCCATGCACACTCCTCTCCACAATAGGGCGTGACACATAATTCGCGACATTATAAAGGTGAGCGTCAACGGCACAGCGCGCAACGCACAATGTGTGTGCAGACCGTAACATGCATGCGATATGTTGAGATGCAGGCTCCCTACAGCTCAAACGTGGCCTTATGAGTTTTCTACCGGCTCCTCGGCGACGACGCTGGTCTCACCATAGAAGAAGACGCCGCCAGACCTCGCCCGCTTCGCCTGACTCAGGGCAGTGCGCGCAGCCGCATAGATGTCCTTGTCGTCCATGCCCTCGGCACTGAAGGCAGCACCAACCGAGAGGGTGACGGCCGGCAGATCCGACGAATCTTCAGCAAGAGCCGAGTTCACGAGCTCGATCTTGTTCAATATCGCGTTGCGCAGCTCAGTGTTCATGTTTGTCATGACGACAGCAAACTGGTCGCTCTGGATGCGGCAGGGAAAGTCCGTCGAGCGGAACGCCGTCTTGAGCGCCTCGGCAAGCTTAATCAGCACGGCGTCGCCCGTGTCGTGACCGTAGACCTCGTTGTACTCCTTGAAACCATCGATGTCGATGAGAAGAAGCGCGATGTTTCTTGTGTGGGTGGCAAGGAAGCTGTCGTAGCCCGCACGATTGCTGATGCCGGTGAGCGAGTCCCGCTCGGCGTATTCGCGAAGCTGCTCGATGCGCTTGTTGTTGTCCTCGTAGATGAGATTGTAAGCGTTTGCAAGGTAGTGCAGCTCGTAGGCCCCGTCTGGCTCGAGCGGCTCACCTCCACTGAGTCGCTCCACGTATCGAGATAGCGGCTTGAGGACGTACATGAAGAGCGTCAGGACAAACACCATGATGATGCAGAGGAGCATGGCAACCGCTATGCGCAGCTGAAAGAGGAGACTCTGGATGAGGTTCTTGTTATTATCAAGGTTGGAGTTGAGCTGCAAGAGGAGTGCGTCAGAGCTCGCCTTGACCTTCGCCGAGATGTCCTTCTTTGCCGCGTCGTAATCCTCCTTCAGGACAAGCTCTTCTGCAGCCTTCAGCTTGGCATCTCCCTTTGGCACCGAACGAAAGAGATCCGTATCCGCCGACGCGACCTCCTTAGGCAAATCACCCAAGCCGTAATAATCGGAAGCCAGTCGCATGGCCGCGAACTCCTTGCGCGCGAGCAGGTTGGACGCAGCAAGAGCTTCCTCGAGCCTGCCGACCGCATCTCGGTCTTCCGAGAGGCTCGCCTTTAGCACGTCTACCGCCTTACCACGACGGTTGTTGACCAAGTACTCGTTCATATAGGCATCCAGGTAGTCCCTGTTCCCAGTGATGATGAACATGCGCACCTGAGTGGTCAAGTAGTCTGAGCCGGCTTGCAGGTTGTCAATGGCCTCGCTGCACTCCACGTAGCGCGCCTCGTCGGCAGCAATGGCTGCCTCAACGTTAGCTACGTAGCCAGCCAGGGCAAACGCGATGAACGCAAGCACAATGGCAGCGGCGATGGCGGAGATGCCTACGGCGCGAATGCTGACGCCACCGGCTTTCTTCGTTTCTTTCATTTGGTCCTTTGTCATGGCAACCACCATTTCGTCAGTTTTTGTCTCTACCCTCAGCTTCAGCGCGAGCGGCCTCTTCCTCTCGCTGCTTCCTCTCGCTTTCCTCTACGACAGCACGCGCCTTGTCCTGCGCGTGGAGGAATGCGCGTGCGACCTGCGGGTCGAAGTGAGTGCCGATGCCCTCTTCAATAATCGCCAAGGCTTTCTCGACGGGGAAACCTGCCTTGTAGCTGCGCCTCGACACCAGCGCGTCAAATACATCGGCAACGGCCATGATGCGCGCGGAGAGCGGTATCTCCTCTCCCGCCAATCCATACGGGTAACCAGAGCCGTCCCATTTCTCGTGATGGTAGGCGGCCAGTCGCTGCGCCTCGTCGAGGTACGACGACTCCGAGACCGCACCCTTGGCGTGCTCCAAGATCTCTTGGCCGGCGATGGTGTGATTCTTCATGATGGTGAACTCCTCATCGGTGAGGCGTCCGGGTTTGTTGAGTATCGCATCTGACACAGCAATCTTGCCCACGTCATGCAGGGGCGCCGACTGATAGACGTTGGAGATGAACTCGTTCGTAAGTATGTCTGGGCAGATGCCCTCACGACGCATCTGGTTCATGATGATGCGCGCATAGGTCGCCGTGTTGCGCACGTGATCGCCGGTGTACTTGTCGCGGCTCTCCACGAGGTCTGCGAGGACCATGATGAGGTTGCTCTGCATGCGCGCGATGGCATCGCTCTTCTCCTGAGCCTCGGCAAGGTGATCCACTACCGCATGTGACATCTGTCCGACAGCCAGGTAGAGGTTCTCGATCTCATCTCCCGTGCGCACCTCGAGCCTCTCTATGGGCTCAAGGTTCTCCTTGCGTATGCTAGCGTCATCGAGAACGAACTCGCTTGCTGCACGGGCGATGGAATTCACGGGAACGACGATGCCGTAGCGTGCCAGCCAGAGGACGATGGCGCACACGAGGATGAAGAAGGCTGCAAAGAGCGCGACGATGCCCGCGACGAACGAGTGCTCGTTGGCGACAACACGCTCCATGGAAAGATCAGCCGCAAGGTAGCATACGGTCTCGCCCAAGTCGTTCTTCAGCGGCGTGTAAACCGTGAGCAGCCAACCATACGAATCGTTCGAAACGACCGGCTCAATCTTTTCACCGGCAAGGAGCGCGGGCAGGTACTGCTTGAAGGACTCCTCGAAGGCGATGACGTCGCCAGGGTCCGAACCTGGCTCGTCCGCAGTATCGGGGTCAAGCACTACATGGCACCCGTCCGACTTGATCTGGTAGACGTAGACGTACTGAACGTTGTCGAACGAATCGCGTATCGCGGCAAGCTTTTCTTCGGTCTCGAGGTAGCCGTCTGCCGCCTCGCCCCTGACAAGGTACTCCGACACCTTGTTTGGATCGACCACCTTCGCCATCAAGGCTGTGACGCCCTCGGCCTTAGTGCTTTCCAGCTCAATGGTCGACTTATGGAAGGTTATGTAGCTGAATGCCGTCGTCGCCACGGCAACAACCGAGATGATCGTCGCGATGACGATGAAGAACTCGGTAGCGAGCGAGATGCGGCGCGGCTTGGCGTGCATGTTTGCCTCGAGCTCTTTCGCGGAGAGCGGCGTCTGCTGCCAGGGAACGAAGTCGAGCCCCTCGACGAACTTCTCGGAGAGCATGTGGAATATAAGCGTAGCCAGCAGGACAACGAGCGTCTTGTCCACGAGGTTTACGAAGAGTTCCGCAATGATCTGCGCCTGTGTCAACTCGAGCAGCCCAGGCGACTGCAACTGGTACGCAAATGGCGCCGTCATCTGACTGCCGAGATTCCCGTCGTTGAGAAAGAAGGCGAGCAAGAGGCTCAAAGACCCGCTGGTGAAGGCCAGAATCACGCTCGCAAGCATGGTGCGCGAAAGTCGGTTGAACCATCCGCGCTGTGCCAGGTTTGCGGTAATGATGGCTATGGCGACATTTACGATGCCATAGTACATGTAGTTGGGGCTGGAGATGCTGTTGAGCAGGTTGGTGGCATAGCCTACCGCAATGCCGGGAACGTAGCCGCCAACGATGGATGCGAGGACGGTCCCCAGACTGTCGAGGTAGATGGGGAGGCGAAGCGAGGTAGTAAAGTATGCGCCTGCGACGTTGGCGATGACGCAAGCGACGCAAAAGGTGATTGTGCGCACGTATTGCGGGGGAATGCGTTTAAAGCGTTGGCTTGTACCCATAGCGCCCCTTGTCCTTATAGCTTTTCTCGATAACAATACAGATTATATAATAGCCGTTTAAAAGAGTTGGTCTTGCGAGAGGTCGCTGCTTTTAACGTTTGGGTTGGCGACTGATCAAGAGGCGTTACCCCCTTTGATCGGCAGAGCGCCTTTGGAGGACGTGCTCCTTGAGCAAACGTACGATGGCCGCTCGCTGCGAGCTGGAGCTTCCCGTGCCCGAGACCATGCCCAGCACCTTGGTGCCTTGCGTTATGAGCTCCTTGGAGACCTTGGACTCAATAAACTGCCGGGCCCATTCGGTGTCGTCGATGGTCTTCTCGCCGCGATGGATTCTCTCGAACACGTGGGCCGTTCCCTCGCCAATGATTGCCACCACACTGCCGGCGATGGCCGCGTTGAGCACGCTGGCGGCGAGGTTGATGCCGGGTACGGCCTTGAGGGCGCCGATTGCCGCCTTGGCGGCCATGCTCACGGTGCCCTGCCTCCAGGATGGTGGCCACGAGCTGCTTTGAGGCGCTGTTGGACCCAATGCCATAGACTTTGGCGAGCGCGCCTATCATGCTGGTCTCCACGGGCGTCAGGATGAGTGCGTCCGAGATGGGCATGGGGACGGCGCCCACGGCAACGCCCGCCGCTGTCGAGGCGGCCACGATGCCACGCGCCATCGAGCGCTTGCGTCTGAGCTCGAACTCGGCGACGTCTTGCCGTGCGGCATGGATGCCCTCGGGAAGGAGCCGCACGGTCGTCTCGATAAGTGCGCTGATGCCGGTTGGCGCCACGAAGCCCGTTTGAGAGTAGCTGTACGGACTCGCGACCACGGGGATGACGTCGGCCACGCAGCGCTTGAGGCGCCGCCTGCGCGCGCATGTTTGGCGCACGAGCTCCACGTTTTGGTCGCGCTCCAGCTCGGCGTACGACTTAGTAAAACGGTTACATAGAAAGGCTCGATCATGTCTCACAACGATAAGCTCCTCCTCCCCTCCATGATGTGCGCCGACTTTGGCTGC
>ONMP01000189.1 GCA_900318935.1 uncultured Actinomycetes bacterium
AGGCAAGAACTCGTTACCGCAAGGTGGAAAGAAGTCGTTACCGGCCGGAGTAAAAAACTCCTTACCTCATCAGGTCAAATTCATCGTACCGTCTACACCGCGCCTCCTCCCCTTCCTCTTGGGGGCGTCCGCAACGGGCTCCGGCGCGCCGTCGGCCGCGGCCTCGGCGTCGTTGAAGAGCGAGAGCTGCAGCGGGTCGGGCTCGGGGGGCGCCTTCTCGGAGCGCGGGCCGAAGAACCACTGCTGCAGCAGCTTGAACTGCTCGACGAGCCTCGCGTTCTCAGCGCCCTGCGAGTCGATCACGGCCTGCAGCTCCGCCCGCACGGCGGCCACGGCCTCCTCCACGGCCGCGCGCACCGCCCCGTCGCGCGCGGCCCGCTCGCGCTCCAGCGCGTCCGCCAGCGACGCGTTGTCGGCCGCCAGCTGCTCGTTGTCCTGAGCCAGCGCCGAGAGCGCCAGCTCCAGGCCGGACACCCTCTCGAGGAGTGCCGCGTAGTCGTCGGGGGATATGTGGCAAGCAGTCGTCTCCATGACCATATTATCCCACATATCCGCAGGTAGATGGCCTGATTTAGGTCAGCGGCGCATGACCTCCGCGACCGGCGCGCCGGCCAGCAGGCACACCAGCTGGCCCCTGTCGAAGGCGACCGTGGGCGCGCCGGAGGCGTCGCGCTCCCAGCGGATCGAGCCCTCGGCGAGCCTCACGTACCACAGGCACCACGCGCCGGAGTCGTAGCGCAGCATCTTGGCCTTGCGCCGGTCGCGGCTCACGAAGCACCAGAGCGTGCCGTCGGCGGGGCTCTGCCCGAGCTCGGCCTCGACCACCGTCGCCAGCCTCTGTATGCCGGCCCGCATGTCCTGCGGGCGCGTCTGCACCATGATCCTGGGCGGGTTGGAGAACGGGTTCACAGCGATGCCGCCGCCCTCATGACCATCGACACCTCGCGCTCGCGGGCGCCTGCCGGCACGAGTATCTCCACGCCGCATACGCGCGCGACGACCGGCGCGCCGGCCACGGGCGCGGAGTCCCGCCCGATGCGGTCGTCACCCAGCTCGACGAACGCCGGCGCGAGCTCGCACTCCCGCTCCTCGCGGAGCCTCCTCAGCCACGCGTACATCGTCGCCGTCGGGACCCCGTTGGCCGCGCACCAGTCCCTGACCGCCATGCCGCTTTCAAGGCACTCCTCGGCCTGGGCGAGCCTCTCGTCCCTGCTCATCCTCCCCATACGCCAATCCTCCCATCGATCGTTCTGCCGATGGGAGGATTATCGGTTTGCAAACCTGGAAACGCTAGATGCCTATGTTTTGACGCTTACATGTCTACCCCCTTCTGCACGAAATCAGGCTCGAAGTCCTTCTCTGTGAGGCCGGCCACCTCTATTTCATTTCGGCAGAGGGCGTTCTTATTCGTCTCCTTGGTTGACGAAAAAGCCCCTTGGTTTTGCGTACTTCCGAATAGGGGAGTAGCTATTCCCAAGGGGTTACTAATACACTAAATTATACACCAGCTCAGCCCCTTGGCAACCGCGTGTCAAACCGTTGCAGGGCGCGAGCGAACGTTAAGCCTTCACTTCTCCCACTTCACTGTGGCGCAGCGTGACACTGCCTCTGCGGTGGCAATTCCTATGCAATCTCCCGCACGAGCGAGAGGAACATTCCCAACGCCACCGCCTTCTCGTCTTGTGACTCGCAGGTGTCTATGATGCTTAGGACCGCAAGTGCCTCCTGCGTTTTCTGCGGGAATGAACGATACGCTACTTGGCTTAGCCCTCGTAGCTCGCGCGAAAGATTCCTCTTGTATCTATCGAACCGTTCCTGTGGCATCTCGGGCAGATCAAAATGAATGTACGGGACGCGGGCGTTGGCAAGTGCGCAGAACAGTGCGACAATTCGCTCGTCATCATCCCCGAACAATTCTCCTTCGAAAAACAGCCCATAAAGACTGGCGTAGAAACCATCTTCCGAGAGGTTGCGTTGGCAAAGCTTCTCGAGCGTGGCGTCTACCAGGCTCCATGTCACAGGTACAGATGGGTGTGCCAATGCAAGA
Source organism: uncultured Actinomycetes bacterium (assembly GCA_900318935.1). Lineage (GTDB taxonomy): Bacteria > Actinomycetota > Coriobacteriia > Coriobacteriales > Atopobiaceae > RUG440. The sequence goes on from ONMP01000189.1 coordinate 2,048, forward strand.
GAGTCAACCTCATCGTTATCTGCAACAAACGCATAGTATGGTATCAATTGTCGAAGCGTTCCTGTACCGTCCTCCGAATTGCGAACTCTGTCGAACAGCTCGGTCGCCAATGTAAAGCCACGTTCCTCCCTAAGGTCTAACACGGTATTTGCCATACGTACACCCCCTGCTAAGCGACCTTTTCTGAATTGCTGTTGCTGAACGCCTCGCTGGGTTGGATTCCGTCGAGGCGCGACTGCCTATGTGCGTTGCCGCGGTTCCCTTTCGAACGTTTTTTGCTCATCCTCCTACCTGATCCGCCATTATCGACTGGCGCCCTTGGGGTCGTTTTGCCCGGCGCTGACCTCCGCGCGAGAAATCCGATACTCGGTAGAGTCGTTTCCGTCGGTTTTGAGTCTCTGATCCGACGTGACTTCTTCTGGCGTTTCGAATTCGCCCATGAGTTCCTTAGCTAATGGCGAGATGCTGTAGTGCTTGCTTCTGCCGTTTACGGTTGTAAGAAGAAGGCGATATGGAGCTAGGCGGCTAAGCGTCTGCGAGAGACTCGAGGGAGATGTCCCCATCTCTTTTGCGAGCTTGCCTTGGGTAATGTCCGGGTTCTCTCTGACGATTACAAGGAGCTCGCTATACTGCTTTGCTTTTGCAAGGCACTCGGCTCTATAACCTTCTTCGCTGCTTCTCCGCATTGCTGCTTCAAGGACCTTCATGCATCCCCAGCATGCACCGATGTCGAAACCGTTTAGCTCGTTCGCACATTCGTAGTTTCTCTTTTCGTATGTAACTCTTTCGAGTTCGGAAACCTCTTCGTATGTTTTCCCAATGTCATCCAGCATCTCCACCGTGGCGCGGAATAGCTGGTCATACGTCTGGGTGTCTATGGAATGGACAGAATCCTCAAGGAATCTTGTAACGCGTTCCAAAACGACAGCTCTTGCATCCTTATCCATTTCGCTCCTTTCGTAACTCCGATTTCGCCTTGAATTGAATATTTTAGCAACACTTTATTCTTCTCCTGAAATGAATGTGGAAGACATAGGTGAACGTGTACAAATAAGCGCTGTACTGTAATCGGCTTTTCGTGGAACTAGGCTATCTGTTCAATGGTCAATCCCGCGTCTTCATCATCTTTGCGTATCTCTACTACGTGAAGACATGACTGGGGGTTGCCAGATTTAAACTCATCGATGCACTGCCGTTTGCACTCCTCGTTTCGATAAAACGTTATTGGATTGCTGTGGGCTTGGCGCGGGTTACCCTCCCCAGCCTCCGGCGCGAATACATAGCCAATCTCGACTTTGCTGGAATCCTTTTCATGTGCGATACACGCGCCGCAGTAGTTGCTTAGGCAGGCTACCGCGAGTCCACGTTCGGCCAGCACGGTAAATGGAAGATAGAAACCACGCTGTATCGAATCACTAAATGCGGGAACGAGCATAATGTTGGCTTTTATATCGCGTACAAGATCTATAGATTCTCGATCGTCGGACACCGTGTCCTTGCAAATGCTAACTGCGATACGTCCTATGCCAGACACGTCTACTACTGTACGCTTGCATTCCGTGTCGAAGATTGCTTCAGTTAACGCAAGCTTTGCTGTACCTCTTTTCATCTTATATATGAAGGGATCGCGTTTGTGAGTAGTTCCCAAAATGGAGCCTCGTCCGTTCAGGATCGTACTTACATTTTGCCCAGCATGTTCTTGAATGTCGTGATACCAGGTACTGCCCGCAACCACAAGCTTCAGCCGATCTCGAACTTCTGGTCTCTTTAGGTACGTCCGTATTTCCTGCAGCAGCTTGGGAGAAATCAGTATCTCAGGAAACACTAAAATATCGCAACGATGATTAATCGCGCCGCGTATGGATTGGTGAACAAGCGAAGTGAAATGGGAGTCGTAGCCTTCCCCATACGTAATGGTGAAACTGTTAGCTGGACCGGGATGAATGCGTACGAGCGTGTTAGATTCATCGGTGCCGTAGATGTTCGCCCCAGTAAAGAACTCGAGGCCGATTCTTATCGACCCTATTTCGCTGTTGTAGTTTGCGTCGGCTGACCGTATTGTAACCAAATTGGGGAGTGGGGCAGAGCCATGCCTCTCTATAAATACTAAGCTATCGAGTTGATCATTGAAGTGCTGCTCGGGAATGTGGGTTATCCGCATGTCGTCAAAGAGCGTGGGGCTAGTTCTTCCAATTTGCCTTGAGGTATACACCCCTACCCGATCTTTGCATGCGAGTTCATTCATCGGTCCGTGATAATCAGCGGATTCGAAGTGCTCATCGAGCACGGCTAATTGGTCGACCGCTTGGATAATTGTCCAAAGTAGGGTGGACTCGCTCAGTTGATCGTTGATAAATGGAATGAGCGAGATGCTTTCGCATCCCTTCCACATCGCTTGGTATGCGTCAGCCCTGCGCAGGCGTCCATTTCGCATGTCTATGAGTGTTCTCGCAAAACTACTTCGAAGGTCCTCAAGCTGTGCTAGGTTGGGATTTTGGCTGGGAACTCCATCGCCAGTGATTTGCATATGTGCGGGTTGAGTATATGATGCCAGAAAAAGGCTGTCGGAGACTACGTATCGACGAAGCTCCGCGTAGCAGGCGGCGGCGAGATCGAACTCTGACCACTCGTTATTGGACGCCTCTTCCAAAACGTTGTGGAGCGCCTCTCGTACCGTGCCCATTCTCATCCCCCTTGGCGTTATTGACTGGATGCCGAGTGTCCCTGCGAAGATAATGATTATTCCCATTTGAACCGGGCTCTAGTCGACGCGAGCATCGAGTGATGAGCTTCGTACCGCCGCAGCGAGAACTGCGAATTAAAGCCGTCGGCAACATCGGTAGTCAGTTACTGCGGAGTGCACCCACAGCGAGATATTCGGAAAGTTCCCTACCCTGAATAGTTTGCTCTCCTGGGATAGGCGCAGAACTACCTTGCTTGCGAGGTCGAACCCTTCTGGCAATTTGTCCTGCAAGATGGCGACCACGAGCTGGCAGCCGTAACGCCTGACCAGCTCGCTAACGCTCAGCAGCTGGTTTCCGTGCATGAGCTCCTTGCGATCGTTCAGGAGGAAGTGAAGGCAGCCGACGCCCTGATCGTCCGCGAACATGACGTATGCGATGTCGAACGAGAGCACTTCGCCCTGCTTCTTTCCAGCGCTGTATCGTGTTCTGGAGAATAGATGTCCTCTTCGCAGGTAGCGATGTCCGCGTCGATGTCTGCAAGCCTTGACTCGCTTTCCTCGATTTGGGCGATGCGGACCTCAAACACGCCCTTCTGGCGCATCATCTCTCCGAGTTCGTTCACGAGCTCGTCGATTTGCTCGCTTGTCGGCAGCAGCGAGAGCTCGTCAGAGAGCTCCCGGGTCTTCCGTACGAGAACATCCATGGCCTCCCGGTCGTCCGAACACCGTCTTTGAAGGTCCGGGAGGTCACGTGACATGAGAACTACCCGCTCGTGCATCATCGTGTCGTGGAAACTGACAAGGTCCACGAACGAACGATGCAGGTCGGGCGCATATGCCTTCGACTGCTCGTAAAGGGAACGGAGCTCCGCGAGGTCCACCTTCGAGATGCCGCCCAAGAGCTCGCGGGCTCAATCACAAAACCTGTGGGCCGGCGGCCGCACACGGGCCAGCATTGGACGGTTCTATTCCGCAGCGTAACAAATGTTCGAGCCGTAGAGGGGCACGCCCGTCCGGCTCCACCGGACGTTCCATGGATTTGACGTTGGTGTGGCGCACGTTCCATGGATTTGACGTTGGGGTGGTTTTTTTCTCCCTGATCGACGTTCCCGTGGCGATCCTTGCCACGGGAACGCAAATCACGAGGAATCTGGCCACGCGGACGCCGATTCCAAGGAAAGCAAGCCACGCGGACGCAAATCCGGGGGAATCCCGCCACTCGGACGTCAATCCCACGGAACTCGAGGGACTCGGGCGACCAGACGAGGTGGAACGCTGAGCTCATATGCCGAACTCCTCGGCAAACACGGCGTCTGCCTCGTCCTCTGGCACGCCCCTGCTGGCGTCGAGCTGTCCTCGCGTCAGGCCGGCCATCGAGAGGGGGGCGCCAGCTGGGATGCGCGGGGTGAAAGGGAGGCCCTGGCGGAGGATGATCTGGGAGTAGAGCATCTGTATCGCGCTGGAGGGCGTGATCCCGAGCCGGGCAAGGATGGCCTCCGCCCTCGCCTTGACGTCGTTGTCGATGCGCGCGTATACCGCCGACGTGTTTGCCACGAAAACTCCTCTCATTGAAAAGAATTGCCGCAGAAAGTATAGCAAATGCATGCAAACGCAAGCAGTAGGATGCCTAAAGGGAGTATCCGCTTTTGGCGAAGACTCAGGCATGCGAACATGGCAAAGGGCGGTAGAATGGCTAAGGAAGATGCCATAAACGGCGCAAAGGGTTCGTTGGTGCCATGAGGGAGAGAAAGAGTTGAAGGAATTTAATACAACGGCGGTCTGTATACCCGAAAAGCACTATATGGTTGACCTCTCCGAAAAAACACGTGAGATAAAGAGGCTGGTTGACGCTGGCAAGTACTTCACCATCAACCGGGCAAGGCAGTATGGCAAGACCACGACGCTCAATGCTCTGTCCAAGCTTTTGATCGCGCAGTATGTGGTAATCAGCACGAGTTTTGAGGGGATAGGAATAGACGGATTCGCAGATGAGCCGTCATTCGTGAAGGAGTTTTGTCGCCTGCTCAGACGCGAATTCCGAAGAGAAAAGAACATTCCGGACGGGGCACGACGGGGTGTCGACGAGCTGTTCAGACGCGACGCCCCGACAACAAGGCTCGGGGACTTGTTCGACGTATTGCTTGATTGGTGTGACGAGTCAAAAAGAGGCGTCGTGCTCATCGTCGACGAGATCGACACGGCGACAAACAATCAGGTCTTTTTGGGCTTCCTCGCTGGACTCAGGGACAATTACATTAGCAGAGAAACGAAAGGCACCAAGACGTTTCAGTCCGTCATCCTTGCGGGCGTGACCGACGTAAAGCATCTTAAGGGCAAGATTCGGGACGAGGACCAGCATAAGGTCAACAGTCCGTGGAATATTGCGGCGGACTTCGACATCGACATGAGTTTGTCCGAAGCCGGCATCCGGGGAATGCTGGATGAGTACGAAGCGGATCATCGCGTTGGGATGAACACGGCGGAAATCGCGAAACAGATCCGAGAGTATACGCACGGATATCCATATTTGGTGAGTCGTATTTGCCAGCTGCTTGACGAGCGGGTCAGTTGCAAAATCGGAGCGGCCGCCGCATGGTCGGGAAGCGGCCTTGACGAGGCGATCAAGCTTCTTCTAGCGGAAAACAACACGCTGTTCCAGTCGCTGACAAAGAACCTGAACAACCATCCGGATTTGAAGGCTTCCATACGAAGCATCCTGATGGAAGGAACAAAAATCTCGTTTAACGCGCAGCAGGACGCAATCGTTCAGATGCAAATGTATGGGCTGATCAGGAACGACCACAACACAGTTCGTGTGGCGAACAGAATCTTCGAAATGATGCTGTACAACCTCTTCCTGTCGGAGGAGGAGTTGAAAGACAACGTCTTTGCCAGGGCGGGCGACCTGGCAAAGAACCAGTTCGTCACGGACGGAAAGCTCAATATGCGGCTGATCATGGAGCGTTTCATCGCTACATACACAGAGATATTTGGGCCGCTGAGGGAACGGTTCAAAGAGAAGGACGGAAGAGAGCAGTTCCTGCTCTATCTTAAGCCAATCATTAATGGTACGGGAAACTATTATATTGAAGCGCAGACCAGGGATCAGACCAGGACTGATGTGATCGTTGACTATCTGGGGCAGCAGTACATTATAGAGCTGAAGATTTGGCGCGGGCCTCGGTACAACGCTGACGGCGAGAAGCAGATTTGCGAGTACCTGGATTTCTTTGGGCTTAAAACCGGCTACATGCTGAGCTTTAACTTCAACAAGGACAAGCAGTCCGGTGTTCATCTGGTGCGCATTGAGGACAAGCTGCTATACGAAGGGGTTTTATGGTGCCGCAACGTCGCTTGGGCTACAATAGCCTACATGTGGACGGGGCGGCGGCGATTCGCCGCCCCTTGGCTTTGACGCACGAGGTACGCGCATGTTGCTTCTGTTTATCCTGGCGATTTGCGTCGCGGCACTAGGCGCTTTTGGCATCCCCAAGCCGCTCACGCGCCGATGCGACGACCTGCTCTCGCGAGACGTTACCTCGTACGTGAACGGGTTCTTCATCGTGCTCGTGTTCTTGAAGCACGGCAAGGATTACGTGCCGGTAGAGTGTCTGTCCGGGCTTGACAACCTGTACCTCGCCACGGCTGGTCGCGCCGGGCAGATGATCGTCACGACGTTCCTCATGTACTCCGGCTACGGCATCATGGAGTCCATATGCTCGAAGGAGAACTACGTGGAGCGGATGCCGACCTCGCGCATCCTGCCGTTCGTCCTCGATGTGGCGATTGCCCTTGTGCCCTATGCCGTGTATTGTGCCGCGCGGGGTCA
>ONMP01000342.1 GCA_900318935.1 uncultured Actinomycetes bacterium
AGCACCCGTAGCGCAACCGCAGCAGGTCCCAGCCGCCCCTGCGGCCGCTGGTATCGATCCCTCCCATAAAGCCCACGTAGAAGATCCAGTTGACCAGGTCGTATTTGTCGCGGTAGTGGCTGTAGAAGGTCTTGCGGTTCACCAGGGCCTCGTCGAGTATCGCCTGCACGGTGATCGCATCGAACGGCCGCTCGGCGAGCAGTTTTTCCATCGCGCCTTCGACGGCGCGTTTCGTTTTCACCACGCGCAGGTCCTCGCCCATGAGCCCTCCTCTCCAAATGAACACGAACGGGGCGCCAGCCCCCGTGACAACTCCGTTATGACGTTCACTTATCGGAACTATTATAAACAGTGTGTTTCCTATCTGTACGGCTCATTGGGTTTTATCGGTCGACAAATATGGCTGAGCACAGCTACTTTGGAGACATGGAGAAGCTCCAACGAAAGGAAGGCGTCATGGCGAACGCGAGAATGAGAAACAAGGCGGAGGACTTCGAGCGCATGGGCGTAGACCAAAAGATCGTGGCCTCCTGGGAGGACGGCAAGCGCAACGGCGCGCAGCCAGGATGGATTGAGTGGTGGTACTTTGACGCCGACCTCGACGACGGCACGAAGGTCAACCTGAACTTTGCCACCAACCCCGTAATCGGAAGCCCCGAGGAGGGTTTGCACCCGTTCTTCTACGCCAACGTTCAGTTCCCCGATGGGCACGAGATCAACGATTTCGCGTTCCTCGACGAGGCCGACTGCTCGTTTTCCGAGGAGCGTTGCGACGTGAAGATCGGCCCGCACACGTTCAGGGGGGACCTGGAGACCTATCAGGTGCACGTCGAGGACGTGAAAGGCATCTCGCTGGACCTGGTGCTGAAGAAGACCGCCGCTTCTTGGCGCCCTGGCACTGCCTATGTCGACTTCGGCGAAGACTATGAGAGCTACTTCACGTGGTTGTGCGCCGTGCCGCGCGGCGATGTTTCCGGCACGCTCGTGCGCGACGGGCAGACGCGGCAGGTGCGCGGGCGCGGATATCACGACCACCAGTGGGCCACTGGCCTTTTGCTGAACTTCTGGAACCGGTGGCTTTGGGGCCGTCAGCAATCGGACGGCTACACCATCCTCGTGTTCGACAGCGTGTCCAATGACGCCACGGGCAACGTGCGCTTCCCCTGGTTCTGCGTCCAGGACGCACAGGGCAACGTCGTGTTCGACAACGTGGAGATGGGCCCGGGCGTCGACATCCGGATGGATGGCGAGTTCGTGCTAGAGCAGACCGGCAAGACCCTGCCGTCCCACATGGTGTACCGCTTCGAGCGCGATGGGGTGAAGGTGCGCTACGAGCTGACCGAGCTTCGCTTCCTCGTGGGCAACGACCAGTACGCCATGGCGCCCGCCGCCATCCAAGCGGCGTTTCGAAGCGTGGGCGCGGCGCCCTCCATCTCGCGCCACGCCGCCATCGGCAAGCTCACGATCGAGCGCCCGGGCGAAGATCCCCTCGTGGTGGAGGGCGAGATGCACTACGAGCTGTCCTCGCAGTATCGGGAATTCATCGTCGACCCGGCAGACCACGTGACCGAACGCGACTCGGCGGCGAAGCTTCCGCTCGTGCCGCAACCCGAGTGGTTCGAAGCGCCCGTTGCCACGACAGGCCCCGCAGCCTCCGATATCGACGAGGGAGGGGAGCCCGACCCGGGCTTGGCCGGCTCGTGGGATTGCACGTTCGAGGGGCCGATGGGCAAATCGAACATGAAGCTTGTGCTTGAAGTGGACGGCACCACGCTCGGCGGGCACATGGAGATCCTCCGCAAGAAGCAGCCCGTACAATGGGGCATTGTAACAGCGGATGGGTTCGAGGCAACCGCGCTCGTGAAGGTGGCTTTCCGAAAGGCCGAGGCGCGCATCAAGGGCACGCGCGACGGCGATTCGATTAGGGGCACCGTCGAGCTGCCGACGGGTTTGGTGACGTTTGAGGGAACCCGAGGCTAGGGCTTGTCCGATGAAAAGGGACAGGAAAACTGACCAAAGGGGTGCTCGCTCGGATTGTGACGTCCCAGGGCACTCGGTGCTGTAGGAGGTCGTCCGCGCATTGCGTCGAGCACGACCTTGCTAGTGATAATCATGTCGTTGCAGATCCCCCTCTTTTCCTCAAGGCTGTAGCTCTCGGGCGAGTACAGACAGAGGTCGGCCCTGAAATATGCTACGTCCTCGGCTTGCTGCAGGGCGGTCCATTTCTCGCCGTTTATCATGGTGGTCTTCCTTCCTCGGTCTCGCACCATTTCCCCTGGTAGTCCTCTCGGGGCGAGGGGACATTCAGGGG
>ONMP01000028.1 GCA_900318935.1 uncultured Actinomycetes bacterium
TAGATGCGAAGGACACCACCGGCAATGATGGCGAGGACATCCGAGGTGGCCTCACCGTATGGTACCGAGTCCGGACATCCAAGGGGACCTGGCTCGACTGGACATGCAATGGAAAACCAGCCGGATCCAGCTCAGCACCCATCATCGACATGCAGGTCGTGCTCGCTTCCAAGGACACACGTCCTACCGCGACCGTGCAGCCCGCCTTTGAGGGAACGCTCAAGGAGGATCAGGCAGCTGCCACGGATGAGAACGGCGCAACCAAGGCATCTTCGCAGGAGCCTTCCGAGGCAACGTCCGACGAGGCTTCTGACAACGTCACCGACAAGGAGGGCACTGACGCGGCAAGCATCGAGAACGCGGACACCCTCGACACCCAAGCCGAATCCGACGAGCAAAGCAACGACGCAAACACCGACGAGGTCGTCCTCGAGGGACAAGCCGATACGGAGGCACCCGAGCCCATGGGGCTAGGCGACGGAGCTGATGACGCCAACCTCGAGGCCCAAGCGGACGCCCCGAGCGTCGAGTACCAGACGCATGTGCAGCAAATCGGCTGGCAAAAATGGGTAAAGAACGGCGCCGTCGCGGGCACGAGCGGTAGGTCCCTACGCCTCGAGGCCCTGCGCATCCGACTCAAGAACGCAAGCGGCTCCATCGTCTACTCCACTCACGCGCAGACCTACGGATGGCTCGGCGAGGTCAGCAATGGTGCGGATTCGGGCACGACCGGCGAAAGCAAGCGCTTGGAAGCCGTAACTATACGTCTCACGGGTGACATCGCACAGACCCATGACGTTTGGTACCGTGCTCACGTGCAGACTTACGGCTGGCAGGGCTGGGTAAAGAACGGCGCCGTCGCGGGCACGGAAGGACAGTCCAAGCGCGTTGAGGCGCTAGAGATTCTTCTGGTAAAGAAGGGTGATGCTGTTCCCTCCGCGTCGGGCTCACAGTACGTACCCACCCCAGCCCCAGCGTCACCATCGCTCTTTTATCAGACACACGTGCAGACCTACGGCTGGCAGGGCGAGGTGTCAAACGGCCAAATCGCCGGGACGAGTGGTAAGTCGAAGCGCCTTGAGGCCATGCGCATCTCTTTGCGTGGGGCGAGCGGCGGCATCAGCTATCGCACGCACGTGCAGACCTATGGCTGGCAGGATTGGCGAAACAATGGCGATCTTGCCGGCACGAGCGGTGAGTCCAAGCGCCTTGAGGCGTTCCAAGTCAAGCTCACCGGCGCCGTCGCAAACGACTACGATGTGTGGTACCGCTGCCACATCCAGAGCGTCGGCTGGATGGGTTGGGCAAAGAACGGCGAAAACGCCGGATCAGAAGGCTATGGGTTGCGCATGGAAGCCATACAGATCAAGCTGCTGCCCAAGGGGTCTGCTGCACCAAGCAATTCTGATTCCAATACGAGCACGCCATTCCTCACGGCACCAGCGGTGAGCTATAGCGCTAATCTCGCAAAGGGCGGATGGCAGGACGAGCGGTCAAACGGCGGTACTGCTGGCACGACGGGTGTCAGCGCGCGTGTCCAACAGATCAAGGCACAGCTCTCCACCAAGATAAGCGGCGGAATCCGCTATGGCGTATGCAGCAACGGTGGGTCTTGGCAGGAATGGCAGAGCAATGGTGCAAAAGCGGGAAAGACGGGCCAGAACGTCACCGCCTTGCGCATGCAGCTCACTGGCACCGTAGCGGACCTCTTTGACGTGTGGTATCGCGTCCACGTCGCCCGTGTGGGCTGGCTCGGCTGGGTGAAGAACGCCGCCATCACAGGGTCGGACGGAAGCTCGTATCCCATCGAGGCCTTCGAGGTTCGCGTCCAGCGTAAGGACACCGCCGCCCCGGGCAGCACCGCATCTCCCTTCCACTACTCCAAGCAACTCAACGGCGTAGACATCTCGGGATGGGACCAAGGCATCAACATCGCAGGGACTGATGCGGAGTTCTTCATCATCAAATCCACCGAGGGCGTCTCGACACCCGGCAAGCCTGCCACGCGCTACAACCCCTGGTACAAGACTTGGGCAAACCAAGTTCTCAACACCGGACGTCTCCTGGGCTTCTATCACTACGCAAACGGCGGTGATGCCGTAAAGGAGGCAGACGAGTTCTACGAGTCCATCAAGGATTTCAAGGGCCGCGCCATCGCTTGTCTTGACTGGGAGGGCGACGGCAACAAGCTCTTTGACACCGGCATGGACGTTGCCTGGTGCAAGAAGTTCCTCGATAGGCTCAAGGAGCGCTATGGCGGAACGCCTTTCATCTACACGAGCAAGAGCTACACCAATGCGTACAATTGGACCTCGGTAGCTAACTCCTACCCGCTTTGGGGTGCCGCATATCCCGACTACAACGACGTCATCGGTTACCAGTCAAATCCATGGCAGTCTTCGATGGGGTGGGGCGCCTGGGGGTCCAAGCCAACGATATTCCAGTATACAAGCACCGGCGTACTGGCCAATAACGGAGGCATCGATTATTTCGACTTCAACCTCTTCTATGGCGACAAGTCCTCCTGGGAGTCATATCTCAAGTAATCAAGTAGATTGTTAGCAACTGGAAGGACGCGGACCCCGGCGATTGACTCGGGGTCCGCACTTTTTTATTGGCACCTTTATGACGTAAATCAGTTAGCGCTCGGCAAGCAGCTCAAGGAGGTAGTAACCGACACCGGCATCGTCGTTTGACAGCGTGATGCTGTCTGCTGCTTCTTTGACCTTTTGCGAGGCGTTGGCCATTGCGACACCATCCCCCGCCACACACAGCATGCTCGCGTCGTTGTCCTCGTCACCAAAGGCAATTGCTGACTCTATAGGGATGCGCAGGTGGTCACAAAGCCATGCCAACGCGTCCCCCTTCGTAACGCCTGGAGCCATAAACTCGACATCCATGGGGTCACCGCACGCAGACGAGAGGCCGCCCACCTCTTCTGCCTCACGACGAAGCTTTGGCCGAATGCTGACATCGCCAAAGAAGCACGTAAGCTTCTCGATGACCTGGGCACGCTCCACGATCTGAGGCACCGTCATATCGACGGGCTTACGCACTCGGCGCAGGGTCTCTAGGGTAGCGGGCTCGATACCAAGCGACCCCATAGAGTCGTATCTGGCACGCTCCGCATACACCATCCCATCGGCAAAGACATCAAAGGTGACGGGCCATTCGCGCACCCTATCAAAGAGCTCGAGCACGCATCGCTTCTCGATGCCACGCGTTCTCAGGTTGTGCATCGTGCGAAGGTCAGTTACGACGGCACCATTCGCCGCCACGACGTAGCGTACGGCCGGGTGAGAGGAGACCTCCTCGGGAACAGCATAGGCGGGACGCCCCGTACAAGGCACGAACTCGATACCATGCTCTGCCAAGCAGTCAAGCGCACGCAGGTTCTCGGGCGGCACGGACTTGTCCGCAGCAAGTAGCGTGCCGTCCATGTCACAAAAGACGATACGTGGCACCCGCATGTGTTTCCTTCCTGGCGGCAAAGGCCGTTCCTCGCGACGCGCCTACCGACGATCTGGCAGCGAGATGTACGTGCGCTCCTCCATGCACGAATTGTAGGCGGGGCGGATAATGCGTGCCGCACCATAGAGTTCCTCCATGCGGTGAGCCGCCCAGCCCGCCATGCGTGCGATGGCAAATATCGGTGTAAACATATCCTGCGGGATTCGCAGCATGCTGTAGACGAAGCCGGTGTACATGTCGATGTTTGTCGAGATGGGCTTGCTGATGCCACGCACCTCGCGCATGAGCAACGGCCCCAAGCGTTCCACGCGCTTGATGAGTTCGAATTTCTCGCGCTCACCGCACTGGTCGGCAAGCCTGCCGGCATAGCGCTTAACAATCTCGGCACGCGGGTCAGTGACCGTGTATACGGCGTGTCCCAAGCCATAGATGAGACCTGAATGGTCAAAAGCGTCGCGTTGAAGGATGCGAGTGAGATAGGCGGCCAGCTCGTCGTCACTCTCCCAGTTCTGCACGTGAGCGGCAATGTCCTCAATCATCTCGCCGGCCTTGTAGTTCGCCCCACCATGCTTGGGACCCTTAAGCGAACCAATGGCTGCCGCATAGGCAGAGTATGCATCGGTACCAGAAGACGAGAGCACGCGCGTCGCGAAGGTCGAGTTGTTGCCGCCGCCATGCTCGGCGTGCAGCATAAGCATGACATCGAGCAACAAAGCCTCGTCACGCGTGAATCCCTCATCACCGCGCAGCACGTCAAGGATGCTCTCGGCAACGGAATAGTCCTCGCGCGCCGGCGGAATGGCGACACGACGGTCCTCTTGAGTGGCTTGATAGGCCGCGTGCGCTACGCTCGCCACGCGAGGCCAACGGCCAAGCAACGAGAGGGCTACGTCAATCTCGTGCACTGGTGACACATCGTCAGGTGTTGGGTCAAAGGCGTATAGCAACAACGTCGCGCGCTGCAGGACGTTCATGATCGAGTGACTATATGTAGTGCGAGGGAAGTTGGAGAGGTAGCTGTCTGGAAGCTGGCGACGCGACGCGATACGGGCGTTGAAGTCGTCGAGCTGCGCCTCCGTGGGGAGTGCACCAGCGATGAGCAGGTAGGCGACCTCCTCGTAGCCAAAGCGGTTGTTTGAATAACTTCCCTCCACGAGATCGCCCATGCTGTACCCTCGCAGCGTGAGCTGGCCCTCATCAGGCAGAACGCTACCGCCCACACGCTTGTAGCCATGCACGCTCGATACGGTGGTGAGACCCACGAGAACACCCGAACCATCCGCATTGCGAAGGCCGCGTTTCACGTCATAGCGCTCGTAGAGCTCAGTGGGAACGGCATCCACGTGGTTCATGCCATCATAGAGCTGCTGCGCCACGCTGGGAATCCCCATGGAGACAGACGGCATGGGGTAGCTGTCGAGCTCGCGCCCGAGAGCCGAGGTTTCCCTATCCGAAAGGAACTCGCGAATACGAGCGCGTAGTTGTGGTAGGGCCATTGCTCGACCTCCCTTACCTAGAGTCGGTACATGAACTTGAAGACTTCCTCACGCTGCATGCTGATCTGCACGCCTAGCTCACCCGAGAGCTCGGAAAGCTGCGACTGCATCTCGGCAAATGACACGTCGGTCCCACCAAGGTCCACGAGCATGGTCATGGTAAAGATGCCCTGGAGAATGGTCTGCGAGATGTCCAGAATGTTTGCGTCGTGCTCGGCCAAGACTCCTGTCACAGCCGCGACGATACCTGAGCGATCACTACCCAAGACGGTAATAATCGCACGGTCGAGCGTCACCTCGTCACGTGCCGCCATGATGCCTCCCCTGTCGTTCGTACGTCAATAAAGAGACATTGTAGCAAAGTCCCATCCAAGCGTGAACGCGACGTGCCGCAGGAGCCGCACCCCTACATCGGATGTGCTGTTATGCGCAAAGCTCAATTCGCAGCTTCGTCGATGCGCTGCTCAAAGAGGAGACGAACCTCGTCGGCGGTCATCTCGAGCGCAACTGCCAGCTCCTCGAGCGAACGCTGGCTTGCCTGCTTAAGGATGCGCTCGTACACTACGGGGGGTTTCTTGTTGCGCGCACGAGTATCGGCTATGCGCTTGCGGAAGGTCTTTACGATGCGAACGGAATCCTCACAGCTGCCCGTGCGAATCTTTTGCCTGAAGTGCTCTTCCTCAAGCGCGTTGCTCCGAGCCTTGAAGGGGTCGATCGACATATCTGGATAGCCGTCGATAATCCCCATCGCCTCATCGCGCGAGAGAATCGGCCTGAGCTTGTCGGCACTTGCCAATGGAAAACTGATACGCATGGGATGACGTTGGCCGATAGGCAGCAGCTGATATACTGCCATGGGCTCTAGCACAACATCCTCTACCTTGCAGACGCCTTGACCTGGATGCACGATGTATTGACCTACACTAAACATGGGCGCTCCTCCCGATAGCCGGTTAGATTATACCACACGCCTAGTTGATTGTGCGCTTTTTGTGTAGGGACCCTTGCGCTTAATCAGTCCTTACAAATCGAGACTATCCATGCGATGAGGTTTTCATCCGCGGTCCCCGAGCGCTCCGCGAGAACGTGTCCCTGGCCCCACACCGTCGTAAACGCAATGTCAGATACGTTGTCATTAGCCTCTAAAGCCAAGGCGAGGTTTGCTTCAGTACACAGAGACGTATCGGTCTGAAAGAGTCCTGAATTAATGCGCCAATGCGCCGCAACCTTTGAGCTGCCCGCCCCCTCGTACGACTCACACAGGAAGTACAGCGGGTTGAACATGCCCATTCGCATCTGCATGCTCGTTCCCAGGCCATCCAGCACATCGAGGTCATCCGTCAAGTCCTTCGCGCAAGAAGCGTCATATCCCTTCGCCTTGCCGTATCTCTCGCTGCCTTGGACGATGATGTCGCGCATCATGCTGCTGAAGTGCAGCGACCCCGCATCCTCCACACCAAAGAGCTGGTTTTCCAGCGACGAGCGATCGATGGCATCGAAAGCGCCGACATCCTTCGCCGCACGCTTGAAATGACGGACGAAGTCGCCCAGACTCGTGATACGCACTGTCCCACGCGTCTCGTTGAACGTAAGCCACCACGCGTCCTCATTGAGGTTGTTGACGTAATCGCTCTGAGTGTTGTAGACCACCGATTCGATGCGCGTCATACCCTCCGAGTGGGTCGCGTCACCCGTCGACACGCCTGCCGCCTGCGCGGAAGCATCTCCCGTCACCATGTCCACGTCGGCCGTACCCGCCCCCGCAGTCTGCAGGCTCGGGTCACCAGGAAAGCTCGCATTCAGCACATGCTGTGGGGTGTAGGTATAGGGAAAGGGCGTGTTTTCAAAGAACTCGGTGGCGCTCTTTTCAATCAGGTCCAAGAGGTAAGCGTAGTAGGATCCGTCTGCAAACACCTCACCGGATGTCTCGTCAAGCGTCAGTCGCTGACCACTGGCATCCTCGAGACCGGCCTCGTTGACGTAAGCACCGTAGGCAATGGCCAAATCGTGGGATAGAAGCGCCGTCCACGTGTCGTCGGCGCGAGTGCCGTCATCTGTGTACTGGCCCATCATCCATTCGTATGAGGCATCGGCCGAGTCAAACGACGTCACGGGGCACCACGAGGCAGAAGCAAAGGTTGCATCGGAGAGGGGCTCACCCTCTGCGTCATGCGTCGCGGCACCAATCTCCTCCAGGTACGGCGTGTAGAGCTCGCTGTCGCCCGAGGCACCCATGACGGCGCTCAATCCGCCGCCCATACTGAAGCCGCAGGTACAGATTCTATCCATATCACCGGGTAGCACAGAGGCGTTGTAGCGTAGGAAACGCACCGCCGCCTTGAGGTCTACAGCAGGCCAGGGAACTCCGCCCGCATAGGCACCGCCCGCACTGTCAAAGCCCGTGCTACGCCCCCTAAAGCCCGCATACACGTACACGCATCCCGCAGAGAGATAGCTCTCGAGGCCAGTGGGCCCGTAGTAGGCAGGACTTGCCTGAGCGCCGAGCGTTCCCGAGTTGATGGGCATCACCACAGGCGCGGTATGCGCAGTGAAGTCTCCTACGCTCGTTCGCTCGTTGACGACACACGAATACGTGCGTCCGTGCGCCTCGGCTCTGAAATACGCTCCCGGGACAAAAATAGCCAACGTCTGCAAAGATTCCGAGGCAGGGTTCAGGCAATAAGGAATGCCCAGTTGGTAAAAGACGCTGTTCTCGGAATCGAACTTCCAAGCGTCCATGTCAATGGCAAGCCCTTTGAACTCGTCGAGGTCGACGTCGGGCTCGGAAGGCTCTACCTCTTCCTCAGAAGTCGTCTCGGCAGGCTTCGAGTCCACCTCCTCAGGCACGGATTCCGCATCCTCTTGACGAGCACAGGTAGTGAGCGCCAAAGCTGAACCGATTGCCAGCATTGACATGAATTCTTTTCTTGTACAGTCCACAACGCCCCCTTGGCCTCATCGGTCGCAAACATTGTACGCGCGCACTTCCGCCGATTGTGCGAGTATGAAAAGGACACAGACACAAACCAGACGGGAGGCGACCATGGCAAGCGAAGACGGACTGCGAAGGCTGAGGCTAAGCTTCGAGGGCGAAGTACAGGGCGTGGGATTCAGATGGACTGCCCGCAAGGTCGCAAACGAAATCGGCGCAACCGGCTGGGTGCGCAACGAATGGGACGGAAGCGTGAGCATGGAGCTGCAGGGCACAGACGATCAGATAGCGCGGTTCTTTGGCATGATGGGGCGAGCTTGGGGCCGCTATCAGCCCACCTACGAGATCGCAGACAAGGAAGACATCACCGTCGTGGATGGCGAGTACAGCTTCCGCGTGCGGTTCTAGCACAAGCGACCACCAACGCCATCGAAAAAGAGTCGGCCCGCCTACGAGCCGACTCCCATCTCAAGGTCTGTCTTCGTGCTTTCTTGGCCTCTTATTCAGTCCCACGGTACTTCATAGCCGCAGCATGGTACTGATAGAGTGCCGCCATGGCGTTCCATGCGTCACCACTGTACGCCTCGAGCCCCAGCATGGCGCGGACGTATGCTAGCGCCGAGACGGTAATCGTGAAGTCACCCCCGGCTGTGCCGGTAATCGTGATGGCATCTCCAAGCTGGTGGGCAGAAATCCCGCTCACCCGAATGCGATATCGCCCGTCCTTCTGCCTCACCGCCGTGAAGGTTTTTCCGTTGAAGGTCGCGGAGGCTGTGAGCTCTGTCCCAGCCTCTACCGTCAGGAACACGTCCAGCGCCGTCTCCGACTCCAGATTCAGACAAGAGGTAGCTTTTGTAACCTTGGACCCGTCGATTTTCTTCGTAAGCGTATAGTTTTGGACGGCGGTCCTGATGGATTCCAGCTCAAAGGAATCGGTATAGTGCTTGTCCATCTCCGCGTAATCCTTCCCTATGGTCCAGCGGTTTTGCGCGGACAGGAAGGGCTGGGTATAGTGGCCATAGTCAGCGATTGCCTTTATCAGCCCAATTGTAGCCTGGCTGTACTCACTCTGACGGCCATCAAAGTATGCGATGTAATCCGCGATGGAGTAGTCGAGCGAGACGGTCTGACCGTCGCCGTAATGGTAGGTCGCCGTAATGGTATCTGCCATCTGAATCGAGTTTACGTAGCAGGTGAAGCCATAGTAGCTATTACCGGACCTATCCCTGAAGCTCGGATCATAGTCAGCACGTTCGGTGATGGTTCCCTTGCCGGTGATGGAGTAGGTCATGTAGCTGTCGCTGTAATCCATCCCCTCAATCTCGGGCAGGCACATGAAGAAATTCACGCCAATCTGTCCGGAGAGGACGAGGGAACTCGACTTGAACGCCGGCACGGTTTCCGTCTCCTCCGCATACGGCACCAAGGTCTTTCCGGCCAGTTGGGCGACCTTGTCGCCATACGAGCCGGCGGGAATCGTGGTTTCGGTGTTCTTTACCTTGAAATCCTTCTCCAGTGTCACCGCGCCGCTATAGCTGCCCGAGGTCACGGACAAGGTTTTGAAGCTGTCCTCCGTCCAAGTCAGGACGGTAGTGCAGTCCTGCGGACCGTCTTTGCCCTTGCCGATGCCGACGAAGCCATCCGTCACGTTGACCTGTCCGCCAGAGATGGTGATGTTGACGCCGCCGCCCCTTCGGCCGCCACCGATGGCCGCAGCATCGCCAGTGCCACCTTTTGCAGTCACGCTGCCACCGGAAATGATGACGCTTCCGCCGAGGCAGTCGCAGCTTGGATTCTGCGTATAATTGCCGCCAGTACCGATGGCGGGCGACGTAGCTGCTCCGTAGGCGTGAATCGTGCCGCCAGTGATTTCAATGCTGCCTGCGTTGCTTCTGACGCCGCCGCCGATGCCCGCGCCGCCGTCGAACACCGACGGTTCATCTTGTGTTTCAAAGAGCCTGAAATCGGATCCGTAGGCGTTCACATTGCCGCCCGTGATGAGAATCGTGCCTGTGCCGTCGAGACCCTGCTCGAAGACCTCCAGGTATCCGCCACCGATGCCCGCGCCGCCGGACTTTCCGCGGGCCGTCACGGTGCCGCCGTGAATCTCCACCTTACCACCGCTACTGACCTGGGCATCATTTCCACGCGAGATGGCACCGCCACCGATGCCCGCGCCGCCGGAACCGCCAGTAGCTGTCACTGTGCCGCGATTGATGACGACCGTGCCGGGCTTGTGGTCGATTGACCCGCCAATGCCGGCACCGCCATACGACAGCTGCATAAAGGCCTCCGTCGAGACGTCTGCCCTAAGCTTGCTTCCGCCCGTTGCTGTCACCGTACCGCCATTGACGATGATGGTGCCGCAGTCGCTGTCCGCACCGCCAATGCCCGCGTAACCGCTGCCATCCGCCGCCGTGGCGACAAGCTTTCCGGAGCCTGTACTCTGGCCCCAGATCGTGAGGCTACTGCCCGCAGCCACTTTGACATTCTTCGCTTCCAACTTGCAACCGTCGGACAGAATCAGGTTCACATTCCCGGTCACGTGAACGCTGCCCTGCGAGGCCACCACGCCGCTGCCGGCCACGAACCGGCCCACCAGGCTGCCGTCCAGAATGAGGGTGCCGCCCATGCCCTCCGTATCCGCATGCGTCCCCTTCGAGAACTTCTCACCGGTGTCCTCGCAGGTAAAGTCATTCTCCAGCGTCACGCTACCACCGTAGCTAGGCGAGGTGATCCGGATTTCCTCCCTGTTTTGGTCGGTGTAGCCAAAGGTCATGGTGCTTGTACCCTTGCTGCTGTCGACGTTTCCCATGCCGACGGCTTTGCTGCTGGCAGTCTTGGCCTCCACTTTGCCGCCAGCGATGATGATGTCACTGGCCGCGCCGTCCCTGCCGCTGCCAATGCCCGCGCCGCCCTCGTCGCCGCCAGTCGCGATGACCTTGCCGTCGTAAATCTTTACCGTGGCGCTGCTGTATTCGCCACCGCCGATGTCGGCACCCTTATCGTCCCCGTTGGCGGTGACGGTACCGCCGTAGATCTCGATGTATTCCGAGTATGCCGTGGAGTCCTCTGGATCACCACCACCGATACCGGCCGAGCTGTTTTTACCAGTTGCGGTGATGGTGCCGCCGAAGATTTGGATCAAATCGGCGTCACTGTTGCGACCGCCGCCGATGCCCGCGCCATTGCTGCCACCGGTTGCCGTCACGGTACCGTCGTAGATGATCACGCTGCCAGTCTTCTTGCCGGAGTTACTGCCGATGCCCGCGCAGTTGTCGTGGCCGGTGGCCTGGATGGTGCCGCCATGGATGACAATCTTGCCGTTGTCGTGCCCGCTGTAGCCACCGATGCCCGCACCACCGGAGGGCTTGGAGACCAGCTTGCCCGTGTTGCCACTCTGCCCATAGATGTTCAGGATACAGCCTGCGGGGATGTACAGGCCCTTCACGTTCAGCTCGCAGCCGTCACAGAGGACGATGGAGGTGTTCCCATGCAGCGTGGCCCTACCGTTCACGGTAACATTTCCATCCACCACAAAATAGCCGCCAGGAATGTTCGTATCCTCCGGCCAGCTCATCCAATTGTCATCGGTCATGTTTTCGTTAGCTATCAGCCGACTGCCGTTCCACTCATAGGAGATGTAAGGAGTGTCTGGACACGGATCATTGTGTTCACCGATATAGGCTTCACCGTCGTACTGCAGCACGGCCTTCTCCGGATCGTCAGCATGTAAGAACATGTTGGGGTGCTGCGCCATGTTGTACGTGCCGTAACCCTTGGTGATGGAGCCGGTCCCGTCTCCGGTGCTGACGTACAGACTTGCGCCGTCGGTCAGCTTGTCCGTGACCCCCATGGTTTTGTCCGCACGCAGGTAGATGTTATTGCCCTGCGAGGCGCTGTTGCCACTGACCACAGGCGCGCCGGAAATGTTAATCGTGCCGTCGACATGTTGCAGAATGCCGCCACCCTGGCCGCCCGCGCTGTTGTTGGTAATCGAGCCGCCTTGCAAGTCCAGCGTACCAACGTTGTATATACCGCCGCCATGTACGCTTGTCGTGTTTCCTGCGGCGTTACCGGTGATGCTGCCGCTCTTGATGGTCAGGGTGCCATTATTATAGATAGCACCACCGCTACCGGTGCACTTGTTGCCGGTGATGGTGACATTTTCGATGATCACGGTACCGTCATTGTAGATGCAGCCGGCATCGCCCTCGTTGTTGCCACCGGTCAACGTGCCATTTTTAACCGTCAGGGTTGCGTTTTTCCCCACATAGATTATATGGCCGCCCTCACGTGAGCTGCTGTTCTCCAGGCCGCGACTGAGGGTGTGACCTTTCAAGTCAAGTGTGACATTCATGCTGGTGTTTAGGATCAATAGTGTATCGGTATCTTTGGCAGTAATATCATCTTTCAATATATAATCCTCACGATTATCGTAACCAAGGCCTTCTGTGTACGCCATGTTATAACGTATGTCGTTCCAAGTATCGACAACGCCTTCGTTATAGCCGTCCGTCACGGTAATCTGGTAAGAAACATCGTTGATGGTAACCCGCATCCACTCGTCGGTGAGGAACGGCTTGTGCGCGGTGACAATCCATTCGCCAGTCTCGTCGGAGGCGGAGAAGAGGCTCTCGTCGCTGACGGCTACATCCGTAACCTCGCCGTTCAGGCCGATTGCTTGAAGGATCTCAGACAGCGCGACGGAAGAGTCGCCAGAAAGGACGTATTCCAGGTTGTCGTAGGTAAACTCCACGACGTAAAGGGAGAAGCCATCCGTCTCCACGACTGCGGCGGCCTCACCACCGGTCTTGGAGCCTACCTCTGCTGCCACGTCCAGCACCTCAGCGGTGAGCTCACCCGTGGCATCCCCTTCCGCGAGGTGATAAACATCAGTCTCCAGGTTGCCGTCAGCAGCCTCTGCCAACCCGAAGGACACGCTGGCACTCCGCCCGTCGGCGGGCTGCAGCTCCTCGCCCTGAGCGTCGAGCACCTTGATGTCAAAGGTGTAGCTGGCGGCCACGCTTCGGCCCTCGCTTCGCGCCTCATCAACGGCGGCGTCGGCCAGCTGGCGCTCACTCTCGTCGGCACGCTCAACACGGAGCGTCGCACCCTCCGGGAAGACGCCCGCTTCCGCAGATACGGAGACGGCCACACCGTCGACGACCCGCTCCTGTTTGAACGCCGGCATCTTCTCGGCCTGCTGGTCGTTTGCCTCTAGGTCACCCACGACCTCTGCGCCTTCATCCTCTTGGGTGATTGCGCCGACTTCAGCGTCCGGTGACGTGTCACCCGAAACCTCCGCAATCACCGGTTGACCCTCGGTCGTCAGCGCTTCCGCTGCCTCAGCGAAGGCCGACGTGGGCACGAACCCCACCACCAGCACCACGCTCATGAGGCACGCAAGCACTTTCTTTTCCAGTGACTCCCCGTTCCATCCCATCATGTACCTCCAAACCCTCGGCCATTGCCCTCGCACAGATCCTCCGCGACCTGTCAGCTCCACACGTCACCACTCGGCACGCGATGTGACGAAATGTTAACTATCACAACATGTATATCAGAGATGGCAAGATGATCGCAGCCTGCGGCGCTGGTATCAGGAAACTCCACAAGAGGGGCCAAAGGGTACTGGTACTCCCCTTTGGCCCCTCATAAAAAACGGGCCAAAGGGAATACTCCCTTTGGCCCGAAGCCCTGTCTTGCAGTCGCGTAGCGACGCTGCGCTACTCCTCCGACTCGAGAACGCCGTAGATGACGGCGGCCAGAGCCGCACCCAGCAGCGGACCGACGATGAATACCCACAGGCACTTGATAGGAGCGGTGTTTCCCATGAGGATGGCAACTACGGCAGGACCGAAGCTACGAGCGGGATTGACGGACGTGCCCGTGAGGCCGATGCCAAAGATGTGCACGAACGTGAGCGTGAGACCAATCACGAGACCAGCAAAGGAGCCATGCTTGAAGTTAGGCGACGTAACGCCCAGAATCGTCAGCACAAAGATGAAGGTAAGAAGCACCTCAACGAAGAGGCCAGCCAAGAAGCTGCCATTGACACCAGTGAGGCCATTGGACCCAAGGCCACCGGTGAAGTCAACCACACCGCCGAGGCCAAAGATGCCAAAGAGCAGCAGAGCACCAGCAAGGGCACCTGCGCACTGAGCGATGATGTAACCAATGAGATCCTTGCCCTCCATGCCACCGCTCATGAAGACGCCCAGCGATACGGCAGGATTGATGTGGCA
The DNA here is from genome assembly GCA_900318935.1 of uncultured Actinomycetes bacterium. Classification (GTDB taxonomy): domain Bacteria; phylum Actinomycetota; class Coriobacteriia; order Coriobacteriales; family Atopobiaceae; genus RUG440. Next base: position 14,148 of record ONMP01000028.1, read on the forward strand.
GCCCGAGATGTTACCGATGCTATAGGCCATAGCAACGATCGAGAGGCCAAACGCCAGCGCAGTCAGCAGGTAGCCGCACCCATTGGCAGCGTCGCATCCAACGAGCATGGCAGTCCCGCAGCCCAACGTCGTGAGGACGAGCGTGCCGATGAACTCTGCAATATACTTCTTCATGTGTACTCCCTTCCTAGTGCAGATATCGACGTAAGGCATATTGTAGGTCTATTGCACGCCCAATTGCAAACGGTATGCATCTCGTAATCGAACGGCGTAACACGCCGGATACGAGCAAAACATCTGTCTGATTTGCTATGCTGTGTCTCAGGTCCAAGTTGCGATTATGGCGCGCAGACGGACGCTCGTCGCCCACAGTTTTCGACAGAAAGACAAGCCATGGACAAAATACGCATCATCGAAGTCAAGGAAGACGTGCGGGCAAACAACGACCGTGCTGCCGAAGCCCTACGCGAACGCCTTCGCGATGTCGGAACTCTGCTCATCAACCTCATGAGCTCTCCCGGCTCGGGCAAGACCACACTGCTTTCGGCCACGCTCGACCGGCTTGCCGACGAACTTGCCATCGGCGTCATGGAGGCCGACGTGGACTCCGACGTGGACGCCCACACCGTGGCAGCGCACGGCGCACGAGCCATCCAGCTACACACCGGCGGTATGTGCCATCTCGACGCCGCCATGTGCGAGCAGGGACTGCGCAACCTCGGCATCGTTGGGCTCGATCTCGTCTTTCTCGAGAACGTGGGCAACCTCATCTGCCCAGCCGAATTCGACACGGGAGCCGGCGCCAAGGTCATGATTCTCTCCGTTCCCGAGGGACACGACAAGCCGCTCAAATACCCGCTGATGTTTGAGGTCAGTGACCTCGTGATAGTGTCAAAGATGGATGTGGCGCCGTACTTCGACTTCGACCTCAAAGAACTCGAAAAGAACGTACGCATGCGCAACCCGAACGCCACCATCCTGCCCCTCTCCGCAAAGACCGGCGAGGGCATGGAAGCTTGGTGCGACTGGTTGCGCAACGCCGTCATGACGTGGAAAGCATAGGGAGGAAGCATGGCAAAAGGAGACCGAACCGAAAACGGCACAGGCAGGCCGCAGCGCGCCTACGGCGGCGCAAGCGTGGACGAACGCGCCGAGGTGATGCGTCAAGGACTCACCGACGAGGAAATCGCCGCACGCAACGTCATCCCCACGACCGCACCTGACGGAACGCCGCATCGCATCATCGCCGAGGAGTACTTCTCCGAAAACGACACGGCAACGCACTGGAAGCCGGCTTCGCCCGACGAGCCGGGACCGTCGGCTTCAGAGCCCTTGAAGCCCGGCGTCCTGCGCGAGGGCAAAAAGATCACCGACCGCATCCCCATCAAGCTCGGCCTCGAGAAGCTCACCGCCGAAAATCCCGACTACTGGGGCCTTGCCTCCGTCATGACCGAGGAAGAGGCAGCTCTCACCAAACACATGAAGGTGCGCGTGCCCGAGACGCTCGCGCAGGTAGCCAAGGGTGCGGGGCTCAGCGAGGAAGAAGCGCAGCGCATCCTGGACGACCTCTCCATCAAGGGCATCATCGAGTACAACTGGGAGAACCTTGACGGACGGAACCCCGAGCACGAGAAGCGCTACGTGCTCCCGATGTTTGTGCCTGGTTCCGCCGAGTTCACCGTCATGAACCAGCGCCAGATGGAGGAACACCCCGAGATCGGCACCTTCTTTGAGCGCATGACCTACCTGCCGCTCACCGTCGCGACAAAGATGGTGCCGCCCGGAGGCGCCGGCATCGGCATGCACGTCATCCCCGTCGAGTACGCCATCAGGCAGCAGAACTCCTCCGCATCGGTCGAGCACCTCTCGCATTGGCTCAAGAAATACGATCGCTACGCGGCGGGCGCCTGCTCCTGCGCCGTGGCAGAGCGTGCACGCGGCGACAATGGCGGGCGCGACCCGCAGAACTGGTGCATCGGCGTGGGTGACATGGCAGACTACCTGGTGGAGACCGGCAAAGGTCACTTCATCACCTACGACGAGGTCATCGACATCCTGCTGCTAGCCGAACGCAACGGCTACGTCCACCAGATCACAAACATCGACGGCGAGGACAAGATCTTTGCCATCTGCAACTGCGACGTGAGCGTGTGCTATGCCCTGCGCACCTCCCAGCTCTTCAACACGCCAAACATGAGCGCCTCCGCCTACCGCGCGCACGTGGACGAGGAGAAGTGCGTCGCCTGCGCTGGTTGCGTGGAGGTGTGCCCGGCGGGCGCCGTACAGCTGGGACAGAAGCTTCCGACGAGCACGGGCAAGCTCGAGTATCCCAAGCAGCCGCTGCCCGACGCCCGTGGCTGGGGCGAGGATGACTGGGACCCCGACTACAAGAACAACAACCGCATCGAGTGCCATGACACGGGCACCGCGCCCTGCAAGGTTGCCTGTCCCGCACACGTCTCCGTTCAGGGCTACCTGCGCATGGCGGCGCAGGGCCGCTACCGCGAGGCGCTCGCACTCATCAAGAAAGAAAATCCCTTCCCCGCCGTCTGCGGGCGCGTGTGCAACAAGCGCTGCGAAGCCGCCTGCACACGCGGCACCGTGGACGAGGCCGTCGCCATCGACGACGTGAAGAAGTTCGTGGCGCAGAAGGACCTTGAGGCCGAGCACCGCTACATTCCCGAGCCCACCATCCCCTCCACGCGCGGTCGCCTGCCCGAGAAGGTCGCCATCATCGGAGCCGGACCCGCTGGCCTCACCTGCGCCTATTACCTTGCCGACATGGGCTATAACCCGGTCGTCTTTGAGAAGAACGCCCGTCCTGGCGGCATGCTCACCTATGGCATCCCCAGCTACAAGCTGCAGAAGGACGTCGTGGAGGCCGAAATTGACATCATGCGCCAGATGGGCGTGGAAATCCGCTGCGGTGTGGAGGTCGGACGCGACGTGACGCTCGCCGAGCTGCGCGAGCAGGGCTTTGCGGCGTTCTACCTGGCCATCGGCTGCCAGGGAGGCCGCCGTGCGGGCATCCCGGGCGAGGATGCGGCAGATGTACTCACGGCAGTTGAGTTCCTGCGCAACGCACTCGAGGACCCAACATACGAGGTCGACGGACGCACCGTGGTCGTGGGCGGGGGCAATGTGGCCATCGACGCGGCGCGCGTCTCGGTACGCTGCGGCTCGAACGAGGTGACCATGGTGAGCCTTGAGCAGCGCAGCGAGATGCCGGCGCTTCCCCATGAGATAGCCGAAGCCGAGCAGGACGGCGTGACCATTCTCAACGGTTGGGGACCCGCGCGCGTAGAGCTCGACGAGGACGGCAAGGTCTGCGGTGTCAGCTTCAAGCGCTGCACGCGCGTCTACGACGATGAGGGACGCTTCTCCCCTGTCTACGACGAGAACGAAACGACGCTCATCCCCTGCGAGCATGTGGTTCTTTCCATCGGCCAGACAATCGAATGGGGCGACTTGCTCGACGGCAGCGCCATCGAGGTCGGACCAGGTGGTCGCGTGGCGGCAGACCCGCAAACGTACCAGACGGCGCAACCCGACGTGTTCATCGGTGGAGACGTGTACACCGGGCCCAAGTTCGCCATCGATGCCATTGCCGCCGGTCACGAGGCGGCCATCAGCCTGCATCGCTTCGTGCAAATGGGCTCGTCGCTTACCCTTTCGCGCAACCAGCGCCACTACGTGGAGCTCGACAAGGACGACATCGTGCTCAATCCAAACAGTTACGACCATGCCGGCCGCCAGATACCGTCCTGCGAACGCGTCGAGCGCATCCTGCACAACTGGGACGATCCCAACCTCACCTTCACCGAAGAGCAGATTCGCATCGAAACGGCACGCTGCCTCAAGTGCGGCGCCTCCATCGTCGACACAAACAAGTGCATCGGCTGCGGGCTCTGCACGACACGCTGCGAGTTCGACGCCATCCACCTCACGCGCGACGTGCCCGAGGCCAGCCGCATGTGGGCGAGCGAGGACAAGGTCAAGGCCGTCCTCCCCTACGCAGCCAAGCGCGGCATCCGCATCCTCAAGGGTAAGCTCGGCAGGTAGAGGAGAGGCATGCACGAGCTCGGCATCGTGTTTCACATGATTGACACCCTCGAGGAGGTCGCACGCGCAAACGAGCTCGCGACCATCTCGAGGGTGTCGCTCAACCTCGGCGAGGTCTCAGGCGTTCTGCCCGACTACCTGCTTGATTGCTGGAACTGGGCCGTCAGGCGCACGGAGGTGTTGCATGACGCCACGCTCGACATCCGACCTATCGCCGCCGTAACCGTCTGCAACGCCTGCGGGAGGACCTACGGAACCATCGAGCACGGCAAGACCTGCCCGCATTGCGGCGACGCGGATACGGTGTTGCTGAGAGGCAACGAGATAGAGATCGACACCATAGAGGGCTGCTGACGGTGTACACCGACCAAGAATGGCACGTCCTCGTCGGGCGTCGAACGATCCGTATGCAAAGAAGCGCCGACCTACAACGTGGCCAGAACCATCGAGAGCACGGTGTAGGCCCAGGCGGCGAAGTCCTCCGGTCGCTCGGCGAGCTCGCGGGCAAGCTCGTCAGCAGAGATCAAACGCGTCGCCGACACCTCTGCGGGGTCGGGCCGGAGCTCGCCGGTATACGCGCCCACGAGAACATGATCGTACTCATACTCAACAAGGCCATTGCCGAATGCGGCCCGATACGCAAAGGATCCTATTTCCCGCAGCTCGCACGCCTCAACACTCAGCTCCTCGCGCACGCGACGATAGGCGGCATCGATAGTCGGCTCTCCCTCTCGCGGGTGGCTGCAGCAGCTGTTTGCCCAGAGGCCACCCGAGTGGTACTTGCCTTCGGCACGCTGCGAGAGGAGCAGCTCGCAACCGTTCGGGGCATCGCGCACTAACACCACCGAAAACGCCCGGTGAAGAAGCCCTTCCCGATGCGCTCGCATCTTCGTTGCGACACCCACCTGTCGGTCGAGTCCGTCAACGAGTATGAGCAGGTCATTGCGCGCGGCATCACGGTCGAACTGATCGGTCATGGGGGCACCTTTCATTGGCATGGGCACAGACTAGTATAGGCCACCCCGCATTCGATGCCCGTCGGCAACGCCCGCGACTAAGCCCTAATCAACCACAGCTCGGCGTCGTCCGCATCAAGCGGTGGGGAATAGTAGTAGCCCTGGATGTAGTCGATCTCGAGCTTCTTTGCCAACTCAATCTGAACCGCGTCCTCGACGCCCTCGGCCACCACACGTTTGCCGAGACCGTGGATGAAGCTCACGAGGGACTCGAGGTAATGCTCGCTTCCCGGCTGCAGGTAGCTGTCGTTCACGGACTTGTCCAGTTTGATGTAGTCCATGGGATAGTCGCTCATGGCGCTCAAGGTGGAGTAGCCGGTGCCGTAATCGTCGAGTGCTAGCTGCATCCCCATCTCGTGGACCTCCGAGAAGAACAGCTGGGCCTTCTTGCCGTCGAAGGACCCGCTCTCCGTGACCTCGAGCTTGATGAGATTAGCGGGGATTTGTGCCTCGTCCAAGAGTCCCTTGAGCCAGGCGCAGTACTCGGTGTCCTTGAGCTGGGTGGGCGAGTAGTTGATCGATATCGACGGGACCTCGAAGCCCGCATCCCTCCAGGCACGCATCTGCTCGACCGCCTTCTTGGTCACGATACGGTCGACCTGGATGATGAGGCCGACCTTCTCCGCCACGGGAATGAACTCGTTAGGGTAATAGAGGTCGTCCTTGAAGCGGCACAGGGCCTCGAATCCATGCAGCTTCCCACTCGTCAGGTCGATCTGGGGCTGGTAGACCACCCTGAAGCTCTCTTCGACGATTGCACGGTCCAGCGAACTGATGATTTGGCGCCTGCCGTCGATCTTTTCCCGCATCTGAGGGCTGTAGTATGCGCAGCGGCTGCGCCCTCTCGACTCTCTGGCCTCGTAGAGGGCGAGGTCGGCATCGGTCATGAGCTCCTCGAGGGTCTGGTTCCCGTCGCGGGCGACGATGCCGGCCGAGCAAGTAATCTCAATCGAATAGTCATCGGCCTCGACCGGCTCGTGTGTAAGCCTGACCAATTCGTCGAACAGCCCGCCCTCTCGGGTGATGTCGCCATCAAACATGACCAGGAACTCGTCCGAGCCGTAGCGGGCGCACCTGATATCGGGCAAACTGCGAAGGCGGTCCGCCAAGGTTTTAATGACCACGTCCCCCCTATCGTAGCCATAGACCTCGTTGATGAAGCGGAAGCCGTCGATGTCGATGAGAGCAACGGAGCCGACAGCCCGTCTCCCGTGCAGCTGCTTGGCGGCGTTTCGGTTTGGTAGGTCGGTCAGGGAGTCATGATAGTGACGGTAGTAAAGGTCCCTCTCGCTCCTCCGCGCCTTGAGAAACACCAGCACGAGGAAGAGGGTCAGACAGGCGAAGCCAGCAATGACGTAGGACAGGGGCTTTAGGATGGCCCCGTAGTTCTGCACGAGCATGGAGTCGCCACCTACGACGATTGAGTTATCCGGCAGTTGGGAGTTTTTGATGTTGAATCGCTTGAGCTGCTGGTAGTCGAATACGTACTCCGTGGCAGAATCGCTGGCCAAGTCGATGTCAGCGGGCGCTTTGCCGTTCAAGATGTCGATAGCCATCTGCCCGGCATCGGTGCCGAACTTTGTGAAATCGAGGAAGCCGCTGCAGAGAGCCCCATTGCCCACCCCGCCCGTGCTCACCCGAAAGACTGGGCGCGGACAGTTGTCGGCCAGAAGCCTGCACACGTCGTCAATCGTGTAGACCTTGCCATCCCGGTCCCTGAAAGCGTCAAGCTCAAAGACGATGGTGTTGTCCTTGAGCTCCCCCATCCTTTTCAGGAACTCCTCTTCGCTCAGGTGGGAGAGATTAACAATCTCGAACTTGTGGTCAGGGAACTGGGGCATCACCTGCTCGAGGGATGCGACATCTGCCTTGCCGGTCTCGGTGTCGTCCACGACGCAGACGAATGTGTCGCATGCATCGAAGATGTCCGCCGCCGCCCTAAAGACGTCGGCCATGTTGGACTGCTCGGGGATGCCGGTCGCCCACCCCTCGATGTGAACTCTTCGGGCATGGTCGATGTCGTTGACGCCGAGGAAGACAACCGGCACCCCTTTGAAGAGATCATCGCGGTGTTCCTCGGCGAAGTTGAGCGCCGCGTCATCCCCGACGATGAGCACCTCGTAGGTATGCGACTCGAGCTTGTGGCGCAGGAGTTGCTCAAAAAGGGCTTGGGACTCATCGTCGGCGTTGTTCTTCATGTCCATGTACTCGGTGTCAAGCAGGACCTCTGTCCCCCTGAACACCTCACTGATGCCTTCCCACTGCAAGGGCACGGAGAAGTGCGACTGGCTGTAGGACGACAGGAAGAGGACGGCATACTGCTTTTTGTCCCGAAGCGACGCACGCACCACGGATCCGTCGTTCTCGGCTAAGTTCCTGTACAGACTGTAGAGGTTACTCACGCCGACGAGGATGAACGTGACGGAGAGCACGGCCAGGACACTCAACACGACCCGAGACACAATGTTCGATCGCATTGTCTTGTCCATGCGCAGCCCTCCCTTCATGAATTGGATGGTCTCATCTTACACGTGGGTGACGGGTGCATCGACCCCCATAAAAGTGATAGGTAGAGTTAACTCGGTGAAATAGACACATTTTCAGGTGAAAGCTGACAACACCAGCATTCACGCCCGCGGCAAGAAGCCTTGGATACTCGACGCCTCTTCCAAAACTTCCACGAGTTCTGGTGCTTGATAGAACGCGCCACGCCTAGCATTGCCCACCTTGGAAAGAATCCCGCGCGCGCAAGCAGACTCAATCAGAGACCGTGCCGACCTGTCCGTTATACCCAAGCGTTCAGCGACGTAGCCCGCACTCACCACGGGCTGCTCCACCAGAAGGGCGGGAAGCCGCTCAATCTGCGAACTAGAAGACGACTCGCTTCTGAGAAGGAGCGCCGGAAGGTCATACTCCTTGATAGATTGGCTCTGATCGAAGCGTGCCACCAGAACCTCGACCTCGGCAATGCGTCGCATGATTTCAGATGGCAGATTGACCGCCTCACGGGAGATGACAGGGGGAAGCGCGGCCTCATAGGTGGGGAGTATCTTGCGTCTGCGACTCTTTGGGATGAACGCAAGATCGTCGGGATCACGAACCCACTTCCGTTCTTCACAGCCAACACTTGGCCACATGGCTCCTCCTTGATTTGGGCCACTCCCGGCGAGCACGAAGTCGGTTGTGCCGCAACCCGCCGGATTCGCTTCCTATTGTAACGCCTAACGGAAGTGAAGTTGCGTTCACTTCCGTTAGGAGGGCCTTCTAAGGGTGGAGCGGGCAGACGTATCAATCGTCAATCTCCACCGTATGGTGCAGGATTGTGCCATCGAGCGCGTCGATGTCGTAGTCGTACTCGCGTCCGCCCGACTTGAGGCTCACGTCATAGTGGGGCGTGCCATCGTCGAGGTCGAGTTCGACCTCCACCTCGGTGCAGTCCTTCTTCGCAAGCTTCGCGTCCTTGAGGCCAACCTTCAGTGCAGCCTTGTCACCGATGTATTCAGCCTGCGTGGTTGAGGCAGACGCAGATGCTGACGGGGTCTGGACTTGGGGCGCGGCCATGGCTACGCAGGGGCCGCCAATCGCGAGGGCGGCTGCGAGGGCGCAGGCAACAACGTTCTTTGCGACGGAGATGGACTTGCTAGTGGTGTTGGCGTTCAGCATGTTTATCACTTCCTTTTCTAGGAGGCGCCGGCCGCCCCGTGCGACCCTCTTCGTCCCCTCGCTTATTCATACGCGCTGGCGCGGGGTCTGTCTCAGGAAGTTTTTGCTCAGGCCGAAGAATTGTGGTCGGAGCCATGCTTCTGGCATCCCCGGACCGCCGGCGAGGTAGCGCCCACACGTCGCGTTCCCTGGGATTGACGACGGCGTGGAAGTTTTCCGCCGGTTTCACGTCAGCGTGGCAGCGTTTCCGCGGATTCGACGTTCGTGTGGGAGAATTCCGCGGAATCGACGTCGACGTGGCGAGACGAGCCACACGAACGTCAAACAGGAGGTAAAAAACCACACCGACGTCAATTCGAGGGAAAGCGAGCCTCGCGAACGAAGATCCGGAGGAATGGCTCCACGGTAACGCACATCTCAAGGAACAAAAACAGTCTTCGTATCACCGGGCTTCTGCGACAAGAAGCCAAACTCATCGCCACACAATCATCCACGGGCTTCTTGCCAGCCCCCATAACGACAGCTCGAGGTCCGACTCCGCCATTCGATTATTCGCCCCAATGTGCGTTGCACGAGTATGGCGCAACACGTCGTCAACGAGCCAATCGTATAAGCAACCTGACCCACTCTGCGAAGTGGGGGCATTCGAGCAGCATGGCGTCGATTCCAACCAGCTCCGCAACGGACAAGCCATCCGTAACCTTCTTGTACGTCGGAAAGACATGTGCTATCCGTTTGGACGGTGCTGTTTCGTATGCGTTGTTGATATCTTCTGGCGTTGAGAAGTCCGCACGAATCCGCACCATCTTCTCCACTCTTTCCATGCCCTCTCCATCCTCAACGAGTATCTCGAACGCTCGGGGGTCCGAAAAGAGAAGCGCCTCGAACTCATGAATCTGAAGATGAACGAAGAGGTTCGGCTCCCCTATGTCCTTTTTTATCGCTTCCTCTACCCGACGTGCTTTGACGTTCGCGTCGCCAACCGAATCGCTCAGTTCTGGAGTCTCCGGAGGGAGAGCATAGTAATCTATCATGGTCGTAACGAGCTCGCTTTCATACTGCTTGCACAGCATTTCAAGCTGGTGTTTTATCCGATCATAGGTCGTTACCCCACCTTTGAACTTCTTTCGGGCAGTACGCTTCGTTGCTGCGGCAACGGGATAGGCGTATATACCCACACCAGCTAAATAGGAAGAAAGAATCCTCTTAACGAAGGTTTCTTCGGTCTGGCCTTCACAATATATGTATACCCTCTTGCCCGTCACGACGGCCGCCCCCCGATCAGGTTCATCTTCCACAGCTCGCCAAGAGAGTAGTCCTCGACCCATTCACGCAGAGCGTCTTCGTCTAAGCGTTTGAACTCTGACCCCCAGCTGCCACGATCAACCACGATAACTTCGTCAATGTCGAACTCATCGAGCAGCTCGACCGACTGTGTCGACACGATGGACTGCTTGCCATCGGGAAGCGAACGAATCATCTCGGCAAGGAGGCGAATGGCATAGGGATGCAATCCGAGCTCCGGCTCATCGATGATGATCGTGGATGGCATGAGATTCGGAGGCTGAAGGAGGAGCGTCGCCAGACAGGCAAATCGCAAGGTCCCATCGGAAAACTGCGACGGACCAAACACGTCCTCGGAGCCCGCCTGGCGCCACTTGAGTACGATTCTGTCATTGTTTGCCGCACTTGGCACCAGTACGAAATCGGAAAAGAATGGCGCAGCGAGACGTACTGCCCCGACGATGCGACGGTAACTCCTGGGGTATGTTCCGCGCAACATATAGAGGTACGCTGCCAGGTTCGACGCATCACTTGCGAGAGTGTTGCCATTCGTCAGTGCATGCTCTTGTTTGATCCGCGAGCCCCGACTAGTATCGTGGAAGTGGTACACACGCCAGTCCCCGTGTTGAAGAACGGTGAGCGCGTAATAGTCGACACCGTTTTCAGCACCTCGATACCAGCGCGATTCCCTAGTAGCGCGCGAGACGTCTCTATCGTTAGGCGGCTCGACACCATAATCCCTGATATACTCCTTGCCGATAATTAGACTATTATCGTCTGTGGGCACAAGACGCAATCCATAAGCGTTTCGTCCAAAGGCGAATTCGAGAGCAACTTCGTCAGTCACCTTGCGTCCCTCGTAGAGCAGAGAAGAGAGCCCCGACCTCGCCACGCTCATCTGGAGGTCCTCGGCAAGTATGTCCTGCAAGAAACCAAAGGCCGAAACGAAGTTCGACTTCCCGGCTCCGTTGCCACCTATGAGGACGTTCGTGCGGCCAAGTCGTACATCGCACTCGCGTATCGACTTGAATCCAGATATTCTTACCCTGCTGAGCATGCCGTCCAAAACCACGACCTCCTCACTCACCAACTGGAAGCTCCCGCAATGCTACCATACCGACTATGAGAGACATGAAATTGCATTCACTTCCGTTAGGCGGACTTTAGAAGGTCCGAAGCACGAAAGAGCCGCAATCTCAGAGGGCTGCCTCTTTCGATTGCGGCCAAATCTCCCCGCCGACGGGTGACCCGCTTTGAGCTATTCGGCGGTTTACTCCGATCGTGGTCGTCTGGTCAGCTGACGAGACGTGGTTTTCCATGCTGACCTCGCGCCGCTCGGCAAGCGCGACAGAGGGCACGAGTCCCTGGAACGCCAGCACGACCGCAAGAAGGGCAGCAATACCTGGGCGAAGAAGGCATCTTTGGCAGCCATACGCGCCGCAGGAACGGAGTCGTCGGTCCACACAAACGTATGCACGTCGTTCTCGTCCGCGACGACACCGACAAGCCAATCATTCTTCATGGCGTCTATGCAAGAGCAAAAGCCAACGCGTGTCGCCCAACTGCCATCTGTCATGTGGTCGAGGTAGTGAAACTCTGTGGCGTCGAGGGTGAAAAACGCACGAGGGGCGCCTCCCATAAGCGATTGCTCGAGATACGTGTCCGCCAAATGATGTCGTGGTTGAAACGCCACAAGCTTATGCGCCAATACAACGGCTTCTGCATCCAGAAGGGTTCCCGCAACGTCTTTTCTTGAAAGAACGCGCAACACAAATGAGAGCGCCGCCTCCGACGAGAGGGGGCTGGCGCCCTCACGCATTAATTCCATGGTTTTTGGACGCGCTCTCTTCGTTAGTAACTAGAGCATGACGGCTCGCTGCGGAGTTCCCTCCTTAGCCTTTCCCACGCCTCTTCATCATCTTCCCGTATGTTCCAGCCATTGACATATACGCCACCGGCCACATCTTCAAGCTGCTCGTCTCCGAGCTCAACACCTTTCTTTTCGAGCAGAGAAGCAATCGCCTTGCCCTCTGTGCTAAGCACCTTGCGGAGCTGCTCTGACGGTGGGGAACGCAACGTCTGTCCACCAGCCGCCATTCAAAAAGGCCAACCGAAACTACGGTTGGCCTGTGATTTCCTGCTAGTTAGGAGGAGCGCCGACGCCTAGAGATGGAAATCGAGAGTCTTCGGGGAGATGAGTTCCCCCTCCCCCTTGTGCTCAAGCCTGTCGAGCCAGTACTGGCGTAGGTCGTCGAATCCCTCCCCCGTACGCATGGCATATTCCTTAATTGCGGGATAGTCCTTCCCACTTAAGAAGACGTTCGCAACGTCGGCACCGTAGCTATCGTACATAAGCTTTGCCAAGGTGAGCGTCTCCTTGATCTCCTCTACACTCCCTGGCCACCCGAAGCCGCCGCCGCTTATGTTGTCGAGCTCGTCTTCGGAGAGCTCCTCCCCGTCGCGTGCAATGCCAAGCGCCTCGTTGATGATGCGCACCTTCTCCTCGGGCGTCTGCGCCTCCTCGATGCGTCGTTGCTGGTCCTCGGTGAGGTTGAGCTCATTGGCCATGGTCGCTTCCCTTCCTAACGTTCAAGCCGGATTTTGCTGTCACAAATAGTATGCATGATGCGGCGAATCGTCTCACAGTTTTTTGCCCCAGTCGACATTTACCACCAACGTGCCCACGACTATGAGCGCGAGCGCAACCACCAGCGCGGGGAGTTGGCCGATGGGAATGGCCTCTCCCAACACGACAACGGAGAAAGCCACGCCAAACATGGGGATGAGCGGTCGGTATACTGCCACGCACGACACGGGATTGTGCTTAAGCAGGGAGGACCAGAGCGAGAACGCGACCGCCGAGAGCATGCCGAGGTAGCACAGCACTCCCAGAGCCAAAGGCGAGCAAGCGCCCACGCGTCCACCCAAAGCCAAGCCGATGACCACCAGCGCTAGGCCGCCACACACGAACTGCCAGCCCGTGAGCAGAAGAGGATCGCCCGCGGCGGAGTACCTACGCATGAGGCAGGCAGCGCAACCACCGGCAACGATCGAAGCCAACACGAGACCCTCCCCCATCCACGACCACGATCCGAGCGCACCTCCGCCACGCAGCGTCACCAGTGCCACGCCGCCGACACCCAGCAGGCACCCAACCAGCTTGCGCACGGTGAGTCGCTCTTGGCGGAACACCAACGTGGCAAGAAGCATCTGGATAAAGACGGAAGTCCCTTGGACCAACGATGCGTTCGTACCAGAGGCGTGGGCAAGTCCCAAGTAGAACGGCGCGTATTGCAGGGCCGTCTGCGAGAGACCCAAGAGCGTGATAGGCAGCAGGTCATCGCGGGTAGGCACAGGAAGGCACCTGCGCGCGACGAAGGTTCCCACGAGCACGAACAAGCCAGCTAGCGCGAAACGCATTCCGGCAAACAGGAGCTGCCCCGCTGGGTTGCTCGCAGGGATTTGAAACAGGTCGTAGCCCGTCTTCACGGCTGCAAAGGCACTGCCCCACAGCGCGCAGCTTACCGACGCAAGCGCGACCACGACGATCGGCCGCGACAGAGCAGACCTCTCCCCCATCCTGTTCCTCCCACATTATTGTCTTTGCGAGCACTGACAGGTACCCATGGTAGACCAAAGGGGGAGGGAGTCGAACCCCGGCACTGTTATTCTGGAGTAGGAGCAGTGACGTAATATGGCTTCTTTGATGTGGCGAATGTGGCTAGTATTGTATGAGCAAACGCTTGGCCCCAATGGCGAACTGCCATTGGGGCCAAGCGTTACATCAGTGCCTACGGGTTCTTATGCGTTGGGGCCCCATATGTTGATGCGCTGCTCGGGAGCGAGGTACATGGCGTCGCCCTCCGCAACGCCGAGCTTCTCGTAGATCGGGTCGAACATCTGTGCGTTGACGTTTATGCGAAGGTTGTTCAAGGGATGGGTGTCGAGGAGCTGAGTAGCCATCGTCTGCTGCGGAATCACCTGCGCCCAGTCATTCGAAATCGTGGAGAAGAACTTGTCGTAATCGACGGCATCTGACTTGCTGGCAATCTCCAAGACGGCATGCATGCCACAGAGGTCGGCAGCCGCTTCGGTGACGACGTTTTCGCCGTTGACCATGGTGTCGGGTGCCACCTCGATTCCTTTGTAATACGAAGCGAGTGTTGAGGCCTTAAGGACGAATGCGTCCACGTCGGCATCGGCAAACACGGGATTGGGTGTGCCATATGCGTCGATTGAGCGCCGGCGTAGTCGAATCCATGACTGATCTCGTGGCCAATGGTGTAGCCTATGCCCGCAAGCAAGTCCTCATCGCTCATGTCGTCAGAATAGTACAGGCTCGTAACATATCCTGGGGGAATGTTGATGGAGTTGGACGAGGAATCATAGTAGCAGTTGGCAAAGGTGGGTTTGACCGTAAACCAGAGAGGTGCCGCGATAGCAGGTTTTCCGACCAACTTGCTCTCTTGGTCAAGGCGGTATTGCTTGAGTTTGAGGTAGTTGCCCATGAGCGTACCGCCTTGGTCGGTGGGCGTGAGCTCGAGTCCGCTGTAGTCGTAGTAGCCGCCTGCCGGCTCAAGTACGTTGAGCGTCATGTGGTCAAGCTTTTCGACGATGCGTGCCCGCGACTCGTCGCCCACCCATGCTGTGTTGGCGACGAGTTCCTTGTACGTGTTTACAATGTCCTGCGAGAGCTGCGTGAGACGACCCTTGGCGTTCGCGCCAAGGCTCTCGTTCACAAAGTTGTTGGCAAGAATGACCGCAAATGTGTCCAAACTGTCGCACGACTTGTAGGCAAATGTCTCGGCATCGGGAACGGGATTGCCTTCCATTTCGATGTACTGATTCAAGGCGGTGGGATCGCGATATGGGCGTGTTTCGTTGAGTACCTTGAGTCGTGCCATTTGCTTGATAACGTCGAGGTTCTCGTCCGTCCACACTCCGTTGAACGCCTCTACCCAGCCAACCGCCGCGCTATAGCGGGGTGAGGTGCCCTTTCCTAATTTGTCGAGCAGTTGCTGCATGGGGAAGTTGGGACAAGCAGCACACAGCTCATCGAGCGTGACGTAGCTAGCGCTCACTGCATCGGCAGCGGCACCAAAGTCCATCTGTGAGTATCTGCCGCTGTAGTCCAGATGCTTGGCGTACGCCTTCTCGAAGCTTGAGATACCGTTAAATACCTCAAGGACCTCTTCCGATTCCATTCCTTGGGCAAGGAGATCCAAGAGCGCGTCGCCGCCAGACATGAGCAAGGACCTATCGAGGCTCTCTTGCGTTTGGGGGTCATCGGAATCCTGGTAAAGCATCCCGCCCACAAGGATTGGGTCTGAAAGCACGAGGTTGGGGTTGACTACCACGATGTTAACGTCGCGCGTGTCACTCATGGTAAGGTTCGCGATGACAAACGGGCTGAACGGGAAGTCGTCGGCTACGAGCAGGTCGTTCATCTCCTCGATTGAGGCGACCTTGTCGATGCGGTCGAGGTAGGGCTGCACCTCAGAGAGCCCCGTCTTTTGCAGGGTCTCGGTGTCTGCTGCCTGGTTAAAGAAGATGCGCAGCTGATCGAGGTCGTGATTCGACTTTGAGGTATCTTTGATCGATGCCAGATTGGTGGACTGCAGCTCGGCGGTATACTCGTCAACGCGCGAACCAGGTTGTTCCTGGTGAGCTGCAAGGTAGTCGTATGCGTAATGAGTGTAGAGGTCATCCTTTGCCTCGGGTTTCTCGGCTGGCAGGTTGCCCTGCATGATCGACGTGACCCAAGGCTTGCCTGCAAGCTCTCCAGAGGCAGCTGCGGCTTGCTCTGCGTTGCTGCCGTCCGTCGGCGGGGTACCGTCTGCGCCACCGCCGCAGGCGACGAGCACCACGGTCATCGCCAGGGCAAGGAACGTCGCGGCTGCCTTCTTGAACTCGAATTTCTTCACGTTGCACCTCCCCTTGCTTATTCCTTGGGCTTCCAGACGAAGGCCTCGACTACGCCTAGGATTGCGGGGATAACGAAGTGCGTGGCGCGAAGCGCAAACTCCTCGTGGCTAATGAGCACGGTCGAGATGTAGCTCCCCAATATCCAGAGGGCGCACATGCCGACGATGCAGATCAAGAGGCGAACGACGAAGTTCTCGGGGTAGGGCATTGTTACTTCCTTTCGATAGTGGCTCCTTTACCAAATGACAAAAATGGGCAGTCCCCCCTGTCACCGTGACTGGGGGGACTGTCCCCTATGGACTAGTCCCCAGAGAGCGCGGCTACTTCGCCTTGGCGGCGCGGTAGCCGGAGATGACGCCGGTGTAGGTGGTGCCGGACTCGACCCTGTACGGGCGCACGCGGACGTAGTAGGTCC